>NZ_JACDCW010000170.1 GCF_013817345.1 Methylibium sp.
TTCATCGTCACCAACCTCGCCGTGATGCTGGTGCTCGGCGTCGCCGCCAGCGTGCTGGGCGTCAACCGCTTCCTGACCGCCAACGGGCTGAACCTCGGCATGCTGCTGGCGTTCTCGGCGCTGATAGGCTTCGGCGGCGCGACGATCTCGCTGCTGATCAGCAAGAAGGTCGCCAAATGGTCGACCGGCGCGCAGGTCATCAACGACTCCACCGATCCGACGCACCGCTGGATCGTCACGACCGTCGAGCGCTTCGCCCAGAAGGCGAAGATCGGCATGCCCGAGGTCGCGATCTTCGAAGGCGCGCCGAACGCCTTCGCCACCGGCGCCTTCAAGAACTCGGCGCTGGTCGCGGTGTCCACCGGGCTGCTGCAGGCGATGAACCGCGAGGAGGTCGAGGCCGTGATCGGCCACGAGATCGCCCACATCGCCAACGGCGACATGGTCACGATGACGCTGCTGCAGGGGGTGATGAACACCTTCGTCGTGTTCATCTCGCGCGTCGTCGGCTACTTCGTCGACCGCGTGCTGCTGAAGAACGATCGCGGCGTCGGCATCGGCTACTACGTCACGACGATCGTGATGGACATGGTGCTCGGCGTGCTGGCCGCGATCATCGTCGCGTGGTTCTCGCGCCAGCGAGAGTTCCGCGCCGACGCCGGTTCGGCGCGGCTGCTCGGCCGCAGGCAGCCGATGATCAACGCGCTGGCGCGGCTCGGTGGCGTCGATCCGGGCGAGCTGCCGAAGGCCGTGAAGACCTTCGGCATCAACAGCCGCGGCGCCGGGATGATGGCGCTGCTGTCGACGCACCCGCCGATCGAGGTCCGGATCAACGCGCTGCAGCAGCGCCCGGACGGATCTCCGGACTGATCGCTCGCCCGCGCCGGCGGCGGGCGGAGAGTCAGCCGCCGGCCCGATCCGGCTTCGGCGGCTTGGGCACGCGGCCCATCAGGTAGAACTCGTCGTTCGGCCGCATCGCGCTCAGTTTGGCCGTCCGGTTGCTGAGCCCGAAGAACGCGGTGATCGCGCCGATGTCCCCTTCGTCGCGAAGTCGAGCATCGCGCACTGGCGCGGCGTGATGCGCCGCGATGACCTTGAGCCGCCCTCTGCAGTTCGGGCGGTGCTCGAGGTCGCTCTCGAATACCCGACTGAGTAGCCGGCCCCGGGCGAGGCGCCGTATAGCCGACCTTCACCAGCAGCCGCTTATGGCCGCGTGAGTAGCCGAGCGGCAGCTGCCCGGCGGCCTGGTCTCGATGTCGGCTCATGGGCGCTCTGATCGCGAGTACTGGAACCAGACCGCTGGTGCGTCCTTGGCTGCAGCCGGGCGGTCATCGCGCACGTAGACCCACAGTCGCCCGGTCTTGGTTCGGCCACGGCCGGGGTCGAGCACCGCAACCGGCGTGTCGTCGGCGTGCACCTTGGCGCCGGCCAGCGCGTAGCGCCCCAGCGCAGCCACCAGCGGGTCGAGCAGTGCGTCGCCGTTGTCCACCCAGCCAGCCATCGTCGAGCGGTCGATCTGCACACCATCGCGGGCATAGATGCCGCTCTGCCGGTAAAGAGGGAAATGGTCGCAATACTTGGACACCATCACATGGGCGATGAGCCCCGGGCCGGCCATGCCGCGCGCGATCGGTCGGCTCGGCGCGGCTGCCTGGAAGATCGTCTCGCACGCCACGCAGGCGAGCTTCGGACGCACATGGCGGATGACCTTGAAGTGCGCAGGAACGTATTCGAGTTGCTCCGAGATGTCCTGACCAATCAGGCGAAGACGGCCACCGCAAGCCGTGCAGCCGCACGCCTGGCCCTTCGCGTCGTGGTGGTCGTCGCTGGCCTCGGGCCGGTAGACCTTCGAGTCACGCGGCAGGTGTGCCGGCAACTTGCGATCGACCTCCAGCGTGTTCGCGGCGTCGGCCCGGCGTCCTCGCGTCGCGGGCACGGCCAGCATGTTCTCTGCGCACCGCGCGGGCCGCCCTTGCGGCCTATGTCTCGCACCGTACAAATGACTTCGTCGGAGCAAATCGCGCTCCCGAGGAGGATCTCGCATTCTCTGTGGTGCAACGGACGGAGCCGGTGCACATTCGATTGACCCGCTTACAAGCGTTACATATAAACGCTTTACCAGCAAGCACAGTCGTCTGGCACATCGCTCGTAAGGGATGCCCATGTTTTCCAAGCCGTATCTATTTCGCCGATCCAAAACTATCGCTTTCGGGCTTTTCGGTGTTGCAGTCGCAGGAGCGCTCTCGAGCGGGACTGTCTGGACTCAAGACCAAGTGGACGTCCAGTCACTTGCTTCGCTGAAAACCGTTCGCGTTCCTGGTCCGCCCGATGCGGTCCTGAACGAGTATGTGCGGGACAAGCGTGCAGCGATTCAACTCGGAAAGGCGCTGTTCTGGGACATTCAGGTCGGCAGCGATCGCAAACAAGCTTGCGCCAGCTGTCACTTTCATGCCGGCGCCGACAACCGCATCAAGAATCAACTCAGTCCGGGCTTGCTGGCCGGCGACAAGACGTTCCAGGTTGGCGGTCCGAACCATGAGCTGAGTGAAGAGGATTTTCCGTTTACGAAGCACTTGAATCCGGATCGCGCCGACTCACGCAGATCAGACAAGAATGACGTGGCCTCATCGCAGGGGGTGTTCCGTGCGGACTTCATCAGCGCTGGTGGAAAAGACCCGGACACCTGCTTGAACCTGTCCGAGAGGGTCGACGAAGGCGGCAACGGGTTCCATGTGGGCGGGGTAAATGTGCGGCAAGTCGAGCCTCGCAACACACCAACGACCATCAATGCTGTCTTCAACTTCAGAAACTTCTGGGACGGGCGCGCCGTCAACGACTTCAACGGCGGAGATCCGTTTGGCCTCAGGAATCCGAACGCATTCGTTTTCAAAGCCGTGAACGGCCAGCTGCAGCAAATTGCTGTAGCCATCCCGTTCTCCAGCCTTGCGTCACAGGCGTCGGGTCCTCCTTTGAGCGCGTTCGAGATGTCCTGCAATGGAAGGTCGTTCGTGGAGCTGGGTCGCACTCTGCTCGAGGTCAAGCCACTCGGCAAGCAAAAGGTGCATCAGGCAGACAGCGTACTTGGCCCCCTCGCCGATCCCCGCGGCAATGGGTTGAAGGTGTCCTATGGTGACCTGATCCGCAAGGCCTTCCAGCCCGCGTACTGGAAGAATGGTCCCGCGAAAATGACACCTCAAGAACGTTCGATGGACCTGATTCGGCGGGCGAGCCGTGTGGGAGACCCTGGCGGTGCAAACGGTGGAAACGGCGGACGAGGCGCGGGCGGTGCAGGTGGCCCCAGAGGGCAGCAAAGCGTCGAGCACATCGAAGCCAATTTCGCGTTGTTCTTCGGCCTTTCTCTGCAGCTGTACCAAGCGTCGCTGGTCTCAGACGACACGCCCTTCGACCGATTTTTGGAAGGAAAAAGGACTGCACTCGATCCTCAACAGAGTCGTGGACTGAAGGTGTTTACCGGACAGGGAAAGTGCATCAACTGCCACGGTGGGGCGGAGTTGACGAACGCTTCCGTTCGCAATGTGCTCAACGAACGCCTGGAGCGAATGGTCATGGGTAACGGGGGCGAGGCGGTCTATGACAACGGCTTCTACAACATCGGGGTGCGTCCCACAGCCGAAGACCTGGGCGTGGGCGGCAAAGATCCGTTCGGCAACCCGCTATCGGAGACGAGGATCGCTCAACTGGGCAAGACACGCTTGCTCGGCAATCAGTTCGACCCGGACAAGGAGCCGAGTGTTCAAGCCGGTGACCGGGTTGCCGTGGATGGTGCGTTCAAGACGCCAGGCTTGCGCAACGTCGAGCTGACCGGGCCCTATTTCCACAATGGTGGCAACTCCACCCTCAAGCAGGTGGTGGAGTTCTACAACCGTGGCGGCGACTTCGCGAAAGAGAACCAAGCGGACTTGGATCCTGACATCCAGCCATTGGGGCTTTCGGAAGCCCAGCAGGACGATCTGGTCGCTTTCCTGCTCTCCTTGACGGACGACCGGGTTCGCTTCCAGCGCGCCCCCTTCGATCACCCGAGCCTGTGCGTTCCCAACGGGCATCCGGGAGACGAGGTAACGGTGCCGAGCGTGCCGAGCGAAGGAGGCGATGTGAAGATCGCCGAGGATCTTCTGCGCTGTATTGCTCCGGTGGGCAAGCGCGGATCTCCCACTGCACTGAAGCCGTTCCTTGACGGGCAGACGACACCCCAGACCGGACAGTGGGATCGATAACGCAGATGTCCACGAAGCGTTGTTCGACGCGGACGCGTCACGTAGTTGTCCTACGCGCGCAAGTTCTCGGTTGAATGTAGCCAATCGTCCACGATCAGCCTGAAACGGCCTGCCGCGGCGCCGGCGTCGGGGCCGGTTTTGGGGTTCTATTGATCATCGGAATTCAGGCCGCTGCCAAGCCGCCGGATGCGCCCCGACCGAGCCCGTTCACGGGTTCGGTCCATGGGTCCGCTGCGCTGCGTGAAGTGAACCGCCCCGGGTATCGCGGAGGCCCGTTGGTTTAAGTCAGGCCACCACCGTGGCAGCTTGACTGACGAGTTGGCGGTAGTAGTTTGCTTCAGCTTCTGCGGGCGGGATGTAGCCGATCGGCTCCAGCAGTCGGTGGTTGTTGAACCAGGCGACCCATTCCAGCGTTGCCAGCTCCACCGCCTCCTTGGTCTTCCAGGGTGCACGCCGGTGAATCAGTTCGGCCTTGTACAGCCCGTTGATTGTCTCGGCCAGCGCGTTGTCGTAGCTGTCGCCTTTGCTGCCCACCGAGGGCTCGACGCCAGCTTC
>NZ_JACDCW010000073.1 GCF_013817345.1 Methylibium sp.
AGGTGCTGCTGGTCGCAAGCGTGCTCGTCGGCGGCTGGCTGGCCAGCCTGCTGCCCGGCATTCGCGCCTACCGCCTGTCGCTGATCGACGGGCTTTCTCCGAGGGTTTGAACGATGAAGATGCGCCTCCTGGTCGTGCCGTTTGTAGCCGGGCTCCTTGTCGCAACGCCGATGCGGGCCGCCGATACGGAGCCTCCTGCCGCTTCGTCCGCCGCATTCCACGAGATCGCGTGGGAAGAATTGGTGCCCGAAGGCTGGGACCCGCTAAAGGGCCTGCGTGGCATGGGCAATCTGGGCATGCTCGACGACAGCAACCCGCGGGTTCTCGAGGCGATGCGCGAGATGCGCAGGGTCTGGAACACTGCGCCCACCAACGACACGCTGGACGGTGCAGCGGTCAAGCTGCCGGGCTATGTGGTGCCGCTGGAGCAGGTGAAGGACGAGCTCAAGGAGTTCCTGCTCGTTCCTTACTTCGGCGCCTGCATCCATAACCCGCCGCCGCCGGCCAACCAGATCGTGCATGTCCTCCTGGACAAGCCGGTGAAGGGCTATCGTTCGATGGACACAGTGTGGGTGAGCGGCACCCTGAAGACTTTCAGGCAAGACTCGGCAATGGGTGCGAGCGGCTACCGGATGCAGGCGGCCGTAGTCGATCGCTATGAAGCGGCGACTCAGCGCTGAGAGGTTCTGGCCCGCTTCGCTCATCCTTGGACCTCCTGCGCGCATGACAGGCACTGGAGTTCGACCGGCGAGGATTTGTACTGTTCATCGTGGTGCAGGAGGAAGGACCGCTGTCATGCAGCACCATCGCGCCGGCTGCGCGTTCGAGTAGGCGCTAAACGACGCGCTTGTCCGAGCGAGCTGAACGGCCAGTTACGGCGCAGCAACGACGAGCTGGTGCGCTCCAACACCGAGCTCGACGCCTTCTGCGCGTCGGTGTCGCATGACCTGCGCACTCCGCTGGGGCATGTGACGGGCTTCATCGAGCTGTTGCAGCAGTCGACCGCCGGCAAACTTAGCGCTACAGAAGAGCGGTACATGCAGTTCATCCACCAGGGCGCGCTCCGCATGATGGAGTTGATCGGAGACTTCCTGCGCTTTGCGCGCCTGGACAGTCTTGCAATGCAGTGCGACCGAGTCGATATGGGAGCCTGCGTGAAGGAGGCGATCGGTCGCTAACGATCGGACCACAGGGGCAGCCGGTGGACTGGCGAGTCGGTCCGTCGCCGAATGCGCTGGGAGATGATCGGCTGCTGCGACAAGTGTGGATGAACTGATCTCGAATGCGCTGAAGTACTCGCGCCGGAATCCGCAACGGCGCATCACGATTGGGGGCGCCGTCAACGACGGTGAGCTGATCTACACGGTCGCCGACAACGGGGTGGGATTCGATGCCGCCAAGGCGGCCCAGCTATTCACGGCCTTTACGCGCTTGCACAGCGAGCCAGAGTTCGAGGGCATTGGCATAGGACTGGCTTCCGTGAAGCGCATCGTGCAGCGCCATAAAGGACGGGTGTGGGCCAATGGCGAGGTGGGCCGTGGGGCGACTTTCCATTTCGCGCTGCCCGGGGCGCACGCGGCCGCGGCGTGGGCCGCACTTGGCCGTACGTACCTCCACGTTCCTACCGCCAGCGTGGCTCACCTTCTAGAAGGCGGCTCGGGAACGTGCGCTGCATAAGACATCGCCATAGGGCCACCATGACGCACCGAAGCGATGGGAACTCAAGTGCGGACATGCAAATGCGCGGTCGCATCGAAAAAGCCGCCGAGCAGGTACTGGCCACACGCCGAATAGTCTCCTCCGCAGGTGCTTTCACGAGTGGGCGATTGAATCATGGTCGGCGTAAGCAGCCAACCAGTCAGAAGTTGATTCGGGTCGTCGGCGCCCAGCGTCGGATAGCTTCTCGCAACGGGCACAAGCATCCCATGCGAGGTGCTCTCCAATGGCAGGAACGCTGCTTGCCCCAAAGACCGCTGCAGCGCTTGGGCGACGCTGCCTGGCGAACGTCTGTGCCGGCCCAGCACCACTTTTTCGGGGAAGCTCAGGAATGCATGCATCCAACAGCCAAGAACGGTTCAAGGCAACTGAGGTCACCCAAGTCCTCCATGACCTTCTCCAAGATACGGCAGTGAGCGGAAGGCGAAGAAGAAGCGCCGACGCGCTGACTGCACCTGTGGTGTCTGAACTGGTGTCTCGGGAATGGATGGACTGGGACGACGAGCGCCTCGTGCTCACAGAGACCGGGCGCAAAGGACTTACCCTGCTCAAGCTTGAAGTTTCCGGCAGCTCAGCCGGGAGGAGAAGCACTCGGTCGGCCCAGGCGGCTGCGCAAGGCGCTGATTGAGAGGCCAGGGACAGCAGCAACTTGCCGCGGGGAGCATCCTTTGGGATTGTGTTAGACGGGGGCAGGCCAAGACTGCGCTGAAGCGGTAGCTAGAGTCTTTCGTCGTGCGTCTTTGGCAGATGAATCGTGAACTGACTGCCTTCGCCGACGCCTGCGCTGTAGGCCACCACCCTGCCGCCGTGCAACTCGACGAGCTGTCGCACCAGCGCCAACCCAATTCCCAAGCCGCCTTCGGCCCGATTCAGTGACTGCGCGCTTTGTGAAAACATGTCGAAGACCCTCGGGAGCATGGCAGCGTCGATGCCAATGCCGCTATCACGCACTGACATCGCTATCTCGTCCGGCGTTTCCGTCACAGCAACCGTAATGCTTCCCTCGTCCGGCGTGTACTTGGCTGCATTTGTCAGAAGGTTGGAAAGCACCTGCGTCAATCGCACGGGGTCGGCGAACAAGGGCAGCGGCTTCTCGGGCATCTCCACGCCGAACATGTGCCGGCGCGCATCCAGCAGCGGGCGAACCACTTCCATTGCTCCGGCCAGGATGTCCTGCACGCTGGTCCACCCGCGAACCAGAGTTATCTTGCCGCTGCGAATGCTGGCGATGTCCATCAGTTGATTGACAAGGGTCGCAAGCATGGCGCTCTGGCGCTCGATGATGGCCACCATCGGTTGCTGACTCTCCGGGACCGAGCGCCCAAGCAAGTGCGAGGCGACCCGGATGGGCCCCAAGGGATTCCTCAACTCGTGCGCCAGCGTCGCTAGGAACGCATCCTTGCGAACGTCCGCTTCTTCCAACGCCTTAAGTGCCCGCTCCCGGTCGGTCACGTCATGGCCTTGGACGAAGATTCCTAGCGTCGTGCCATCGTGGCCCTGAATGGGCTGATAAACGATGTCGCGGTAAAGGTCGACAGGAGGCTCACCGGGGACGCGTTGCAGTTGAATGGGAGCCGCTCGTCTCACGTAGGGTTGACCGGTCTGGAAGACCGTGTCCAACAGTTCTCGATACCCCTGACTCGTCAATTCGGGTAGCGCTTCCAAGGCCGGCTTGCCAATGATGTCGCGTTGGCCGACAAAGTCGTGATACGCCCGGTTCGCAATTTCGAAGCGGTGGCTGGGTCCTTTGAGGATTGCCATCAAGCCCGGCGCCTGGTCGAACAAGGCGGTCATCGTCTTGAGCGCGTTCTCCTGGTCATCCAGCAAGCGCTCCTTGCGCTCCCGCTCCACCTTGAGTGTGCGCATGGTCGTCGACGTTTGCACCATCACACCGGCCAGCGTGGACAGGCTCTGAAGCTGTCGCAGGTCCTCTGCGTCGAAAAGTTTGGTCTCCGAGAAACTTACGACCCACAGCGTCCCCACCGGGTTGCCGTCCTCAAAAAAAGGCGCGACGAGCACCTCGTGGACCGGTTTGCCCCACTGCTTGATGTACGGAAAGTAGCGAACCGGCTCGCGCATGAGGAGCGGGCTCCGTGCCTCGAGAACCGAGCCGCACGGACTGTCGTATCGGGGTATCGTTTCGCCTAGGAAATCGCTCAGCTCCCCGGTGGTTGCAGCCCAGCGGAAGACCGGTTCGTCCCCGACCTTGTCTTCGATGCTGAGGCCAGCAGCGTGAGCACCGGTCAGTCCCTGCGCCAAGTCAACCAGCCGTTGCCCGACGGTCTCAGGGGCGCTCGTAAGACCATCCGTGATGGTGGTCCACGCCCGGCTCTCGAGCGCGTAGTCGGCTCGTCGGGTGGGTCGACCCGAAAGCACCTGTGTCGCCAGCACGTCTCCCAGTCTGCACCCCCCTGAGGACAGCGTGACACCGCCTCGTCCCGCTTCGTACCCGTGCTCCACAGCAAACTCCTGGCAAGACAACCGAAGAAGGGTACCCGCTTCGTCTAGCGGCGGCACGCCGAATGCCCGAAAACAGAATGGACAGCTCAGAACCGCCCGAACGAAAGCGCCCGACCCGAGGGCGCATTCTCGTTGTGGACGACAACGTAGATGCCGCCGACACACTGGCCATGCTTCTGGAGTTCCTTGGCTACGAGCCTCGCACGGCGTACGACGGCAGGAGGCACTCCAAACGGCGGAAAGCTGGCAGCCGGACTTGGTGATTCTTGACATCAACATGCCGGTGTTGGACGGGTACGCTGCCGCCCGTAGATTCCGTGCGACTCAAAGGTCCCCGCGCGTTGTCTTGGTAGCCCTTACTGCAAGGTCGTCGTTGACGGACCTAGAAGCTGCGGAGGCGGCCGGTTTCGACATTCACCTAACCAAGCCGGTCGACGGAGGTCAGCTGGTTGGGGTGGTGGAACATGCGCTCCAGGAGCGGCATTAAGCTTGCGATCCCATGCTAGCGGGAGCGCGGATGGCGACCTTGTGCCAAGGTGTCCTTGCAACCGGCAGCAGTCCAGCGAGCGGCTGCCGTCCACGCCGAGGTATCGCCCAAGGCAGCGAGCCACTTGCGCAGTCGGGTATCCGACCCGTCCAAGGTGGCGCTGCTCGAGGCGCGAACCAACTCGCCGAGCGTCAACGCCTGGACTTCGTGCTTGTGTGCGGCCGCGATGGCGGCGGCCAAGTCGATCGTTCTGCGCACTTCGACTCTCCAAAAAGATCACTGCCGTGATCAGCTGAGAAAAACCGTCGCAAGCGTGCGCTTACTGAATCAAATCAACCACTTGGGGTGGTTTTGGTGGGCGGTGCAGGGTTCGAACCTGCGACCCCTGCCGTGTGAAGGCAGTGCTCTACCGCTGAGCTAACCGCCCGAAATCTTGAGCTCGCGCTGCTCACGCGAGGCGCGGATTATGCCATGGAGCGCCACAGTGTCCGACCGCCCGAGGCCTTGTCCAGCTCGGCAAGTACCGCATGGAACGCGGCCGTTTCGCTTTCGCTCGGCGCGATCACCGCAAGGGTGAACTGACTCAGGTCGATGCTCGCAATCGGGACACCGCCCGCCATGGTTTCGCGGGTTTCGATGACCAGCGAATCCTGGCCGCGCGTCATGCGGATATAAACCTCGGCCAGCAATCCGGCATCGAGCAGCGCGCCGTGCAGCGTGCGGCTGGCGTTGTCGACTTCCAGGCGTTTGCACAGGGCATCGAGCGAGTTCGACTTGCCCGGATAGATCTCGCGCGCCATGAACAGGCTGTCGGTCACGCGGGGGCAATGCTCGCTGAACTTGCCTCGGCTCGAACGGGTGAGTTCGGCATTGAGGAAGCCGACATCGAAGGCGGCGTTGTGGATCACGATCTCGGCGCCGGCCAGGTAGGCCATGAGATCGTCCGCCACCGCCGCAAACTTGGGCTTGTCAGCGAGAAACTCGTCGGTCAGGCCGTGGATCTTGATGGCGTCTTCGTGGCTCGATCGCTCGGGGTTGAGATAGAAGTGCCGGTTGTTGCCCGTCAAGCGCCGGCCCTGCATCTCCACACAGCCGATCTCGATGATGCGGTCGCCGCTTTCAGGGCTCAGGCCCGTGGTCTCGGTGTCGAGGAAGATCTGTCGCGTCATGGGGAGCATTGTGTTGCAGCCGAAACGGCACAGCCGCGCCGGCGCTCAGTGCTCTTCTTTGGCGTGGTTGATCGAGTACTTGGGAATCTCGACGACCAGATCCTGCTGCGCCACGATGGCCTGGCAGCTCAGGCGCGAGTTGGGCTCCAGGCCCCAGGCGCGGTCGAGCAGGTCTGCCTCGCTTTCATCCATTTCGTTCAGCGACGCGAAGCCTTCGCGCACGACCACATGGCAGGTGGTGCAGGCGCAGCTCATCTCGCAGGCGTGCTCGACTTCAATGTCGTGCTCGAGCAGCGCCTCGCAGATCGAGGTGCCGGCTTCGGCCTGCACGCTGGCGCCTTGGGGGCAGTACTCGGGGTGCGGCAGGATCTTGATGACGGGCATGGCGAACTCGGCTCTCTTCAGACTTCTTCCACGCGCCGGCCGGTGAGCGCCTGGCGAATGCCGCGGTTCATGCGTTCGGCGGCGAAGGCCTCGGTGCTGTCGGCCAGCGCCTTGACGGCCGACTCGATCGCTGCGGCGTCCTCGCCGCGGCTTTCCCGGTCGAGTGCTTCCAAGGCGGCTTCGACTTCGGCGCGCTCGTCCGCCTGCAGCAGATCGCCGTCGGCGGCGAGCGCGGAGCGCGTGGCCAGCAGCAGCCGCTGGGCATCGACACGGGCCTCGCGCAGGGCGCGCTCGTGCATGTCGGCCTCGGCGGTGCCGAAGCCCTCTTGCAGCATGCGCGCGATCTGGTCGTCGGCCAGTCCGTAGCTCGGCTTGACGATGACCGAAGCTTCGACGCCCGAGCCCTGCTCGCGTGCGCTCACGCTCAGCAGGCCGTCGGCATCGACCTGAAAACTCACTCGAATGCGCGCCGCGCCGGCCACCAGGGGCGGAATGCCGCGCAGTTCGAAACGTGCCAACGAGCGGCAGTGCTCGACCTGGTCGCGCTCGCCCTGCAGCACATGGATGGCCATCGCGGTCTGGCCGTCCTTGAACGTGGTGAAGTCCTGTGCGCGCGCGGTCGGAATGGTGCTGTTGCGCGGGATGATGCGCTCGACCAGGCCGCCCATCGTCTCCAGTCCCAGAGAGAGCGGCGTCACGTCGAGCAGCAGCAAGTCGCCGCCCGATGCGTTGCCGGCGAGCTGGTTGGCCTGGATCGCCGCGCCGAGAGCGACCACTTCGTCCGGGTTCAGGTCGGTGAGCGGCGCTCGATCGAAGAAGCCCGCCACCGCCGCCACGATCTGCGGCATGCGCGTGGCGCCGCCGACCAGCACGACGCCCTGCACCTCGTTCTTGTCCACACGCGCGTCACGCAGCACCTTGCGCACGGTGGCGACGGTTCGTTCGGTCAGCGGGCGGGTAATGGCATCGAATTGCGTGCGGGTGATCCCGACATCGAGCGCACCCGCGCTGAGCGTGGTTTTCAAACGCGCAGCATCGGCACTCGTGAGTTGCTCCTTCACGGCGCGTGCGGCCACGAGCACGGCGCGCTTGTCCTGGGCGGTCTCGACACCAAGCTCCGCCGCGTCGAGCGCCCAGTCGGCCAACGCGTGGTCGTAGTCGTCGCCGCCGAGGGCCGAATCGCCGCCCGTGGCGACCACTTCGAACACGCCTTTCGCCAGGCGCAGCAGCGAGATATCGAAGGTACCGCCGCCCAGGTCGTACACGGCGTACAGGCCTTCACTGCCATGCTCCAACCCGTAGGCGATCGCGGCGGCGGTAGGTTCGTTGATCAGGCGCAAAACATCCAGGCCGGCGAGTCGCGCAGCGTCTTTGGTCGCTTGGCGCTGCGCGTCGTCGAAATAGGCCGGCACGGTGATGACCGCGCCGAACAGCTCGCCGTCAAGGCTGTCTTCTGCGCGAAAGCGAAGGGTCGCCAGGACCTCGGCCGAAACCTCCACCGGGGTTTTGACGCCATCGCGGGTGGCCAAGCTCACCATGCCTGGCTGGTCGACGAACCGGTAGGGCAACTTGTCCCGCCCGGCGATATCAGCGAGCGCGCGTCCCATGAAACGCTTGACGGACACGATCGTGTTCTCGGCATCCTCGGCCTGCGCCGCAAGCGCCTCGAAGCCGATGGCGCGGCGGCCTTCCTGCAGATAGCGCACGACTGAGGGCAACAGCTTGCGGCCTTCACCATCGGCCAGGCATTCCGCAACGCCCGAGCGCACGGTGGCCACCAGCGAATGCGTCGTACCCAGGTCGATGCCCACCGCGATGCGCGCCTGATGGGGGTCGGGCGAGTGACCGGGTTCGGAAATCTGCAGCAAGGCCATGCGTTTATTGTCCCAGTGCCTCGAGACGGCGATCGAGGTCGTGCACAAAGCGCTCGACGAACATGAGGGCTCTGACCTGCTGTGCAGCGGCAGGCCAGTCTTTGCGCAGGTCGACCGTGGTTTCCAGTTCGACGAACAGTTGCCGGCGACGCGCCAGAACTTCCTCGTTCAAGGCGTCGACCGTCACGGCGTCATCGGCGTCGTCCAGTGCCTCTCGCCAGGCCATCTGCTGCATCAGGAACTCGGCGGGCATGGCGGTGTTGTCCTCGGCCTCCACGGCCTCGCCGTGAAGCTCGCACAGATAGGCAGCACGGCGCAAAGGATCCTTGAGCCGCTGGAAGGCCTCGTTCACGCGAACGGCCCACTGCATCGCCAGGCGTTGTGCAGCGCCTCCATGGGCGGCGAAGCGGTCGGGGTGCACTTCGCCTTGCAGCGCCTTCCAGCGTGCGTCGATCTGCGCGCGGTCCTGCGCCTGCCGGCGGGGCAAGCCGAACAGTTCGAAGTCGTCGGCGTCAAGCTTCATTGGCGTCATCGGAACTCGGGGAGCATCAACAAAAAGGCGCGGCCTCGCCGCGCCTCGGAGCACGCTCAGGGTCTCAGATGCGGAACGATTCACCGCAACCACAGCGGTCGCGCTCGTTCGGGTTGTTGAACCTGAAGCCCTCGTTCAAGCCTTCCCGCACGAAGTCGAGCTGCGTGCCTTCGATGTAGGGCAAGCTCTTCGGGTCGACCAGCACCTTGATGCCCTGGTCTTCGAAGATCACGTCCTCGGGCGCCACATCATCGGCGTACTCGAGCTTGTAGGCCAGGCCCGAGCAACCGGTCGTCTTGACGCCCAGGCGAACGCCGACGCCCTTGCCGCGCTTGCCGAGGTAACGCGTCACATGACGCGCCGCCGCTTCCGTGAGGGTCACCGCCATGTCGCGTTTCTCACTCCACCGCGGCAACGGAGGCCGTGGCGTGCCGGGTCTGGTAATCGCTGACCGCGGCCTTGATCGCGTCTTCCGCGAGGATCGAGCAGTGGATCTTCACCGGCGGCAACGCCAGTTCCTCGGCAATCTGCGAGTTCTTGATCGACATGGCCTGATCGAGTGTCTTGCCCTTGACCCATTCGGTGATGAGCGAGCTCGACGCAATGGCCGAACCGCAACCGTAGGTCTTGAACTTGGCGTCTTCGATCAGCCCGGTAGCCGGATTGACCTTGATCTGCAGCTTCATCACGTCACCACAGGCAGGTGCGCCGACCATGCCCGTGCCGACCGTCTCGTCGCCCTTTTCGAACGAGCCGACGTTGCGGGGGTTTTCGTAGTGCTCAACGACTTTTTGGCTGTAGGCCATGGTGTTCTCCTTGCGATAGAGGCTGCGGGATGCTGCGGGATGCCGCAGCGTCAGTGCGCCGCCCATTGAATGGTGCTGATGTCCACCCCGTCCTGGTACATCTCCCAAAGCGGCGAGAGCTCGCGCAGCTTGGCGACGTTGTGGCGGATGGTGCTGACCGCGAAATCGATTTCTTCTTCGGTGGTGAAGCGGCCGATCGTCATGCGCAGGCTCGAATGCGCCAGCTCGTCGCTGCGGCCGAGCGCACGCAGCACATAGCTCGGCTCCAGGCTGGCCGAGGTGCAGGCAGAGCCCGACGACACGGCGAGGCCCTTGATGCCCATGATCAGCGACTCGCCCTCGACGAAGTTGAAGCTCATGTTGATGTTGTGCGGAACGCGCCTGCCGGTATGGCCATTCAGGAAGGTTTGCTCGATGTCGGAAAGACCCGCCAGCAGCCGCTGCTGCAGGCCGCGAATGCGCTCGTTCTCCGCAGCCATCTCCTCCCGCGCGATGCGAAAGGCCAAGCCCATGCCGACGATCTGGTGCGTGGGCAGCGTGCCCGAGCGCATGCCGCGCTCGTGGCCGCCGCCGTGCATCTGTGCTTCCAGCCGCACGCGCGGCTTGCGCCGCACATAAAGCGCGCCGATGCCCTTGGGGCCATAGGTCTTGTGCGAGGCCAGGCTCATCAGGTCGACCGGCAACTTCGCCATGTCGATCGCGACCTTGCCGGTGGCCTGCGCCGCATCGACGTGAAAGACGATGCCGCGCTCGCGACACAACGCCCCGATGGCGGGAATGTCCTGCACCACGCCGATCTCGTTGTTGACGAACATGACCGACACCAGGATGGTGTCCGGCCGCATGGCCGCCTTGAGTTTGTCCAAGTCAAGAAGACCGTCTTCCTGGACCTCCAAATAAGTGACCTCGAACCCCTGACGCTCCAGCTCGCGCATGGTGTCCAGCACAGCCTTGTGCTCGGTCTTCACCGTGATCAGGTGCTTGCCGCGCGTCTTGTAGAAGTTGGCGGCGCCCTTGATCGCCAGATTGTTCGATTCGGTCGCGCCGGAAGTCCAGACGATCTCCCTCGGATCCGCGCCGATGAGTGCGGCCACCTCGCCACGCGCTGTCTCGACCGCCTCCTCGGCTTCCCATCCCCAGGCATGGCTGCGCGAGGCTGGATTGCCGAAGTGCTCACGCAGCCACGGGATCATGGCGTCGACGACGCGCGGGTCCACCGGCGTGGTGGCGCCGTAGTCCATGTAAATCGGGAAATGAGGGGTCATGTCCATGGCGGGCTCGTCCAAAGCGGGCGTGGCTGGCGAGGATGCGAAAGTCAGGTATGCAAGCCGACAGATCGACTTACTTGGAAAAAGCGTTGCCGAGCGCGAACACCGAATTCGGCGCGGTGATCTTGATCGGCTTGACCACCGGCTGCGACGATATGGCGCGCTTGACCGGCGCTTCTTCGATGGAGACGCCCCTTGCCAACTGGTCTTCGACCAGGCGCCGCAGCGAGATGGAGTCGAGGTACTCGATCATCTTGGTGTTCAGGCTCGCCCACAGATCGTGCGTCATGCAGCGGCCGGTGTCCTCGCCCATGCAGTTTTCCTTGCCGCCGCAGCCGGTGGCATCGATCGGCTCATCCACCGCGACAATGATGTCGGCGACGGTGATCTCGTCCGCCTTGCGACCCAGCGAGTAGCCGCCGCCCGGGCCACGGGTCGATTCGACCAGCTCATGGCGACGAAGCTTGCCGAACAACTGCTCCAGGTAGGAAAGCGAAATTTGCTGACGCGAACTGATCGCGGCCAGGGCAACCGGCCCGCTGTGCTCGCGCAGCGCCAGATCGATCATGGCAGTGACAGCGAAACGGCCTTTGGTGGTGAGACGCATGGTGAAACTCCTTGTGGCACGGGGCTTGCGAACCGGAAACCGGGGGCAGCGCCACACCTAAGTCGGGGCGGGCTTAGAACGGGAAAAGTTAATCCCGACTAATTAGCTCGATTATAGGTGAAGCTGACTGGTTTGGTCGGGATAGCGGGTCGAAGTTCCCTGCTGGCGTGTCGGTGCCCGACCCGGCGTCCTGGACAGCTCTCCTAGCGATTGGCGTGCCAGCGAGGCAGTCTTGTCGCCAATCCTTACAAGCGACCTGCCTTCAGCCGCTGATGACCCCGTGCGACCCGTAGTGCCGTATCGCAGAATGCTGCCGTGCTTTCTGCCTCGCATTTCTTGCAAGCGTCGGGCCCGTGGAAGCGGGTTCTTGCTCGACAGGCGCCGTTTCAATCGAATTGCCTGAGGCTTAGAGCGTGCGGCGAGTGAGCCGACTGCTATGAATCTGGACCATCCGCTGATTCAAAGTGTCGTCCTGCCGCTGCTGGTGGCGTTCGGTACGGCGGGCCTGTTGCACCGGCTGATCGGTGCGCGCCATGGCCCGCGTTGGGCCGCGGCGGCGCTTGGCTTGGCCGTACTGGCGTGTTCGCTGTTACTGCTGGGCTGGCGCTTGGCGCTGCCCGCAACCGCCGTGGAAAAACTCCCGTGGGTGTTCGCCGCGGCCTGGCTGACGGGTCTGCTACTCGATGCAACCCGGCCCGCGCGCTGGCTGCAGTGGGCGTTCGCCAGCCTGCTGTGGCTGGCGCTGTCTTGGTGGCTGGGTTCGAAGGACGTGATCAGCGGCGCCGCAAGCGCATTGATCGGCACAGCCGTGCTGGCTGCCCTGCACGACAGCGCCAGCGAGCGCGCCAGCGCAGCGTCGATGTCGCTGATCGCCAGCCTGGGTCTGGCGGCCGTGGCCATGATGTCCGGCTCGCTGCTGCTGTTCCAGTTGTCGGTGCTGCTGGCTGCCGCTCTCGGCGGCGTGGCGTTGTGGCTCTGGCCCAAGGCGCGCATCGCCTTCGGCCCGGCCGCGTGGGTGACCGCCGGCATCGGCTGGCTGGCGCTGGCGCACATGGCGGCCCTGCTGACGCCGGCGCCGCCGACGGCGCTGGCCGCGCTCGCGGCCGTGTTCATCGCCGGGCCGATCGTGCGCCGCTTGCCCTTGATGGGGCGGCGCGTCGTGGTCGAGCCGCTGGTCGTGGCAGTCGCCGCCGCGCTGCTCGCCGGCGTGGCGCTGGCCTGGACCGCGTCGATCGAAGCGCACGATACGCCCGACGCTGGCGACAACCCCTATTACACGTCGCAGGTCGAGCCGCGCTGAAGCGCCCCCTCTTGTTGCCCCAAACCTCATGACCCAAACCCGTGATTCGTCGGCGCCGACAGCCCTGCTGCCGAGCGGCTATTGGCACGAGCTCGCCACCACGGATTTCGCCCGCATCGATCCGCAACGCACGATTGCCGTGCTGCCGGTTTCGGCCACCGAACAGCACGGCCCGCACCTGCCTCTGTGCACCGACGCGGCCATCAACGAAGGCATCCTGCAGGCCGCGCTGGCCCGGTTGCCGAAGGAGGCCAGCGTTCTGGTGCTGCCTGCACTGACAATCGGCGACAGCCTGGAGCACACCGCCTTCCCAGGCACCCTCAGTGCCGACATGCAGGACCTGCTCGGCCTTTGGCTCGCGGTCGGGCGAAGTGTGGCGCGAGCAGGCGTGCGAAAGCTTGTCTTCTTCAATAGCCACGGCGGTCAGAAGGCCCATGTCGACCAGGCAGCGCTGCGTCTGCGGGTGGAGTGCGGGATGCTGACGGTGCGGGCTCACAGCTTCGGCCTGGGCATGCCGCCCGACTTGTTCGACGCCGACGAACTCGCGCACGGCATCCATGGCGGCGCTGTGGAAACCTCGCTGATGCTGTACCTGCGGCCCGAGCTGGTACGGCGCGAAGCAATGGCCGACTTCGACTCGATGGGCCGCCGGCTGGCCGAGCGCGCAGGGATGCTGGGCGCGGAAAAGCCGGTGGGTATCGGCTGGATGACCCAGGACCTGAACCCGGCCGGGGTGTGCGGCAACGCGACCGCGGCGAGTGCGGAAAAAGGGGCCGCGCTGGTCGAGCATGCGGCCGGGCGACTGGTGGCGCTGCTGGAGGAAGTGGCGGCGTTCGAATTGGCAAAGGCGTAACCCTGCCCTTTTGACGGCGACTCGTTTCGAGGCAAACCCTTGACCTCGAGCACTTTGCCGGCGTACCCGCGCGGACCCTTCGAGGCCTTCGCGCTCAGTCCTGCTCGTCCTCGGTTTGCAGATGCCCCGCCCGTTCGTGCTTGGTGCGGATGTAGCGCGAATTGTGCGGATTGATCGGCGCGATCAGCGGCAGACGATCGACCACGTCGATGCCGCCGCGGCGCATGGAAGCGATCTTCGCGGGGTTGTTGGTGAGCAGGCGGATGCGCGCGATGCCCAGGGCCTCCAGCATCGCCACCGCAGCCTGGAAATCGCGTTCGTCGGCGCTGAAGCCGAGGTGGCGGTCGGCGTCGATGGTGTCCAGCCCGCCGTCCTGCAGGCGATAGGCGCGCAACTTGTTGGCCAGGCCCGTGCCCCGGCCCTCCTGCGCCAGGTAGAGCAGCACGCCGCCGGCTTCCGCCAGGACGTCGATCGCGCGGCGCAGTTGATCGCCGCAGTCGCAGCGCAGGCTGCCGAGCAGGTCACCCGTCAGGCAGGACGAATGCAGGCGCACGGGCACCGGCTGGCTCAGGTCGGGCTGGCCGACGATGATGGCCACGTGCTCGGCATCGCCGTCGAGTTCGCGAAACAGCACCAGCGTGCAGTCCTCGTGCGCCGCGATCGGCACATGGGCATCGCTCACGCGCAGCAGTTGCGGCTGGCCGTCGCGGCGCATGTGGGCGACGTCGGTCGCGGCGATCGGCAGCACCTGCGCCGCTTCCAGCGCGGCCAGTCTCGCGGCCGGCAGTTCGGCGACCCACAGCGCCGGCGTCAGGCGGGCGCGCTTGGCCAGGCCCAATGCCGCTTCCATCGAGGGGCTGGCAATCTGCGGATCGGCCAGCTTGTCGGGGTCGGCCGGCCCGGCGCTCACGGCCGCCAGCGTTTGCAGCAGCTCGAGCGTGACCGGACCGGCCACGTGCAGCGAACGCGCCGTCGAGGCGTCGCGCCAGCCCAGCGCGTGCAGGCGCTCGGCACTCAGCAGCAGCCGCGGCTCGGCGCCGGCAAGGTTGAGCCAGCGCAATCGCGCCGCGCTCAGCGTCTCGATCGCAGCGGCCAGCAGCACAGGCGCCTGCGGGTCGGCCGTCATCACGACGATGGCACGGCCGTGGCGCAGCTCGGTGCGGGCCCGGTCGAAGCGGATCGCGACGAGGTCGTCGCTGCTGTCCTGGGGCAGCAGCGTCGGCGGGTGCAGAAGCGGGTTGTTCATCGTCAGCAGGTCCGGGTACGGCGGATGTCGGCCGCGCGGTTCAAGGTGTTATCCCGGGCGGCACAGGAGCGAGGATAACGGCGCGCCGGGCGCCGCAGCGGCAGCAGTCCGCAGAGACCCGTCGATCACGGACGCCGGGCTAGGATAGCCACAAGCGGTGCGGCCTTTGGGCCGGCCGTTTGTTCGCATGCCTGCCTGCAGGCGCCCGCCGGCTCGACCGGCTTGTGAACCCGCTTGCCGCCGCCTTGGACCTGAGTCGTATCCATCCGTCTGACGAAGCGGCAGTCTGGCCGCTGTGCCTGGCCATCGTGCAATGCCGACGCAGCGGCGGCTGGCCGACGGCGCCGGGCCGCTACGCACTGGTGACGGACCCGGCGCCCGCCGCGTCACGACCCGCCGCACTCCTCAGCAGCGCGGCGCCGGACGCGCCGCTGGCCTGGAGCGCGCAGGACGGCTGGTCGCTGTGCGGCGAACACGACGCCTGCACCTTGGAGTTCTTCGCGCTCTACAAGCCGCTGCTCGACCGACCGCCCGGATCGGCTCCCTGGGTAATCGCCCAGCTCGGTCAGAGCCTGGACGGATTCGTCGCCACGCACCGCGGCCATTCCTGCTTCGTCACCGGGCCGCAAAGCCTCGTGCATCTGCACCGGCTGCGCGCGCTGTGCGACGCGGTGATCGTCGGCGCCGGCACGGTCGCCGCAGACGACCCACGCCTGACGACGCGCCATGTCGAAGGCGCGCACCCGGTGCGCGTGGTGCTCGATCCGCACCAGGGCCTGGACGGCGCGGCGCGGGTGTTCAGCGACGGCGAGGCGCCGACCCTGCGGTTGTGCCGGGTCGATGCCACGGCCGGCGATGTTGCATCGCCCGGCAATGAAGAAGTGCTCGGCGTGCCGGGTCTGCTCGACGCGAACGGCGCGCTCGATGCCCGCGCGGTGGTCGCAGCGCTGCAGGCCCGCGGTCTTTCGCTGCTGTTTGTCGAAGGCGGCGGCATCACGGTGTCGCGCTTTCTGGCGCAGAGCTGCCTCGACCGGCTGCACCTGACCGTTGCGCCGGTGCTGATCGGCGCCGGGCGGCGCGGCCTGCAGGTCGCCGCCGCCGACACCATGGACGAGTGCCTGCGCCCTCACGCCCGGGCGCTGCGGCTCGGCGACGACGTGCTCTGGGACATCGACCTGCGCCATCCCGCGCCGCCGCTCACGGCACCGCGATGAGGTCGGTGTGGCCGACGCGCAGGCGGCTGCGCTCGAGCAGCGCGAGGCGGCGTTCCCGCCATGCGCAGATCGCGGCTTCGTTTTCGGTCGCCTGCTCCGAGGCGGCCGCCGCCATGCCTTCGATCATTGCCCGCTGCAGCGCGGCGGCCGCGGGGCGCGATGGCCCGGGCTGCGACGCATCGATGATCCAGTCGCTGGCCGGCTGAAAGACACGGTAACCGGCCGTGTTCAGCGACTGCACTGCCTGCTCAACCGCCTGCCCGCCGAGCGCGGGACCGAGGAAGCCCTTGTCGCGCCGCTGGTGGGCGGCAAACGCCGTGTGGACGAGTTCATCGTCGCCATCGGTCGGATCCCAGGCGGTGCGGCCATCGACGTTCAGCGCGAACAACAGTGCGCAGCGTGCGGCACCGGCCTGATCTATCAAGGCGCGAAGCCAGTCGGCCGACACGAGGTCGAGCAGTGCCGAGGCGGTGACCAGTTGCGTGTCGGCGAACGGCAGCGTGTGCAGATCGCGGGCGAGATCGAGGCGCAGGGTCTGCACGGCGGCAGCGAACGCGAGGCCGTTCTCTCCCCGGCCCTCGAGATGCAGCACGTCGCCGTGTTGTTCGAAGCGGTGACCACTGGCCGAGGCCCACCTAGCCAGCGCCGGCGCCACGGCGTTCAGCAGCAGGGGATCGTGGTCGATCAGCCGCCAGCGCTGCGCCCCGCCCAGCCGGGGCGCGAGTTCGCGCAGATTGGCCCCGGTGCCGCAGGCGAGATCGATCGCCGACAGCATGCCGTCATCTCCGCTGCGGCCGGCAATGCATGACGGCAAGTCGAGAGTCGTGGCCGCGGCCGCGCGGGCGGCACGGTCGAAGGGCTCGCGCAGCGTCAGCCAGTCGGAGGTGAATCCGTTCACGGGTCGTTCTTTCGGGTCATGCCAAGCTTTTGAATGCAGTGGGTCGTCTTGCGTAGCGGCGTCAGGCGTCAGGCGTCAGGCGTCAGGCGTCAGCGTCGAGAGCACCGCTGCGAAATGTTCGCAGGCGTCAGGCCAGGTCGGCAGGCGCTCGCGTGCGGCGCGCGCGCCTGCCGCCAGTTCGAGGCGCCGGGCCGGCCGGTCGAGCAAGCCCGCGAGCGCGCTGCGCAGCGCCGCCGCGTCGCCGGGCGGCACGAGCACCCCGGCATCGGGTGGCACCGTGTCGGCCATCGCGCCGGCCGTGGTGGCGAGGACCGGCAGACCGCGGGCCAAGGCTTCGGCCAGCACCATGCCGTAGCCTTCGTAGTGGGACGGCAGCACGAACAGATCGGCGCTGTCGTACAGCGCGGCCAGGCGCGCTGGATCGACCTCGCCGAGCAGTTGCACCCGTTCGCCCAGACCCGCGTCGGCGATCGCACCGCGCAGTGCCGCCGTGGTGGCCGGGTCGCGCGTCGTGCTGCCGGCGCAGACGAGCGTCCAGCGCCTGTCCTTCAGGCCGGCCAGCGCTTCGATCAGCACGGCGTGTCCCTTGCGCGGTGTGAGCGTGGCGACGCACAGCAGCGTCGTTGCCGCCTTGCCCGAGCCGCGTGCCAAGGGCGCCGGATCGGTGCCGGGCTCGACGACGTGCACCCTGGCGGCCGGCACATCGAACTGCGCCAGCGCGCGTGCCGTCGCGGCGCTCGTGGCGATGACGGCGTGCGCCGTGGCGAGCGATCGGCGTTCGCTCTCGAGCAGCGCGCGACGGCGGCTTTCCTCGATCCCGGTTTCGAACGCCAGCGGGTGATGAACCAGCGCAACCCAGCGCAAGCGCCGCGCGTGTCGCTCGGCCAGCGCCGGCATCGCGCCGAAGGCCAGCCCGTCGGCCATCACCAGCGCTCCGTCGGCGAGTGCCGCGAGAGCCGCCTCGGCCTGCAGCAGTGCGTCGTCCGTCGGCTGCGGAAAGCTTTCGTCCAGGAGGCACGGCTCGACGGTCCAACCCAGACCCTGCAGGCCTTCGGCGATACGGCGGTCGTAGGCGTAGCCGCCGGTGGCCGTGTGCCAGTCGCCGGGCAACACGAAGCTGCAGTGCCGCTGCAGCCTGCGGCCTGCGCCTGTTTCCTCGGTCATGCGGGCCTTCTTGCCGTGGGCAACTCTAGGCGGCGCCCGGCAGCGCGCCCTCGTAGGCGGCCCAGGCCACGTGCGATTCGTTCAGCACCACGCGCGCCGAAGCCAGGCCGCTGGCGTGCGGCCCGAGTTCGCCGGCGGCGATGCGCGCAGCAATGCGATCGAAGATCACCCTCGCCAGGAATTCCGTGGTCGTGTTGCGGCCGTCGAAGGCGGAGTCTTCGTCGAGGTTGCGGAAGTTCAGCTCGGCCAGCACGGTGCGCAGCACCTGCGTGGCCAGGCCGATGTCGACGACGATGCCGTCGGCGTCGAGTTCTTCGCGGCGCAGTTCGAGATCGACGACATAGGTCGCACCGTGCAGCCGTTGCGCGGGGCCGAACACCGCGCCGTTGAAGCTGTGGGCGATCATGAAATGGTCGCGGACGTTGACGAGGTACATGCTGCGTTTCTTTCTCGGGAACAGGGAAGGTCCGGGCGGCGCCGGATCAGTCGTAGTCGATGCGCTGACAGAGCGTGTCGGGCGCGCCCTCGGCCAAGCGGGCCAGCGCCTCGGGCAGTTCGGCAAAGGGCGCGCTGTCGGTGATGAGGGCGTCCAGCGCCGGTTCGGCGAGCAGCGACAAGGCGAGGCCGAGACGGCGGCGGTGCGTCCAGCGGCTGCGCTGCGCGCCGGCGATGTGGCCGACCTGCGAGCTCTTCAAGGTGAGCCGGCGGGCATGGAACGCCTCCCCGAGAGCGACCTCGACCGGGCGCCGGCCGTACCAGCTCAACTCGAGCACCGTTGCCTCGAAGGCAGCCAGCCGCAGCGCCGTCGCCAGGCCAGCCGCGCTGGCGCTCGCATGAATCACCAGATCGGCTTCGGCCGATGCGGCCTCGGGCAGAGCGAAGCCGACGCCAAGCGCGTCGGCGATAACGCGCCGCGCGCGGCGGGTGTCGATCACCTGCACTTCGCAGCCCGCCACGCGTGCGGCGAGCCAGGCCACCAGCAGGCCGACCACGCCGGCACCGACCACGGCGATGCGGTCGCCGATCCGCGGCGACGCGTCCCACAGCGCATTGATCGCTGTTTCCATGTTGGCGGCGAGCACCGCGCGTGCGGGCGTCACGTCGTCCGGCAGCAAATGCACCGCTTCGACCGGCACCGTGTAGCGCGTCTGATGCGGATACAGACAGAACACCCGCCGGCCAATCAGGTCGGGCGGCCCGGCCTCGACCACGCCGACGCTGTTGTAGCCATACTTCACCGGCCCGGGAAAGTCGCCGGCCTGGAACGGCGCGCGCATCCGGCCGTATTCGCTGGCCGGCACCTCGCCCCGCCAGACGAGCAGCTCGGTGCCGCGGCTGACGGCGCTGTGCAGCGTACGCACCTGCACCTCGTCGGGTCCCGGCGCAGGCAAGGGCTCGCGGCGGATCTCGGCGCCGCCGGGAGCGACGATCCAGCACGCCAGCGCTTCGGCGGGCGAAGACGGCGCGGGAGGCTGGGCAGGCGCGGCGGCGGGTGGCATGCTGGCAATCGAAGGCAAAGGCAAAGTCGATGATGACGGCGACGGGCAAGACGAACGAAGTGGCGTTGCGGTTGGCGTCGGTGCTAACGGCGGACGCCCGCAGCGGCAAGGCAGCGGCAGCCGGGTTGATGATGGCAGTGGCCATGCCGATACGGGAACAAGCGGGACGATCTTAAGGTGATGCACGTGCGGACCGCCTCCTCCTCCCCCACGCCGATCGGCCCCGTCAAGGCCGTGCCCTCCGATGGCCTCGCTTCGCTGCGCCGGCAATGGCTGCGTGAGGCGCTGATCGCGGCGGTGCTGCTCGGCCTGGCGACGGCCGGCGCGGGCGTGCTTGCCGGCCTGTCGCCGTGGTTCGCGCCCCAGGCCCTGGCGCTTTTCGGCATCGCGGCCTGGCTGGTGTGGCGCGGCCTGGACGATCATCCGCATCGCGCCTTCGGCGGTGCCAACCGTGTGACCGTGCTGCGGCTCGCGCTGACGCTGGGCCTTGCCGCCTGCCTGGGCGAGCCGGTGGTCGGCCGCCCTGAAGTGGCCTGGGTCTTCGTCGTCGCGGCCACGGTCGCCGCGGTGCTCGACGCAGCCGACGGCCCGCTGGCCCGCGCCAGCGGGCTGGCCAGCGACTTCGGCGCGCGCTTCGACATGGAAACCGATGCCTTCCTGCTGCTCGTGCTCGCCCTGCTGCTGGTGCAACTCGACAAGACAGGCGCCTGGGTGCTGCTGTGCGGGCTGCTGCGCTACGCCTTCGTCGCCGCAATGTCGGCCTGGGCGTGGCTGGCCCGGCCGCTGCCGCCGAGCCTGCGGCGCAAGACGGTGTGCGTGGTGCAGATCGTCGTGCTGATCGTCGGGCTGGGGCCCATCATCAGCCGCTCGTTCGCAAGCACCATCGCCGCCCTCGGCCTGGCGGCCTTGCTGTATTCCTTCGCTGCAGACGTGGCCTGGCTGGCGCGCGCGCGGCATCAACCCTGGAAGCCCTCGGCATGAACACCTCGATGCTCCCCTCTTCGATCGGCCCGCTGCTGCGGCGGCAGGCGACAAGGCTCGCCGGCGCGGCCCTGCTCGCCGTGGCGGCCTTCACCGCGGCCGCGCCGGCCCAGGCGCAATCGGCCCGCTACGAGCTCGACCCCGAGCACCTCTCGATCGGCTTTCTGGTCGAACACGTCGGCTACCAGAAGATCCTGGGCATGTTCCGGGCCGCCAAGGGCAGCTACACCTTCGACGAAGCAACGGCCCAGCTCTCCGACGTGCGCATCGAAGTCGACACCGCCAGCGTGTTCAGCAACCACAAGAAGCGCGACGACCACCTCAAGGGCCCGGACTTCCTCAACAGCTCGGAATTCCCGAACATGGTGTTCACTGCCACCGGCGCGAAGAAGACCGGCGAGCGCACGTTCGAAATCGCCGGGCAGCTCGAACTGCTCGGCCGCAAGCAGCCGCTGGTGCTGCAGGCCACGTGGAACAAGAGCGCCGAGTCGCCGATGGGCGGCGGCTTCCTCGGCGGCAAGCCCTACGTGATGGGCGTGTCGGCGCGCGGCAGCTTCAAGCGCAGCGCCTACGGCATGAACTACGCCGTGGCCAACGGCTGGGTCGGCGACGAGGTGGCGCTGATCATCGAGTTCGAGGCGATCCGCAAGTAGCGATCTGCCGTGGGTAGCGCGAGCCCGCCGGCCCGCGCCGCACGTCACGCACCGAGTGCGCTTGCGGATCGCCGCCTCATCCGCCAGCCGACGGCGGCAAGGCCGAACAGCGTCAGCGCCCATGTCGAGGGCTCGGGCACCGGCGTCGCAAAGCCCAGTTGCGCGCTCGCCACGCGCTGCAGCGCGAGCGCGTCTGCTGCGCTGATGCCGAGTTCGAATGCGGCAATCTCCCCGGCGCCGAGCGACGCGGGATCGATGCCCGTGATGCTGCCGAACAAGGTGAGCGCGCTGAGGTAAGAGCCCGCCGTGCTGGCGTGCGTGCCGTCGTCCCACCACAAGTCGATGAGGCCGTCGCTGCCGGCATCGGGGGCGTAGTGGTCACGCGTGGCGATGCCGCTCGCCACCGCGCTCATGAACGAGTCGCCCACCGGCGCCACGCCCGCGAATCCCGGGTTCGACGCCGCCAGATCGAAGTACGCATCGTGCAGATCGGCCGTCATGGCTTCGAGCGTTGGGTAGTACGACGTGGCCGGCGTGGTGGTGAAGCTCACCGCACCGGTGACCCGGTCGGTGACGGTGGTGAAGGGCGCATTGACGAGGTTCGGCCGCGCCCAGGTCTGGTAGAGGTACACGTCCGTGGCGGCGCTGGCGTTGGCGTTCGCCGGCACGTTGCGCAGCAGATTGCACGAGCCGGCCGAAGCGCCGGTGATCGCCTGGCAGGTCGCGCTGGTGCCGCCGATGATCTCTCGCTCGCG
>NZ_JACDCW010000171.1 GCF_013817345.1 Methylibium sp.
GCGCCGGGCCGGGCCGCGGCGCTGAGTTCACGGTGCGCCTGCCGCTGGCGCCGGCCGGTCTGCAGGCCGAAGCAGCGAACGCGGGCGGCGCCGCGGCCCCGCCCTCCGCGCAGCGCGTGCTGGTCGTCGACGACAACGCCGATGCGGCCGACAGCCTGGGCGTCCTGCTCGAGTTCATGGGCGCCAGCGTGAAGGTGGTTCACGACGGCCCGGCCGCGCTGGCCGCCGTGCAGACGCACCGCCCGAGCGTGGTGCTGCTCGACATCGGCATGCCCGGCATGGACGGCTACGAGGTGGCGCGCCGCCTGCGCGCGATGCCCGGTGGCAACACGCTCAAGCTGGTGGCCCTGACCGGCTGGGGCCAGGCCAAGGACCGCGAACGCACGCGCGAGAGCGGCTTCGACCACCACCTCGTCAAGCCGGCCGATCTGGAGGCGCTGCAGGCGCTGCTGGGCGAGGCGCCGCCCGCATGAACGGACCCGCTGATCCGCACGGACGCGTGAGCCCGGGTGCGGCTTCGGCTGCAATCGGCAACGCGAGCCTGGGCGAGACACCGAACGCCGTGCGGCCCCGTCCACTGCGCACGCACCTGCTGCGCATGACGCTGGGCACCGTGCTGCCGATGCTGGCGTTGGTGGTGGCCCTGTCGTGGCTGCTGGTGAACCGTGAGCGCGCCACTTTCGAGCGCGGAGCCCGCGACCGGGTGCAGGCGCTGGCCAGCGCGGTCGATGCCGAACTGCGGATTTCAGTCGAATCGCTGCGGGTGCTGGCCGACGACGGAAGCCTGCTGTCCGACGATCTGGCGGAGTTCCACGCGCACCTCGTGCGGACCACGGCTTCGAGGGAGCCGTGGTCGAACATCAACCTCGCACTGCCGTCGGGCGAGCGCGTCGTCGATGCGCTCGTGCCCTTCGGCAGCCCGATCGCGCCCATTCGGGAGCGCAAGAGCTTCGACGCAGCGCTGCGCACCGGTCAGCCGCAGATCGGCACGCTCGTGCAGGGCGGCTACACCCGCTCGTCGGTGTTCTCGGTACGGCTGCCCGTGATGGCGGACGGCAAGCTCCGCTACGTGCTAACGGCGGTGGTGAGCGTGCACCCGATGCAGCGCCTGCTCGCGGCCCAGGGCATGCCGCCGGACTGGACGGGCGCGATCCTGGATGCCGACAAGACCATCGTGGCGCGAACCATCGACCCGGAAAAACACGTGGGTCAACCCGCGTCGCGCAATCTGCGCGAGGGACTGACCGGCGCCGATCAGGGCTTCGTCCGCGGCACGACGCGCGACGGCCGATCCGTCTACACGCCGTTCTACCGCTCTGCCTTCAGTGGCTGGACGGTTGCCACCGGCATCCCGGTCGCCGACGTTCACGTTGGGGCCTGGCGTGCCCTGGGCTTCGCAAGCGCCGGCGCGGCCCTCGCGTTGGCGCTGGCGCTGCTGCTGGCACGCGTTTTCGGCCGCGGCATCGCGCGGCCGTTCGCCGAGCTGGCCGCACAGGCCCGTCGCCTCGCACGCGGAGGCCCGCTCTCGACGCGCCCGCGCACTCCCATGCGCATCACCGAAGCGGGCGATCTCGAGCAGGCGCTGCACGATGCCGCGGACGCTGTGCATGCGCGAGACGACGTGCGCCGTCGGCTCGCCGCGCTCACCGACAACGCCACCGGCGCGCTGTTCATGATGAATGGCCGCCAACACTGCGTGTTCATGAATCCGGCCGCCGAGCGGATGACCGGCTACACGCTGGCCGAGGTGCAGGGCCGGGTGCTGCACGACCTGATCCACCACACCCATTCCGGCGGCAGCCCTTACCCGATCGAGGACTGCGCCATCGACCGCGCTTTTCCCGAGAACGACCGCCAGCAGGGCGAAGACGTGTTCGTGCACCGATCGGGGCGTTTCTACCCCGTGGCCTACACCGCCAGCCCGATCCGCGAGCACGGCACGGCGGTCGGCACCGTGGTCGAGGTGCGCGACATCACCGAGGAACGCGCAGCGCGTGCCGAGCGGCTGCGCCTGCTCGAAGGCGAACAACGGGCGCGTGCCGAATCCGACGCTGCCAACCGCGCCAAGGACGAGTTTCTCGCCATGCTCGGCCATGAGCTGCGCAATCCTTTGGGTGCCATCAGCAATGCGGCGTATCTGCTGGAGGCCAAGGCGGCGCGCGGCGGCGCCGCGGCCGGTGCGGAGCCGTCGGCACGCGCCTTCGACGTGATCCGCCGCCAGATCGTGCACGTGACCCGGCTCGTGGACGACTTGCTCGACGCCAGCCGGGTGGCGACCGGCAAGATTGCCCTCACGCGGCGACCGGTGGAGCTCGCGGCGCTGACGCAGCGCACCGCCCGGGCGGTGTTCGGCGATGCCGCGAGCGCGCGCCATCGGCTCGCCTCGGACCTGCAGACAACCTGGGTCGAGGGCGACGAGACGCGGCTCGAGCAGATCGTCAGCAACCTGCTGTCCAACGCGCTGCGCTACACGCCCGCCGGCGGGAACATCGAACTTTCGCTGCGTGCCGAGGGAGGCCACGCGCTGCTGTGCGTGCGCGACGACGGCATCGGCATGACGGCCGAACTGCTGCCGCGCATCTTCGGCCTTGGGCATCGGGCTGACGCTGGTGCGGCGGCTGGCCGAACTGCACGGCGGCAGCATCGACGCGGCCAGCGAGGGGCCGGGCCGCGGCAGCGCCTTCACGCTCCGGCTGCCCGCCACTGCGCCGCCGTCGGCCGCGCGGGCGCCGGACGACGAGGCAGCTTCAGGCCGGCCCGCGCGCCGCATCCTCATCGTGGAAGACAACAACGACGCGCGCGAGATGCTCCGCGCCCTGCTGGAAGAAGCCGGCCACCGCGTCAGCACGCGCGCCGACGGCCCGAGCGGCCTGGCCGCCGCGCTGGCCGAGCGGCCCGATGTCGCCCTCGTCGATCTCGGCCTGCCCGGCCTGAGCGGCCATGCGTTGGCCGAGCGCTTGCGCGCGCAACCGGAGGGCCGCGACGTGCTGCTCGTCGCGGTCACCGGCTATGGTCAGCCCGAAGACCGCGCTCGCAGTGCCGCCGCCGGCTTCGACCTGCATGAGGTGAAGCCGGTGGACGTGCAGGCGCTGCTGGCGCGCATCGAAGCGGCGCTGTCGCAACGCGAAAGCCGGCCTTCGCCCGTGTGACTCCCTCTCCCTCTGGGAGAGGGCGGGGGTGAGGCCGGCGAAGCCGGCTCGCTCCACTGCAGCCGTGCGAGCTCCACCGCTGGCCTTCGGGTGCTCAGCGGCCGCCGCGTCGGCTCGTCGCCCACCACGCGAGCGCGCCGAGCGCCGCCACAGCCGCCAGCGAGACGCCGAGCGGCACGGGCCGCCGATAGCCGCCGTCGATGGCACTCCCTTGGGAGGGCGAGAAAAGGTTGCCATCGGTAATCGGCGCCGGCTGCGCTCGCGCCAGTGCCAGATCGAAGAGCTGTCTGGAAAGACGCCCGAGCAGGTTGGGGGCGATGGCGTGCGCCAGCCGCGCCGGCGGCGCCACGCTGCCGATGCCGGTCGACGCGCGGGGCGACTTGGCCAGCTTCACGAGCGCCGCAGCCACTTCACGCGCATCGACCAGCGGCGGGCTCGGACGCAGGCGCCGGCCGGTGTGGTTGGCACCGTGCGACATGCCGGGCGTGTCGACGAAGGTCGGGTACATCTCGCACACGTGGACGTCGCGCATGTCGGAGAGTTCAGCGCGCAGCGATTCGGAGAACCCGCGCAGCCCGAACTTGCTCGCCGTGTAGGCCGCCGCATAGGGCGCCGAAACCCAGCCGCCGATCGAGATCATGTTGATCAGGATGCCCGAGCGCCGCTCGCGGAAATGCGGCAGCACGGCATGTGCGCCGTTCATGTGGCCGATCAGGTTGACCTCGATCACCCGGCGGTGCGCTTCGATGGGCGTTTGCTCGAACCGCCCGACCGCGCCGATGCCGACGTTGTTGATCCACACGTCGATGCCGCCGAAGCGCTCGAGCGCGGCCTGCGCGAGTTCGCTCATCGCGCCGGCATCGGCTACGTCGGTGGGCACGACCAGCGTGCGGGCGCCCGCCGCTTCGCATTCGGCCGCGACCGTATCAAGCGCTTCGCGGCCGCGTGCGGCGAGCACCAGGTCGGCACCTTCGCGCGCGAAGGCGAGCGCGGTGGCGCGACCGATCCCGCTGGAAGCGCCCGTCAGGACGACGCGCCGGGCGGTATGAGAGTCAGACATGCGGAGGCGCTTTCTTGGAGTGGGCAGTGCTGCAGTTGTGCAAGCGACGTGCCGGTGAATCGCTCGCGGTCGCTTCGAGCCATTGATACCAAGCCGTATTCAAACGCATCAATGCTGGTGCTGCAGCGCAGCTACCGAGGGCATCGGGCGACCGGCTCCGTTCATGTCCTCCGGCGTCGGCCTGCCGGCCGACACCTCCCCCTTAACTTCACTGCGCCGCTCACCCGACGCCCTCGGCAGCAGGCACCGTCGCCGCCTCGAACGACTGCACAACCGAGCGTTTACGGTGGTGGCAGGAGCACTGTGACGGGTTGCTGTGTGGAGTGAAGTCAAGGAGGAGGGCTGGGCGTGAGCCCAGCCCGGGGGACATGAACGCAACACAGCGACCCGGCGCAGCGCTCGCGCGCTGAGCTTGCACAGTCGGCATTCCGAAC
>NZ_JACDCW010000172.1 GCF_013817345.1 Methylibium sp.
GCGCCGTCGCTCCGCACGTGGCTCAGGCGGCGTCAGGTGTCACCAGCAACATCGCCGTGCAGACCGTCCTCGTGGATCTCCACGCAGCGGCCGCGTCCGCGTTCTGGGACGACCTGCAGGACTACGTTCGCACACACAACATAGATCTCGGTCCGCTCAACTTCATCAAGGGTGAACTTTGACAAGTCTGCTTAAAGGCCCGTGGCGATTCGAGCGAGAGGTCTATCGATCGCATCACCCATTGCCAAAGCCCGCGAGGTCCACCCGCCTCTGAATTTGTCAATGGCTGGTGCTGGGGCTGGATGCCTATTTTGGGTATATTCATGCCCAATATGGGTATGCCGCGTCCTTCTCAACCGAAAAACTCCGGCCTTGCCGATGCGCTGTTCTCCGGCACGAAGCAGCGTGTGCTGGGGCTGCTGTTCGGGCAGCCGTCGCGCAGCTTCTATGCGACAGAGTTGATCGGGCTGGCGGGCAGCGGGTCGGGTGCCGTACAACGTGAGCTGGCGAACCTGGCGCAGAGCCGCTTGGTCACCGTGAGAGCCGTCGGCAACCAGAAGCACTATCAGGCCAACACCGACTCACCCATCTTCGCGGAGCTGTGCGGCATCGCGCAGAAGACGGTCGGTATGGCCGAGCCATTGCGCGAGGCACTCGCCCCGTTGGCGGGGCAGATCATCGCTGCCTTTGTGTACGGTTCCGTCGCCAAAAAGACCGACACCGCCAGCAGCGACATCGATCTGATGCTTCTGAGTGACGACGTCAGCTACGGGGACACCTTCACGGCGCTGGAGGCTGCCAGCGGCACGCTCGGCCGCACGGTGAACCCGACGATCCTCACTCGCAAGGAGTTCGCCAAGCGCGTCAAGGCGCAGGAACCCTTTCTGACGCGTGTGCTGGAGCAACCGAAGGTCTGGATCATCGGGGGTGAAAGTGACCTCCCCGTTTGAGAACCTTAGCGGACCCGGCAAGCCTTTGAAGGCGAGCGGCCCGACGCCAAGGAGTTCGCGGGGCTCAAGCGCTCGGGACTTGCGCGGCTGCAGGACGCGGTCAATGGCTCGCTCTCGCTGGAGAGCCGGTTCGACCTGGCTTACAACGCGGCGCATGCCCTGTGCTTGGCGGCGCTGCGCTGGAGCGGGTACCGCTCCAGCAATCGGTATCTCGTGTTCCAGCTGCTGCCGCACACGCTGGGTCTCGGCCCTGAAGTCTGGCGGGTGCTGTCGAAGTGCCACGACAACCGCAACCTGGGGGAATGCGAAGGCGATCTGAACGTTGACGAGCGCATCGTCACCGACCTCGTTGCGGCGTGCCAAGTAGTGGCGGCCAAGGTCGATGCACTGGGAGCGATCCCCAAGTGATGCCCGGACACAGCGCTGCCAAGGCTTCCTGATGGGCGAGATTGCTCAGCAAGCTGCGATCGTTGTCGGCGTCCTTGCCGCCTGCTTCGTCGGTCCCGCAGTGGCCATCGGATTTCTTGTCGTACGGAAACGCCGAGCCAGGTCACGTCGAAGATCGCCGATCGGGATCGCACTGCTGCGCAGTCCCGGGCACACGCTGCGCGAGCAGCTCGAGGAGGCGCAGAACGACGTGACGGCCGATGTGTTTGTTCTCATGGCGATGCCCTTGTTGGTGTTGGCCACGTTCCTTGCACAAAGCCACTTGCGCGGACTTCAAGGAATGATGCATCTGGCGCCGATCTATGTCGTGCTTGCTCTGGCCTTCGTAGCGTTCACGGTGCGCAAGTTGTTGAAGGCGGGAGAACGGCTCGACAACCTGAAGGCCGGCTACGACGCGGAGCTCGCCGTGGGCCAAGAGCTCGACCAATTGATGCGTCTGGGCGCAGTCGTCTTCCACGACATCCCGGCTGACAACTTCAACATAGACCACGTCGTGATTTCCAGCGAGGGTGTCTTCGCTGTTGAGACCAAAGGCTTCACGAAGCCAAAGCAGGGGCGTGGCAGGGCCGATGCGACCGTCGTGTTCGACGGTAAGGTCCTGAGATTTCCGACATGGACCACCAAAGCCCCCTTGGAACAAGCCGAGCGGCAGGCCGCATGGCTGGCCAAGTGGTTGACCAGCGCGGTCGGCTCCCCTGTTCGAGTGCTGCCAGTCGTTGCGTTGCCCGGCTGGTTTGTTGAGCTCACCGGACGGGGTGGCGTCAGCGTTTTCAACGGCAAGCAATTGACTGGACTACTGAGGTCCCGCGGTGCCCAGCACCTGTCCGCCTCGGATGTGCAACGCGTGGCGCACCAGGTCGAGCAGCGCGTCCGTACGGTCGCGCCGAGATACGCCGAACAGGAGCGTGCATCGTGAACGATCGTTTTCTTCTGGTCGATCTGGAGAGCATTCAGCCCGTGCCCGGCGACGTCGAGGCCTGGATGGCCCAGTCAGGTTCGGCGTGGGTCTTTCACGGCCCGCATCAGCGCAAGGCGCTGCCGCGGTACGCTGCCCTTGGCGAACGGATCACCCTTGTCCCGATTTCGAGGCCCGGCAAGAATTCGCTGGACTTCCACCTGGTCTTCTATCTGGGCTACCTAACGGCACGGAATCCGAACGCGAAGTTCGCAGTGTTGTCGAAGGACACCGACTACGACCCCGCCATCGAGCACGCGCGGATGCTTGCGTTCGACCTACTGCGCATCGAGCACCTCGGCCCGACGGATGCGGTTGCAGCACAAACCTTCAAAGCTGCCAAGAAGCCAGCGCTGAAGAAGCAGGCCGCTACGAAGCCACCCGCGGCACCAAAGAAGAAGACCGCACCTGCGAAGAAGGTTCCAGTCGCAGCCAAAAAGGCTGCCGCGAAGAAGGCAGCCGCACCTCCAAAGGCGACGGTGGTCCCCGCGAAGCGAATCGCCCCAGCCACGAGCATGAAGTCGAGCGGCCGCATGGTCGGCGCCATCTACCGCGACGTTCTCCAAGGCCTTCGAGAGCAAGTGGCCAATCGGCCTCGGTCGCGCGAGGCCCTGGAACGTCACGTGGGAACGAAATTCGGCATCGAGCCGGCACCCGAGAAGGCTCGCGCGGTAGTCGATCGACTGTTCACCGTGGAAGCGGTCCGCCAGGAGGGGCGGCAGCTCGTCTACTTTCCGAACGATCCCGTCACCACGCCAAGCGCCGCCGCCGTAGCTGCAAGGGCGTCCGCCAACCCGGCGCGACAGTAGGCTGGACCAGCGGCAATCACAAGTGCGCTACTGGTGGATCTAACCAGAACCAGACCTATCGCCACGAGGTGCGGGGCGGCTATCTGTGGTCGCCGAAGCGTAAGGCCAACCAGGCCCAGAACCCGTTCTACGACTTCGTGCGTGAGGTGGCACAGGGTGACGTGGTGTTCTCTTTCGCGAACACCGTCATACGCGCCATCGGTATCGCGGCCTCCAACGCCTACGAGGCGCCGAAGCCGTTGGAGTTCGGCCAAGCTGGCGCCTATTGGGACATGATCGGCTGGCGCCTGGACGTCCGTTTCAGCGAACTGAGGTTGCCGATCAAGCCCTCACGACACATGTCCGTGTTGGCGCCGCTGCTGCCGGACCGATATGCGCCGTTGCGCCTCAACGGCGCTGGCCTGCAAAACGTGTACCTCACCAGCCTGCCCCAGCGCCTGGCCGCTGCCTTGATCGACCTGCTCGGAGCCGAAGCGCGAGACCTGGTGCTCGGCTATCGCGTGGCCGAGGAGGTGCCGTTCCCGACGGCGATTGGCCTTGTGGAATGGGAAGAACATGAACTGAGCAGGGTGCGCTCTGACGACACCATGCCCGAGACCGAGCGGCAGTCCGTCGTGCTGGCGCGCCGAGGTCAAGGTATTTTCAAGCAGCGCGTGATGCGTATCGAGCATGCGTACCGGATCACCGGCGTGTCGCGAGAAGAACACCTGCGCGCCAGCCATTGCAAGCCCTGGCGTGACGCAACGAACGAGGAACGGCTAGACGGTGAGAACGGACTCTTGCTCACACCCAACATCGACCACCTGTTCGATCGCGGGTTCATCGGCTTCGAGGACGGTGGAGGCTTGATCGTTTCGCCCGTGGCTAACCGCCAGTCGATGTTGCGAATGGGCATTGACCCGCATCGAGCGCTGAATGTCGGGGGCTTTGCGATCGGACAGCGACGCTATCTGAAATTTCACCGTGCAAACGTGCTGCTACCGTCAAGTTTTCTTGAGCGCATCTAGCGAGCACTGCAGCGGATCAAGTTGCGTCGGACTCCCTCGAGCAAGCGAACGAGTGCAAGCTGCCGGTCTGGACTGAGTTGGGCCAGTTGCTTTGGTAGATGTCGTCCGACGAACGCGCAAGAGTAGTAGGCCATGTTTGTTCCTTGATGAAGTGAGGTGGTTTGACCTCATATGCATACATCATTGGCCTGCGCGTTACCACCTGGACACTTCTGCAGCGATGTGTTCAAGAAGCTGCGGCCCTCGTGGACCGAGTAACCGACGTGGACCGGCTCCGGTGCAATACTGGATGCCCATACAGTATCTGGAGCCTCGATGGCCGCCGTCCTGGAATGGGCTGGCGACGACGAGGCGCCGGCTCCGCCGCCCCGATCCAGACCGATGCTCGCCCCGGGCGAACTGCCGCCTGCCGTGGCATCGGCCCTCTGGCGGGGCACCGAGCTGGGTTCGCC
>NZ_JACDCW010000173.1 GCF_013817345.1 Methylibium sp.
ACTGCAGCAGCATCACGCTGGAGGCGCGCATGCCGGTGCCGCCGTCCGGGCCGCGGCCGACGCGCCGCAGCACCCGCGCGCCGAAACGCATCGGGCGGTCGTACAGCTCGGCGATGTCGCGCAGCACAAGTTGGTCGGAATCGACGTAGATCGCGCGGCTGCGCCAGCCGGCGAGCATCGGCACGGCGAAGCGGTGAAAGGAGAACGGCGTGCCTGGCCGGTTCTCGGGGCGCTGCGGCAGCACGAGCGTTTCGCCGAGCAGCTCGCCGATAGCCTGCACTTCGACCGGGCGCGATGCGTGGCGGCGGATCGACCAGCGCAGCACCTCGAACAGGAGGCGGTGGGAGTGGACGGCGCCGACGTAGATGCGCAAAGGCTCGGTGGTCATCGCTGGGTTGCCGTGTTCGGTCCGGTGTTCGAGCCCGTTGTCGGCCGGTCTTCGAAGTGCAGGTGCGCGCTCGCTCCTGGGAAGCCGTGCAGTTTAGCGGTACCGCTCACGCCCTTGCCTCATCGTCGATGGGGCGGATGCCGACCGACTCGTAGACCGCGAAAGCCCGGTCGTTGTAGCGGCGGCCGGCGCCGCGCGCGGATTGCGGCAGCACGCTGCGCACGGTGACCCGGTTGCCCAGCGACACCATCGACAGCAGCGCCGTCGTCAAGGTGCCGACGACCAGCGCGCCCGACAGGAGCGGCACCAGCACCTCCACCGGAAGCCGCGCCGGCACCTCCACCACCCCTTGCGCCGGCACGCTCAGTTGCCGGTGAAGCGGTATGCCGCCGCCGGCCGGATGCGCCTTCAGCGCGACCACGTCGCCACGCTCCGCGTGAGTGCGGGCCAAGGCCTCGATGCGCTGGCGCAGGTCTGGATAAGCCTGCAGGAAACGCGGATGCGGCAGCAGCAGCAGGAGGCGGATCGCTTCGCAGCGCGCCGCGTCGAAGCCGGCAGCGACAGCGGCGGTCATGCAGATCTCACGCACCCAGGTATCGGCGAACCATTCGGGCCGCAGGGGCTGCACCGGCTTGCCCCGCAGCCCCGAATGCACCTGCTCGGGCAGCAGCACGTAGGCGTCCTGCACCGCCTGTGAGCCGCCGATCTCCGAAGGCCGCTCGACGTGCAGGCCGTACTTGAGCCGCCGCCGCCAGCTCGAGAGGTTCTGGCGCCAGACCGGCTGCGCATCCTGGCGCGGCAGGTAGCTGTACAGACCGTCGTCGATGTACGTCCGCCTGGCCCCCGGGCAGCCGCGCACGGCCGCATAGAACTCGGTGCGCCGGTCGTTGCCGATTGCCAGGGTCGAAGGCGCCAGCGCCGCGGCGAAATCGCTGATCTCGCGCAGCAGGCGACGCGCGGGCCCGATCGACTTGAGGGCGGGAAACCGGACGACGCGAACCTTCGATGTCGAGCAGGTCTCCAGCGCCTCGGCGATGTAGTCGCGCTCGCCGGGCCGCTGGTCGATGAGCACCAGCGTGTGCGCCTGGCCCTTGAACGGCCCTCGCATCAGACCGAGCGAAAAGAACACGTGCAAAGGCGTCGATGCGAGAAAGAGAGTGCTCATCACGGGAGGGTGAACGCCAGAACGGTCATCTTACGGTGCCGCATCCGCGCCCTCGCTGGCACGAACGAGCCGCTCGCCCAGCGTGGCCCACTTGCGGCTGATCACCTCGACCGTGTAGCGGCTGTCAATCAACTGCCGCGCCCGCTGCACGCGCAGTGCGCGCTCCCCGGCATCGTCCATCAGCGTGCCCAGGCCGTCGTCCCAGTCGTCGAGGACGGCGCGGCCGCGAAACTCTTCGTAGGAAGGAATCGAGCCCGCGGCCACGGCTACGCCCAGCGAGAACGCCGTGACGAGCCGGTTGTTGGTCTTGCAGACCGTGACCGGGTTGGGCTGCACCGGCACCAGCGCCACGCCGTGAGCCGGCATCACTGCAGCGAACAAGCGGTTCGACCAGGGCAGATACAAGCTCGGAAAGCGCCAGGCCGACCGCAGCCCGCGGAACTTGCGGTGGCTGTTGCTGATGACGGTCAGGCTGAGCGGCGCGCGCGCGCGGTGCCGGTTCAGTGCGTCGGTCAGGGTTTCCAACTCGAGCATGCCGCCGTCCGCATGACGAAAGCCATGGTTGCCGAACCAGACCAGCCGGCGGCCCGGCGCCGCGCGATGCCATGCGAAGAACAGCTTCTGCCGGAGCCGATGAGCGTGTTCATCCAGGGCGAGCTTCTCGGTCCGTGCGACCGGCGTGGTGATGTCGTCCACCGCATCCTCGATAACGCTGATGCCTCGAACGCTCGGGCAATGCGTTCTGACCTCCTCGGCCAGCCGCTGCGAGGCGGTGACCACCCAGTCGGCGGCATGAACCGCTTCCACGAGATGGGCCGAACGGGACTGCAGATGGCTGCCGACAGGCTGGTCTTGCCGGTAGTGGAAGTGGTTGTCACACAGGTCCAGCGCCCATCGCGTGCCGCTCGACTCGCGCAGGGCCTGGGCCTGCGCCACGGAAGCGGGGTCGTAGCGCTTGCTGAGAACCAGCATGCCCGGTGGCGGGTCGCCCGGCACGTAGAGCCGGCCGGGTGCGCCCAGCCTGGCCAGCCCTTCGATCACCAGCGCACACCGGATCCGGTAACTGGCAATGCCGCGGTCGGTGGTGTGAGGCCAGAAGGCGATGTCCGCGGGAGCAAGCATCAGACGCGCTGCGAGGGCTTGCGTCCAACGATGCGCATGTCGCGCGGCTCGCGCTTCTTGAACTGGGCGGCCTCCTGGCGCACATCGACGAGGCCCACGCTCGCCAGCAGCTCGCGCAGGCTGTGCGGCGTGTAGCCCCAGCGGTGGACCATGAGCGGGTCTTCCCACTGCGGATCGCCGTAGAAGACCCACATCGTGCTTTGACCGCCTGCCTTGTCCGGCCGCGAACCCGTCTCGGGGTCGGCGAGGAAGGCTTCGCAGGCCGACTTCAGGTTGGGGCATTCGATCACCATCGTGCCGCCCGGCTTGAGCACGCGCACCCATTCGCGCAGCACCGCCTCGATCTCCCAGCGCCAGAAATGCTCGACGACGTGGATGGCCATCACCTCGTCGGCCGAGTCCGACTGGAAGGCGCCGAGATCGCGCAGGTCGCACAGCACGTCGGGCGATTTGCCCGCGCGAGCCTGCGCCACGTCCACATTGACGTAACCCGGCAGCAGCTTGTCGCCGCAGCCCAGGTTCAGGCGCACCGCGGTGCTCGACGATGCGGTGCCGTTTGCCGCTTCCGGCGTCACGTCGCCACGCGGCGCGAACGCGGGCCGGCTCGCGCGATCCGCCGCGGCGCCGCCGAGCCAGGCGATCCGCTTGCGCACGGATCGCTTGAGCTTGTTCAGACGCGCGGCAAAAGGCGAAGTCGCTGTTTTCATGGTGTCGATGTTCCGGTCGGCATGGGCCGCAATTCGGCCATCCGTGCATTGTCCTCAAGGATCGGTCGGTACGGCCGAAGCAGCGGCCCGGCACGCCCCCGACCGGCTCAGCGACGGTACGAGGCGAGGCGGCGGATAGCGGCGAGCACGCTCGGCCGGCCCCAGCGGGCGTAGATGACTTCGCGGTTGCGCCGGCGGTCCGCTTCGGGCAGCGGCACCAGCGCTTGCGGATCACCTTGTTCCAGCGCTTCGGTCGAGTGGATCACCGCGCCCAGGCCGGCATAAAAGCCGAACAGCGGATTCTCCGGACGCAGGAACACCTTGGCGCCCTTGTACAGCGCCGCGCCGATGGTGCCGACGGCCTTCTGTCGCCGATGGTTCATCACGACGAAGCCGCAGCTTCGCATCTGCTCGTTGTAGGCCTCGATGGGCATCCAGGTTCGGAGCGGAACGAAACGCTCCGCGAAACGCTCGCTTCCGGCCTGGGCGACGCGCTCCGCATAGCGGGTATTGCCGTAACTCAGAGGCACCACCAGCCGGCGGTCGCTGCCCACCAGCGGCAGCAGCATGTCGAAGGCTTCGAGATGGTTGTTGGACAGGGAGGCCGAATTGCCGACCAGGATGTCGGGGCCCGCCATGAGGGCGGCGCCCCGGTCGAAGATGTCCTCCACCGTGAAGGACGGCAGCGCGTGATAGGTCGCGCGCAGCGCGGGCAGGACGGCGCGGAGCAGGTCGACTTCGCTCGGATTGACGCTGAAGGCGTCGATGCGCGCGGCCACCGACACGATGGGCAGCGGCTTGCGGGGCTTCGGTCGGTCCCTGCTGCGTGTGACTTCGGGTTCCAGACGCGCGGTCTTGTCGAGGAGCAGGCCGCCGAGCTGGTCCTCGAGAAGCCGGTAATAGTCGAAGCCCCAGCCGACCCAGACCACCACGCACTCCGGCCGAACCGCGCGCAGGGCCTTCGCGAAGAGCGGAGTCATGCCATGCACAACCAGGAGATCGGCGGCGCGTACCTGCCGGGCCAGCAGTCGAGCCAGCTTGAAGTAGATCGACCGCCGCAGCCGCACGTTCGTCAAGTCGGCGACGTACTTCAGCGAACCACTCCTCGGCCGCGGCACGAGATAGGTATTGCGGCCGGGGAAGGCTTCCTCGAAGAGCACCTGCACGAG
>NZ_JACDCW010000174.1 GCF_013817345.1 Methylibium sp.
GCGCGCTTCGACCCCGACCTGCGGGAGCTGGTGCTGGCCGAGCTGGCCGCTCTTCCGCAGGCCAACCAGCGGCAACGGCCCTATCCCCTGCGTTGGCTGTATCCGGATGCCTTCTTCCTGTTCTACGGCTCTGGCGTGCTGGCGCTGCCGCTCGCACGCGGCGACTTCGCCCCGTCCGAGACCGACCCGCAACTCGCCGAGCTCAGCCTGGTCGTCGCAACGACGCCGCGCGCCCGCGCTGGCGGCCTCGTGCTGCACGTTGCAGCGCCCGGCAAGCCGGCGGTGCGCGTCATCACAGCCGCCGACGGCACGGTGGCGGTCGATGACCTGGCGGGCGCCGCGGGTGGCACGGCGCTGGGCGACTACCGCATCGAGCTCCAGGCCGCCGACAACCCGGGATGGGTAACCGATGGCGCGCTGGCCCTGTCGGCGATCGACAACATCGCATTGGTGCTGTCCTACACCTTCACGCCGCGCAGCTGAGGCCGGCCATGTCGATCGACGTCGGATTCGCGAGCCAGGCGCCTTCGTTGCCAGGAGGCGGTGGCGGCCTAGACGGCCTCGGGGAGACCTTTACGCCTGACTTGCACAGCGGCACAGGCGCTTTCAACGTCCCCCTCGGCTTGCCCAACGGCCCCAACGACATTGGACCGAAGCTGTCCCTGCGCTATGACTCGGCGTCGAGCAACGGACCGTTCGGCATGGGCTGGTCTTTGCAGCTGCCGCGCATCCTGCGCACCACGATGATCGGCCGGCCGCGTTATGACAACAGCGACATCTTGGTGCTCGAAGGCTCGGGACCTCTGGTACGCCTGCCCGACGGCAGCCTGCGCCCCGAGGTCGAAACCGGCGACTGGCGAATCGAACGCCTGGGCGACGGTTTCCGGGTCACGGATCGCGCCGGCACGCGCTATGAGCTTGGCACCAGCGCGGACAGCCGCATCGCCGGACTGGCCGGCGGCACTTGGGCCTGGCTGGCACACCGCGTGGAGGACAACCTCGGCCAGACGGCCACTTTCACCTGGCGCGCATCCGGTGCCCAGCGCTACCTTGACGAACTGACCTACGGGCCGTACCGGGTCGAGTTTCACCATGAGCCGCGGCCCGACCCGCTTCGCTGGGGCCGCGGCGGCTTCCTGCTTCAGACCGACGAGCGCTGTGCGAAGGTAGAGCTCCACCTCATCGGCGCCGCACACAGCCTCGTGCGGCGGTGGGACATCGGCTATTCCGTCGCGCAACCGAACGGCGCCTCGCTCCTCAGCTCGATCACACTGTCCGGCTTCGACGACGACGGTGCGTCGCTGTCCGCACCGCCGCTGCGCCTGGCTTACACCGAGCCTGCCGCGCCTCGCCTGCAGCGCATGGGAGCGCTCGACGAAGGCGCCCTGCCGCCGGGCTTGGGCGACCGGGGTCGCGTGGAGTTGGTCGACTGGAATGGCAACGGGCTGCCCGACGTGCTCGAGATCGGCATAGCGGGCACCGCCCGCGTGTGGCCAAACCTGGGCGGCCTGTGGGGTCGCCCGCGCAACGCCGGTCTGGTGCCGCAGTTGGCGAGCACCGGTGCCCAAGCTGCCCTCGTGGACATCGATGGCGATGGCTTGGCCGACGTGGTCCGCGTTGACCAACCGCTGCGCGGATACCAGCCGCGAACGTCTCAGGGTTTCGCACGGCCGGTTGCCTGGGGCGAGGCACCAGCATTGGCGCTGGCCTCACCAAGATGCCGCCTTGCCGACTTCGACGGCAACGGCCTGATCGATCTGCTGTGGAGCAATGGCAATGCGTTGATGCTGGCGCAGCGCAACGAGCGCGGCGACTGGCAGCCGACTCCCGTGGTCGTGCCCGCGACGCCGGCTGGGCCCCCGAGTGACTTGGCCGACCCTCACGTGTTCTGTGCAGACATGACCGGCGACGGCTCGCCGGATGTCGTCCGGGTCGATGGGCGAGGAGTGACGTATTGGCCCTACCTCGGCTTCGGTCGGTTTGGCGATGCGGTGTCCATGACCACCCCGCCGCGCCTGCCCTTCGATGTCGATCCAAACCGCGTCTTCGTGGTCGATCTCGATGGCGACGGATGCGCAGACGTGATTTACGTGGGCGATGGCCTCGTGCGCTGGTGGCCGAATCGCTGGGGCAGTGGATTCGAGGCGCCGCGCGAGATCGAGCATCTTCCGACGGAAGCAATGCGGGATCTGCGCGTCGCCGACCTGTTCGGTACCGGCAGCCCCGGCCTGTGCTGGACGGCCACGCTTGCGTCCGGTCGTGCCCGCTGGTTCGTGCTCGATCCTCTGGGCGGCGTCCGCTGTGGGCTACTGAACGTCATCGACAACTCCATCGGCCGCCGCACGCAGGTTAGCTACTCCACCTCAGCACTCGAGGCGAGCCGAGACGCCTTGCGCGGCGCTGCGTGGACCACCCGGCTGCCGTTCGTGCTGCCGGTGGTTGGCGAGGTCCGCATCTCGGACCAATCGGGCGGCGCCGACAGCGTCACGCGGTTCGCCTACCACGAGGGTCGCTACGACGGCGTGCTGCGCGAGGTCTGCGGCTTTGGCCGAGTCGAGTCCGAAGACGTCGGGGACGCAAGCGTGGCCACCCTGCGAACCACGCGCTGGTTTCACACCGGGCTGCTGCCGGACGGGACGGAACCGGCGACGCAGGCCGAGCGTCGCCGCTGGCGCGCGATCCGCGGACGGCTGTTCCGACAGGAGCGCACCGGCGAAGATGGCCGACGCTTCGACCGGCTCGCCCAGGACTGGGAAGTGGCTGACGCGACGGCGGGCTTCACCGTCGTGCCGCGCCTGCGCAGCAACACCCGCTTCACCTTTGAAGGCGCCCCGACCGCGGTGAGTTGGATCGTCAGCGAGCAGCTCGCCTGGGACCCCGAAGGCAACGTGACCGAGGCGGTCGAGCATAGCTTTGTCGAGGGACAGGCCGAGCCGACCGCCACGCTGCACACCTTCACCGACTACGCGGTGGACCCCGCCGGGCGCTTCCGCCAGCGCCTGTCTCGCGCAAGGCAAACGGACGGGGAGGGCACCCTGCTGGCGGAGACGCGCGCCGAATACGACCAACTGCCCTTGGGGCAAGTCGGCGCACAAGGGCTCCTTACTGCACGCGCCGCATTGGCACTCACCGACGCCGGGGCGGTGGAGGTGTACGGCGCTGATCCGCCTGACTTCGCAGCGCTGGGTTACACGCGCCGTGCCGGCACAAACGGGTGGTGGGTCGAGCTGGGCCGTTTCGAGCGCATGGTGGACGCCGACGGATTACACGGGCGCATCACCGGCCCGCGCGGCGGGGTGTCGGCGCTGCGTTTCGAGAGGGCGGGATGCTACCCAGTGCGCGTGCGTGACGCGATGGGCAACGAGGTCAGGGCCGAGTTCGACCTGCGTGTCTATCAGCCCACAGCGATCACCGAACCGTCCGGCGCGAGGTCCACCGCCCGATTCGACGCGCTGGCTCGGATGCTGAACAAGGTCGAGCCCGGCGACAGCGATGCAGAACCGACCGTGTCCTACACCTACGACACCAGCACCGTGCCGGTGCAGCTTGTTGTTTCGCACCGAACCTCTGCTGCCACGCCCCGCCGGACCGAACGCCAGTTCATCGACGGCAACGGACGGTTGATCGAACGGCGCGTATCGGACGCGTTGGGCGAGGTCATCGACGCTTGCAATGTCTTCGGACCGCGCGGCGTGCTGGCGCGAACTTACCTGACCCGCCGTCCGGCAGGCGCGGCCTATGCGGCTCCCGAGCCGGGCGATCCCCACACGGAGATCGTCTACGACGCCCTTGGACGCGCGGTGCGCACGATCCGCCCGGATGGTGCCATCGCCACTGCCCGCTACCTGCCCGGCTTGATCGAAGAAGCCGACGAGGAGGACAACCGCGCCGATGCGTCCGCGCAGCACACCGGCACGGTCACGCGCCGCTTCGTTGACGTGGCAGGGCGAGTCACGCGCATAGAGCAGTTGCTCGGGACGCAGGTGCTTACCTCGAGCGATACCTACGACGTCAAGGGGCGCTTGATCGAACACGTCGATGCCAGCGGCGTTCGCACTCGCTTCACCCACGACCTCCTGGGCCATGTGCTGCGCGTCGAGCGGCCTGAGCAAATCCAGGTCGCGGTGATTGACGCCAGCGGCAATACGGTGGAGTCGCGCACCGGTTCAGCGCGTGTGCTGCGCCGCTTCGATCTTGCGAACCGACCGATCGAAGTGCGCCATGGCAGCGCAGCCATGTCACCGGTGGCGCGCTACGTCTATCACGACAACGGCGCTCCGGCACCGGCCGATGCAGGGCTGCACACCGCCGGCGGACGGCTGGTGCGGGTCGACGACGAAGGTGGCGTCGTGCTGTACGACTATGACGAGCGGGGACGCATCTCCCGCAAGTCGATGCAATCGGCAACCGATGGGCCGCTGGTACTGCAAACCTCGCATCGCCCCGACGGTCTCATCGATCTCGTCACCTACCCGGACGGCACGCTCGCGCGCTACCGCTATGACGAGCGCGGGCGCCTGCACAGCATC
>NZ_JACDCW010000175.1 GCF_013817345.1 Methylibium sp.
TGGGCGGGTGTCCGGCGGCGCGCCTGTGCGGCGGCGAGCAGCGCAGGGTTTGCGGGCGGCGCGCGCAGCGCGCTTCGTCAACTGACTCGTCGCGCCTGTTTGAGCGCAGTGAGCGCAGCGAACGAAGCGAGTTGCGCGACGGCCCGCAAGCCCGAGCAGCGCAGCGCAGTCGGCCCGCAGGGCCGACCGCCGCACCGGCGCGCCGCCGGACACCCGCCCACGGCTTTGCCCCCCACCGAACGTTCGCACCGCACGCCGGAGCAACCGACATGACTACCACCACCACGACCCAAGGCGGCTGGCGCGGCTTCGTCACGGACTGGTCCGCCGACCGCGAGGCGTTCAGCAACGTCGCCTGGGGCAAGGCGATGATGTGGATCTTCCTGCTGTCGGACACCTTCGTCTTCGGCAGCTTCCTCACCGGCTACATGACGGTGCGCGCCTCGACCACGGTGGCCTGGCCCAACACGAGCGAGGTGTTCGCGCTGCAGGTCGGCGCCACCAGCGTGCCGCTGCTGCTGATCGCCATCATGACCTTCGTGCTCATCACCAGCAGCGGCACGATGGCCATGGCGGTCAACTGCGCCTACCGTCGCGACCGGCGCAACGCCGCTGCGCTGCTTTTCGCAACGGCGGGGCTCGGCGTGCTGTTCGTCGGCATGCAGGCCTTCGAGTGGACCAAGCTCATCTCGGAAGGCGTGCGCCCGTGGAGCAACCCGATGGGCGCGGCGCAGTTCGGCTCGACCTTTTTCATGATCACCGGCTTTCACGGGCTGCACGTGTCGGCCGGGGTGGTCTATCTGCTGATCGTGGCGCTCAAGGTGCGGCGCGGCGACTACGAGCAAAGCGGCAACTACCAGATCGTCGAGATCGCCGGCCTGTACTGGCACTTCGTCGACCTGGTGTGGGTCTTCATCTTCGCGCTGTTCTATCTGTGGTGAGGTGATTCATGACGCCCTCCTCTGCATCCTCCGCCGCCACCGGCCAGCAGCACCCCATCGGCCTGTACCTCAAGATCTGGGGGCTGCTGTTCGTGCTGAGCACGCTGTCCTATCTGGTCGACTACTTCCAGTTCCAGGGCCTCATGCGCTGGGGCCTGATCCTGGTCTTCATGCTGCTCAAGGCGGGGTTAATCGTCGCCGTGTTCATGCACATGGCCTGGGAGCGGATGGCGCTGGTGTGCGCCATCGTGCTGCCGCCACTGGCGCTCCTCGTCCTGGTGGGGTTGATGTGGGCCGAAGCCGACTACACCTTCCTGACGCGGCTGCTGTTCTTCCGCTAGCCGCCGCCGCGCTCGCGCCGCCGCTTGCGCGGCCGCGCTGGCGTGAGTACGCCGCGCTGACCAAGCCGCGGGTCGTCGCCCTCATGATGTTCACTGCCGTGGCCGGCATGCTGCTGTCGACCCATGCGGCGGTGCCGTGGCGGGTGCTGGTCTTCGGCAGCCTTGGCATCGCCTCGCTCGCCGCGGCTGCGGCAGCGGTCAACCACCTGGTCGATCGTCGCATCGACGGCCTGATGGCCCGCACCCGTGCCCGGCCGATGCCGCGCGGCGTGCTCGGCGTGCCCGAAGTCGCCGCCTTCGCCGCGCTGCTGGCGACGGCTGGAACGGCGCTGCTTCTGACGTTCACCAACCTGCTCTGCACGCTGCTGACGCTGGCCTCGCTGCTTGGCTATGCGGTGGTCTACAGCGTGCTCCTGAAGCACCGCACGCCGCAGAACATCGTCATCGGAGGGGCAGCCGGTGCGGCCCCACCGCTGCTGGGCTGGGTGGCGGTGACCGGGCAGATCGATGCCGGCGCGCTGCTGCTGTTCCTGATGATCTTCATCTGGACGCCCCCTCACTTCTGGCCCCTGGCGATCCATCGCCGCGCGGACTATGCGCGTGCCGAGGTGCCGATGCTGCCGGTGACCCACGGGGTCGCATTCACGTCTTCGCGCATCCTGGCCTATGCCATCGCGTTCTGGGCCGTCAGCCTGCTGCCGTACTTGATCGGCCTGAGCGGCGGGCTCTACCTTGCGGGCGCCGTGCTGCTGGGCGCACGCTTCGTGGGTTTCGCATGGCGGCTGCGGCGCGACGAGCGCTGGGCCATGCCGACCTTCCACTGCTCGATCAGCACGCTGTTCGGCCTGTTCGTTCTGCTGCTCGCCGACCACTATCTGATCGTGCCGACCGGCTGATTTCGACCGCGGCTGCTCAGCCGTGTGCTGAAGACAATCGACGCGTTGCGGCATGGCGTCCATCGCCGCGGCACGGTGCGCGGCGATACTTAGCCGACCTCGACTCGCGCATCCCGATGGCCTGGCAAGGACGGCTCAATCTCACCTTCCGCCGCGACGGCGAACGCAGCGTCGCCCTGCACCGCCACAGCGGCCCGCTGCGGCTGCTGAAAAGCCTGCATCCCGAAGGACCGGGCATTTGCCACGGCGTGCTCGTGCACCCGCCCGGGGGCATCGCCGGTGGCGATGAACTCGTCATCGATCTCGCGGTGGAGGAGCAGGCGCACGGGCTCGTCACCACGCCGGGGGCCACGCGGTTTTACCGCAGCGCCGGCGAGCCGGCCTTGCAGAGCGTGTGGGCACGGCTCGCACCGAACGCGCGTCTCGAGTGGCTGCCGCTGGAGACGATCTGCCACGCCGGCGCGCTGGCCGAGAACCGCATGCGCTTCGAGCTGACGCCGGGCGCCGAGATGATCGGCTGGGATCTGCTCGCCCTCGGCCTGCCGGCCAGCGACGCGCCCTTCGATCGCGGCCGCATCACGCAGCACATCGAGCTGCCGGGCGTGTGGCTGGAGCGCGGCACGGTGGACGGCGCGACGCCGCAGTTGCTCGACTCGCCGCTCGGCTGGGCCGGATATCCCGTGATGGCGACGATGTGGTTTGCCGGCGGCGGGCCGATCGGCGGCAAACGGACCGAGTCGCTGCTCGACGCGACGCGCGCGGTCTGCACCGGCCACGCATTGGCCGCCACCAGCGGCTGCACCGCGCCGCACGAGCGGGTGATCGTGCTGCGCGTGCTCGCGCCGAACGTCGAACCGGCGTGGACGCTGCTCACCGCGGTGCGGGAGCGCTGGCGTGAACAAGCCTGGGGACTTAGCGCCGGCTCGCCCCGTGTGTGGCGGACCTGAGGGCCGGTGCGGGCATGACACACTGTGCTGGCTTCGACACAATCTCCGCGTCACGCGCAGCACCGGCGTTGACAGCTCCGCCGCAGGCACGGCATTGAGCGCGGGAACGGGGCTTGCATTCAAAGCACCGACCATGCTCGCCATGCCGCCTGCCTCGCCTGCTCCCACCCGCCCGAACCGCCGCGTCCGCGTCAGTGCGCCCGGCCGCCTGCATCTCGGCTTCCTCGACCCGTCCGCCTCGCTCGGCCGCCGCTTCGGCAGCCTGGGCCTGGTGATCGACGGCTTCGAGACGGTGGTCGAACTGCAACGCGGCGACGAGCCGCGCATGAGCGCCGAGGGCGCCGCCGCGCAGGCCGAACTGGGGCGCGCGCGCGAACACCTCGCTGACCTGCAGCGCGCCACCGGCTCCCGAGCGCCGGTACACCTGCATCTCGCCCAGGTGCTGCCCGCCCATGCTGGCTTCGGCTCGGGCACGCAACTGGCGCTGGCCATCGGCCGGGCCTTCGCCGCCTTGCACGGCCTGTCGCTCGCCACCGCCGAAATCGCCCGCCTGCTCGGTCGCGGTCTGCGCTCGGGCGTGGGCATCGCAGGGTTCGACCACGGCGGACTGCTGCTCGACGGCGGCCCCGGGGAAGACGGCACGCCCGCGCCGCTGCTGGCGCGCTTCGACGTGCCCGCCGAGTGGCGCGTGCTGCTGCTGCTCGACCCCGCCCGGCGCGGCCTGAGCGGCACCGACGAGAAGGCCGCGCTGTCGGCCTTGCCGCCGTTCGCGCGCGAAGACGCTGCCGCGGTTTGCCATGAAGTGCTGATGCGCGTGCTGCCGGGCGCGGCCACGGCCGACTTCACCAGCTTCGCAGCAGGCGTGAGCCGCGTGCAGCAACTCGTCGGCTGCCACTTCGCGCCGGCGCAGGGCGGCAGTGGCTATGCCAGCCCGGCGGTCGCGCGAGCCTGCGATTGGATCGCCGGCCACGGCACGGCGGCCACTGGTCAGAGCTCCTGGGGACCGACCGGCTTCGCCATCCTGCCTTCCGGCATCGAGGCGCAAGCCTTGCTCGACGCGGCGCGCGCAGCCGGCGCGGTCGACCCCGCCTTGCACACGCTCATCGTCGCCGCCCGCAACCACGGTGCGGTCGTCGATGCCGGCGCGCCGCCGTCATAGCAGCACACCACAACGCATCCGCCACCGCCGCCTGCGGTACACATACCTTTTTCAGCGACATCCACCGAGACCATTGCCATGGACCGCCCCTACATCCTCCACATGTTCACGCCGGGCAAGCAGATGAGCCCGTTCGACATCAACATGGCAGCCGATGCCGGCTACCAGATGCTGCCCAGCTACAGCGAGGTCACGCTCGACGGCGTGGCCGGCCTCACGCAGGATGCGATCTTCTCGCG
>NZ_JACDCW010000074.1 GCF_013817345.1 Methylibium sp.
CCGCCGTGCCGGTGCGTGCCGGCGCCGCCGCCTGCACGCCGGAAGCTCCCGGCCGACGCTCGCTCACGCGCGCCGCGCGGCCGAGTGCGCCGATCAGCTCCGCCCCGGCGCCCTGGCTGTGCAGCAGCAGCACCGGGCCGCCTGCGATCTTCGGGCCGCCCGCCTTGCGGTAGGTACCGAGCAAAGTGCGCAGCCGCTGGCCCAGATGCGCAGGGCCGGGCGTGGCGTAGGTGAGCGCGCCGCTCGGACACACGGTGGTGCAGGCACCGCAGCCCACGCACAGGTTCGGGTTGACGGCGATGCCGCCCTTCTCGGGGCCGTTCTGCGTGCGACGGCTGCTGATCGCCTGCGCCGAACAGACATCGATGCAGGAGGTGCAGCCCTCGCGCTCGTTGCGGCTGTGTGCGCAGAGCTTCTGCTTGTAGTTGAAGAACTTGGGTTTCTCGAATTCACCGACCAGCTCGCGCAACTGGAGCACGGCGTCGATCAGCGACGACTCGCCCCGCACCGGATCGACGCGGAAATAGCCCTGAGGCGGCTGGTGCAAGGTGATCAGCGGGTCGATGCCGAGGTCGAGCACCAGGTCGTAGCGCTCGGTGGTCTGGCTGGGAGCACGGCTGAAATCGATGGCTCCGGCCGCGTCGCACACGCGCACGCAGTCGCGGTGGCTTTTGCACATCGCCAAGTCGATCTGGTAGCTGAAATCGATCGCGCCTTCCGGGCAGGCGTCGATGCAGGCATTGCAGCGCGTGCACAGGTCCAGGTCGATCGGGTTGCCCGATTCCCAGCTCACCTGGAAGGCGCCGAGCCAGCCTTCGATCTTCGTGACCCGACCGGCCGCCACCGGCAGCGTGCGCATCTGCGGCAGCGTGCCGCCGGAGACGTCGAGCAGGAGCGAGACATCGAGCTTGTCCTGCAGCATCTGCGCTGCACGCTGAGCGGCGTCGGCCGAACCCACGACGAGCAGGCGTCCGCCCGATCGATAGCTCACGAAGGGCACCGGCTCGGGCTCGGGCAGCTGAGCCGCGGCGATCAGCGCGGCGATCTTGGGCGTGAGCGAGGCGGGGGCGGCTTGGGCGGCGCCGCTCCAACCGGCCGTCTCACGGATGTTGACGAAACGGATTGGCCGCTCCTGCACGCTGGGCGCGCCCTCGGTCTCGCCATTGAGTTCGAGGAAAAGCCGCTGCTCCTGGGTGCAGGCGACGAGCAGATCCTCGCCCGACTTGGCCGCGCGCTGGAAGGCGCCGGCCTCGCGGCGGCACAGCAGCGTGTGAACGGTTTCTAGACCGTCAGCCGCGCTCGCGCCCAGCGCCGATTTCAGCGCCGGGCCGTCGAGCGGCATCGTCTGGTTGCAGTTGCAGATCAGGGTCTTCATGGGCGTCGTGGGGCACGGTCGCGGCAGGGGCTGTCGGGTCCGCTGCCTGGTTAGATGCAAGGGAAAGAGCCGGGTCGTCGGCCAAAGCATCGGCGGGTTCGGGTGCTGCCGCCAGCGAGTCACCGGCTGGCTCGGAGATGGCTGTTTGCGAACCGGTTGCGGCCAGGCGTTCGGCTTCCAGCGCCTCGGCGGCTTCTTCCTCGGCGAACAGGCCGAGAAACTTCGACTGATTCATCTTGCGCAGCATCGCCATCGGGATCGGGTCGGGCTTGCCGTAGTCGTCGATGTACACATCGAGCCCGTCCATGATGTTGTAGCGCGGGTCGGTGAACAGCTTCTTGACGGCGGCCCGCTTGACGTTTTCGTCGACGCCGAAGGCGACGAAGCGCGAGATCTCGTCGCCCGGCACGAGCGCGGCGACATCCTCGAGCGTCGGCGCAGGCGGCGGGGGCGCGGCTTGCGTTGAAGGCTCGAGAGCCGTCGGATCGGACAGCGCCGTGCCGGTGCCTCGTTCATGACCGGCGTCGATCGAAGCGCGTGCGACCACCGGTGCCGATACCGGGTCGGCAACGAGCTCGGGCTCGGGCGGGAGCCCCGGCGTCGGCTCGAGCGTCGCCGGCACAGCCCCCGGTGCGCCGCCGGCCGGCCGGCCGCTCTTCACGTCGGCCTTGCGCCGCGACCATCGCGAAAGAAAGTTGTCGTCGCTCATCGCTGCTGGGGAGACTTGAAGGATGCGGGGCGGCGGCGCTGCTTGACCTCGGGCCGGTAGTGCTCGTCGGTGTACGCCTGCAGCCAGGCGGCGGTCTCGGCCGGCAGCGGCAGGTTGTCGACGCGCTCCTGCGCGTCGAGCCAGCGGCCGGCCTCGTTGTAGGACACGCTCACGATCTCGGGCGTGGCCACGGGCGGGTCGGTCTCACCGATGCGCCACACCACGAACCACACCGGCGAGCCCGACGTGAGATTGAGGTGGTACCCCTCGCACTCGTCGCGGTACAGCGCCACGGTGAACCCCGGGAACAGCCAGCGCGCCGTCTTGCCATCGTCGCGCAGCAGGCGCGGCTCGCGGCCGAAGGCCGGCTCGTCGGGCAACACCTCGACGATGCGAAAACGCCAGTCTTCCCAGCGGTTCGGCTTGGCCTCACGCTCCACCACCACCGCCACCGAGACGGCGGGTCGCTCAGCAGCGCGCTCGCCCGTTTGCATGGTGTCTCTCGCTCAGGTCGTCTTGGAAATGGAGATCGTCGGGAACTTGGCCGAATAGTCCTTGGCCTTCTCGGCAATCTTCACCGCCACCTTGCGCGCGACCGTCTTGTAGAGCGCGGCGATCTCGCCGTCGGGGTCGCTCACCACGCTGGGCCGGCCGGCATCGGCCTGCTCGCGGATGGCCATGCTCAGTGGCAAGCCGCCCAGGTACTCGACCCCGTATTCCGTGCTCATCTTCTTGCCGCCCTCGGAGCCGAAGATGTGCTCCTGGTGGCCGCAGTTCGTGCAGATGTGCACGGCCATGTTCTCGACCACGCCGAGGATCGGCACGCCGACCTTCTCGAACATCTTCAGGCCCTTGCGGGCGTCGAGCAGCGCGATGTCCTGCGGCGTGGTGACGATGATCGCGCCGGTGAGCGGCACGCGCTGGCTGAGCGTGAGCTGGATGTCGCCGGTGCCGGGCGGCATGTCGACGATGAGGTAGTCGAGGTCGCGCCAGTTGGTCTGCTTGAGCATCTGCTCGAGCGCCTGCGTGGCCATCGGGCCACGCCAGATCATCGGGTCGCCGGAATCGACCAGGAAGCCGATCGACATGACCTGCACGCCGTAGTTCTCCATCGGCTCCATGCTCTGGCCGTCGGCGCTTTCCGGGCGACCTTCGATGCCGAGCATCATGGGCTGGCTGGGGCCGTAGATGTCGGCGTCGAGCATGCCGACCGAAGCGCCTTCGGCGGCCAGCGCGAGGGCCAAGTTGACGGCGGTCGTGCTCTTGCCGACGCCGCCCTTGCCCGAGGCCACCGCGATGATGTTCTTCACGTTGGGCATCAATTGCACGCCGCGCTGCACGGCATGCGGAATGACCTTGGTGGCGATGTTGACGCTGACGTTCTCCACGCCCGCGAGCTGGCGTGTCGCCGCGATCAGCGCCTTGCGCAGCGTCGCGATCTGGCTCTTGGCGGGATAGCCGAGTTCGATGTCGAAGGCGATGTCGCCGCCCTCGACGCGCAGGTTCTTCACCCGCCGCGTCGACACGAAATCGCGGCCGGTGTTCGGGTCGATGACGCCCTTGAGTGCATCGAGCACGGCGCTATCGGTCAGGGCGGGAGACGGGGACATGGGAGCGATGCAAGGTGTTGCAAAAGAGCTCATGAGTCTATCCGAGCGCTTCGCGGTGAGCCGGTATTGCGTCGCTGTGCCAGCACCGGAAAGGGGAGGGAAATCCAGGAGTTTCCCCGGGCCGTAACGACGCTCCTGCAAGCCGCCAAGCACCGTCCGGCAAGGCGATGCGCGACGAGTGCGCACCTACAATCGAAGTGGGTACTGTCCCATTCCCGGCCCCAACTTCCGGTCCTTTCGCACATGCCGCGCCAGCTCTTCGTCACCACCGCCCTGCCCTACGCCAACGGGCCGTTCCACATCGGCCACATGATGGAGTACATCCAGGCCGACATCTGGGTGCGCTTCCAGAGGATGCAGGGCCACGCGGTGCACTTCGTCGGCGCCGACGATGCGCACGGCGCGCCGATCATGATCGCGGCCGAGAAAGCCGGCAAGACGCCGCAGCAGTTCGTCGCCAACATCGCGGCGGGCCGCAAGCCGTATCTCGACGGCTTTCACATCGACTTCGACCACTGGCACTCGACCGACGCGCCCGAGAACCACCAACTCGCTCAGGACACCTACCGCGCGCTGCGCAGGAACGGGCTGATCTTCACGCGCGACGTCGAACAGTTCTTCGACCCGGTCAAGGGCATGTTTCTGCCGGATCGCTACATCAAGGGCGAATGCCCGAAGTGCGGCGCGAAGGACCAGTACGGCGACTCCTGCGAAGTGTGCGGCGCGGTTTACGCGCCGACCGAGCTCAAGCACCCGTACTCGACGCTCACCGGTGCTGCACCGGTGCGAAAGAGCAGCGAGCACCATTTCTTCCAGCTCAGTTCCTCGCGCTGCATCGGGTTCCTGCAGGAATGGACGGTCGGCGCCGGTCAGGACGGCTCGCCGCGGCTGCAGGCCGAGGTGCTCAACAAGATCAAGGAATGGTTCACGGTCGACGAGTTCGGCCACGGCGGCCTGGCCGACTGGGATATCTCGCGCGACGCGCCCTACTTCGGCATCGAGATTCCCGACGCGCCGGGCAAGTACTTCTACGTCTGGCTCGACGCGCCGATCGGCTATCTGGCTTCTCTGAAGAGCTACTTCGATTCGGGAAAGGCGCGCGAGCGCGGTGAAGCGCGCTCATTCGACGAGTTCATGGCCGATCCGGCGACGGAGCAGGTGCATTTCATCGGCAAGGACATCACCTATTTCCACACGCTGTTCTGGCCGGCGATGCTGCACTTCAGCGGTCGCAAGACGCCCGACCATGTGTTCGTGCACGGCTTCATCACGGTCAGCGGCGAGAAGATGAGCAAGAGCCGCGGCACCGGCATCGATCCGCTGCGCTACTTGCAGCTCGGGCTGAATCCGGAGTGGCTGCGCTACTACATCGCGGCCAAGCTCAACGGCAAGGTCGAGGACGTCGATTTCAATCCGGATGACTTCGTTGCGCGTGTCAACAGCGATCTGGTCGGCAAGTACGTGAACATCGCCAGCCGGGCGGCGGGTTTCCTCGCCAGGCGTTTCGGCAACCGGCTGGCGGCCGAACTCGGTGCCGACGGCCGCACCCTGCTCGAAGGCCTGCAGGCAGCGGCCGGCGACATCACGGCGCTGTACGACCAGCGCGAATACGCCAAGGCGCTGCGCGAAACCATGGCGCTGGCCGACCGCGTCAACGAGTACGTCGATGCCAACAAGCCCTGGGAGCTGGCCAAGAAGGCTGGCGAGGACGCCCGCCTGCACGACGTGTGCAGCACCTGCATCGAAGCGTTCCGTCTCCTCACGCTCTACCTCAAGCCGGTGCTGCCGGCCTTGGCCGCCCAGGTTGAAGCTTTCCTTCGGATCGAGCCGCTGAGCTCCGTCGACGCGAGCCGGCTGCTCGGCGCGCACGAGATCGGCGGCTACAGCCACCTGCTGCAGCGGGTCGATGCCAAGCTGGTCGATGCACTGTTCGAAGCACCGGCGCAGGCACCGGCACCGGAAGCCGCGGTCGCCGGGAAAAGCGGCAACGGTGCGCCGGCCTCAGCGCTTTTGCCCGGCGGCGAAGCGCTGGCGCCCACCATCGCCATCGAAGACTTCGCCAGGATCGACCTGCGGCTGGCCCTCATCGTCGATGCCGCCCGGGTCGAGGGCAGCACCAAGCTCCTGAAGCTCACGCTCGATGTCGGCGAAGCCCAGTCGCGCACGGTATTCAGCGGCATCCAGTCAGCCTTCGATCCGGCCGCACTCGTCGGCAAGATGACTGTCGTCGTCGCCAACCTCGCACCGCGAAAGATGAAGTTCGGCCTCAGCGAAGGCATGGTGCTGGCCGCCTCGCACGTCGACGACAAAACCCATCCGGGCCTGTTCCTGCTCGAACCCACGGCCGGCGCGGTGCCGGGCCTGCGCGTGCGCTGATCGGCTCAGTCCCAGAACGGCTGGGCTTTGCGCAGGCGTTCGAGTTCCTTGCCGGCGGCCGCAAGCACGACGGCCCGGCGGGCCGCCAGCCAGCCCAGCGCAAACCACGCGCGCGGCTCGCTGGACGCGAGCAAGCGGTAGGCGGCCACCGCGACGCAGACGTCATTGAACTCGCCAAGCCGCTCCTGCGCCCGGCGCAAGCGCGCGAGGTAGCTCTTTACTGCGCGGCGCGGGAACAGGCCGCCACTGAACTCGATCGCGTAGCGCAGCCGCTTGAGGCGCTTGCGCAGGCGATGGCGCTGCTCGTCGCTCAGACGGTCAAAGCGCTTCGCATCGCGGCGCGCCTGCGCGTGCCAGTGCTGAAGGCGCGCCGCGACCAGCGTGCGCAAGGAAACCGCTTCATTGCTACCGCCGCCCGGCTCTTCGGCCTCGGTCCTCACCCCGGCAACGCCGGTGGACGCGGCGGAAGGTGGATCGTCCGCCAGCTCCCCGCACAGGTCGATCAGCACCAGGCCGTGCTGAGCACGTTCGTACTCGCCCCAGGGCGGCTCATCAGTGGGCGGGGGCAAGGGCAGAACCGGCTCGCCCACGCCGGCCAGCGCCGCATCGACCTCGCGCTGCAGGCCGCCGCCCAGCACGTCGCGGTCACGCACCGCGCCGAGGGCACGAAAGAGCGCCGCCACGCCATCGCCCCAGGCGACGGCCGGCACGCCCGGCCAGCCCTCGAAGAAGCGATGCGCCGACCGCAGGCGCCGCAGCGCGACACGCAACTGGTGCAGCGGCTCGATGTCGGTACTGCCGGCCGCCACTTCGCTCCAGTTCGGCAGCGCCTGCGCCAGCACGTTGCGCAGCACGGCGGCCCAGGCCTGGCCGGGGCTCATGCTTTTGTCCAACAGCACCGGCTCGGCCTTGACCGCCGGCGCTGCGTCATGCGGGCCGAGGCCGTGCGCCAGGCGTTCTCCGCGCTCGGACTTGCTGCGCGTGTCCAGCCACAGTCCATGCTCGGCGGCGAAGCGGCGCACCAGTTCGATAACGGCGCGCGGCGAGCCGCTGACCAGTTCGATCTCCAGCTCGCACACCGGCCAGCGACGCTCTTCGCCGGCAGGGCCAACGGCGACGATTTCGCCGCGGTCGAAGGCCAGCTCCACAGTGCCGCGGCGCGTGCGCTGGCGGCGATGGCGGCGCTGGATGTCGGTGCGGTAGCGGGCCTGCAGCGGCGCAGCACCTTCGTGTTCGCCCTTGCGCGGCGCAAGGGCGGCCGCGAGCGCATCGCCCGGTGGCGTGCCGTGATGGCGCGTCGGGTCCACTGCGGGCGGGAGCCCGGTGACACCCGTCAATGCCACGTTGTGCTCGCCGCGCGCCAGGCCATGAGCGCTGCCGGCCTTGAGCGTCTGCACCCAGCGCCGGCCTTCCTTGCGCAGCCGCAAGGCGAGGCCGGCGGCGGCGAGCCGGCCGTCCGCTGTGTCGAAGTAGATGGCCTGCAGCCGGGTGCGTGACGCGCCCGGCGCAGCGACAGCGCGCTCGACGCCCACCCGCGCCGCTGCGCCGACCTGCAGCTTGAGTTCGACTTCCCTCATCGCCGACGATGATGGCACGCGTGCATGACGGCAATGCGGGCGATCACGCCGCCAGACCGGGCCCGGCGTAGGCTCAGCCCCATGGACGCCGCTGCCACCTTCGGGCCATGAACTATCGCCTGCTTGCCGACGCCGTTTTGCTGCTGCACCTGGCCTTCGTCCTGTGGGCCGCGGCCGGCGGCCTGCTAGTCTGGCGCCAGCCGCGTTGGGCCTGGCTGCACCTGCCGGCGCTGGCCTGGGGCGCCTATGTGCTGCTGGCAGGCAAGCCCTGTCCGCTCACGCCGCTGGAAAACCGCCTGCGTGCGCTCGGGGGCGAGGCCGGCTACGACGGTTCCTTCATCGAGCACTACCTGCTTGTCTTGATCTATCCCGACTGGGCCCAGACCGCCAGCGGACGCGTCTGGCAGGTCGCGATCGCCGCCGGCGTGCTGGCAATCAATGCGCTGTGCTACGCCGCGGCTTGGCGGCGCAAGCGTGCGAGCCATCCTTCGAGCCGGCGAACAAGCCGGCTCGGTTCGTGATGGCGCAAACGCGGTGACCGGACATCGCACCGCGGCCCGATCAACCGACCCGCCCGAGCACCAGGTACTCCATCAGTGCCTTCTGCGCATGCATGCGGTTCTCGGCCTCGTCCCACACCACCGACTGCGGGCCGTCGATCACGTCGCCAGTGACCTCCTCGCCACGGTGCGCCGGCAGGCAGTGCATGAAGAGGGCGTCCTTGCGCGCGGCGGCCATCATCTCGGCATCGACGCACCAGTCGGCGAAGGCCTGCCGGCGGGCGTCGTTCTCGGCTTCGAAGCCCATGCTGGTCCACACGTCGGTAGTCACCAGGTGCGCGCCCTGGCAAGCGGCCATCGGGTCCTTGAAAACCTTGTAGCAGCCGGTGTTCGTGATCCCGGCCACCGCCGGGTCGATCTCGTAGCCGCCGGGCGTGCTCACATGCACCGTGAAGCCCAGAATCTCGGCTGCCTGCAGCCAGCTGTTGGCCATGTTGTTGCCGTCGCCCACCCAGGCCACCACCTTGCCTTGCAGACTGCCGCGGTGCTCGATGAAGGTGAAGACGTCGGCCAGCACCTGGCAGGGGTGGTATTCGTTGGTCAGGCCGTTGATGACCGGCACGCGTGAATGCGCAGCGAAGCGCTCGAGCTTGGTCTGCCCGAAGGTGCGGATCATCACCAGATCGACCATGCGGCTGATGACGCGGGCGCTGTCTTCCACCGGCTCGGCGCGGCCGAGCTGGCTGTCGCCGGTCGTCAGGTTCACCACCGAGCCGCCGAGCTGGTACATGCCGGCCTCGAAGCTCACCCGCGTGCGGGTGGAAGCCTTCTCAAAGATCATGGCCAGCGTGCGGTCGACCAGCGGCGTGTACTTCTCGTACTCCTTGAAGCGTTTCTTGATGAGCGCGGCGCGCTCGAACAGATAGGCGTACTCCTCGGCGCTGAAGTCCTTGAACTGCAGGTAGTGCCTGAGGGGAATCGATCCGGGCTTCATGGCGGCTTCACTCCGACGTGACAGGCGCAGCGAGAAAATCGCGGATCAGCGGCGCGAGGATCGCCACCACCTCCGAGGCTTCCGCCAGGGTCAGGATCAGCGGCGGCAGCAGGCGGACCACGCGCTCGGCGGTCACGCTGATCAGCAGGCCCGCTTCGGCCGCCGCGCCGAGCAGCTCGCCGCAGGAGCGGTCCAGCTCGATGCCGATCATCAGGCCGTGTCCCCGGATTTCGACGATGCCGGGCGAATCGGCCAGTTCGCGCTCGAACCCGGCCACCAGCGCCGCACCGACAGTGGCGGCGTTGGCCAGCAGGCCGTCGGCCTGCATGATGTCGAGCGTCTCGATGCCGGCGCGCATCGCCAGCGGATTGCCGCCGAAGGTGCTGCCGTGGTTGCCCGGGCCAAGCACCCACGCGGCGCGCGGCCCGCAGATCACCGCGCCGATCGGCACGCCGCTGCCCAGGCCCTTGGCCAGCGGCATGACATCGGGCTGGATGCCGGCCCACTGGTGCGCAAACCACTTGCCGGTACGGCCGATGCCGCACTGCACTTCGTCGAGCATGAGCAGCCAGTCGCGCTCGTCGCACAGGCGGCGCAGCGCACGCAGGTATTCGGTGGTGGTCGCGTTGATCCCGCCTTCGCCCTGGATCACTTCGAGGAAAACCGCGACCACACCCGGCCTCGTGTTGGCCACTTCCTCGATGGCCGCCACGTCGTTGAGCGGCACGCGCACGAAGCCTTCGACCAGCGGGCCGAAGCCGGCCTGCACCTTCGCATTGCCGGTGGCCGACAGCGTGGCGATCGAGCGGCCGTGAAAGGCCTTCTCGTACACGATGATCTCGGGCCGCTCGATGCCCTTGTCGTGCCCGAACTTGCGCGCGATCTTCAGCGCCGCCTCGTTGGCCTCCAGGCCCGAATTGCAGAAGAACGCATTGCTCAGCCCGCTCAGCTCGCAAAGCCTGGCCGCGAGTTGCTCCTGCAGCGGCGGCTGGTAGTAGTTCGAGCAATGAATCATCTTGCCGATCTGCTCCTGCAGCGCCGGCACGAGCCTGGGATGCGCGTGGCCGAGCGTGTTGACCGCGATGCCGCCCAGCGCATCGAGGTACTCGCGCCCGTCGGTGTCCCACACACGGCAGCCGCGGCCGTGCGACAGCGCGAACGGCAGCCGGCCGTAAGTGTTCATGACGTGCGGGGTGGCTGCGGCGGCGGGCAGGCGAGCGGCGTCGGGAGCGTTCATGATTTTTTGGGGCAGGCATCGAGGATGAAAAACGCGCAGTCCGTCACGGTGCTGCGCGGGGTCGATTCTAAGGAGCGGCAGGACTCCGCCCGGCGACCCTGCTCGGCGCTCCGGCTCGCACGGGACTGCCGATTCCGGCTGCTGCGCTGCAGCACAATCGGGCGCTTGCCGGCGTGGTCACGAACCACCGGAGCTTCTTTCTCGAGATGCCCATCAGCTCCCCTTACCGCGAAGTCTTCATTCAGGGCATCACCCTGGACGGCAAAGCATTTCGCCCGAGCGACTGGGCCGAGCGCCTGGCCGGCGTGATGTCCTGCTTTCGGCCGGGTGGCGTGCAAGCGGGGCGGGCCGCCCACCTCGGCTACTCGCCTTATTGCGTGCCCAACCTGATCAACGGCGTGCGTTGCGTGGTCGTCAACGAGGCGCTGCGGGAAATCGAGCCAATGGCCTGGGACTTTGTGATGAACTTCGCCCGGGACAACCGGCTTCAGGTGGCTGAAGCCTGCCTGCTGCCAGACGCCGACGACCGGCCGGCGTCTTCGTAGGCCGAAGAAATCGAGTGTCACCGGGCGGCGGGCGTTCCCGACTTGGGCGAGCGAAACGGGACAGGCAGCAAAAAGGGGCCGAGGCCCCTTTCTTTTTTTTCCACTCGGTACGCCTTCGCAGCCGTTACCTAGGACCGCGGTGACCGCGGGCGCCTAGCCGCGCGACGGTTACGCCTGCGCCGCCAGCGCCTTCACCTTCGCGGCCAGGCGGCTCTTGTGACGCGCCGCCTTGTTCTTGTGAAAGAGGCCCTTGTCGGCGATCGAGTCGATCACCTTCTGAGCGGTCTTGAAGTTGTCGGTGGCCTTGGCCTTGTCGCCGGTCGAAACCGCCTTGAGCACGCCCTTGACCGCTGTGCGGAACTTGGAGCGCAGGGCGGTGTTGGCGGCATTGAGGCGCACGTCTTGGCGCACGCGCTTGCGGCCCGAGGCGATGCGGACCGATTTCTTGACTTTGGACGAGGTGGCCATGAGTGGGGCGGGTGTTGCGTGTGAACAGCCGGCGAGTATAGCAGCCTGCTTCGCTTTGGCTTCGCACCGCGTTGTCGCGTGAGTGGTCACTCCTATACTCCGCGCCACTCCCATGCCGGCCCGCCTTGCCGCGGCGCTCTCCACCGCTCATGAACTTGCTGCGCGCCGCGTCCACCGTGTCCTTGTTGACACTGGCATCGCGCATCACCGGGCTGGTGCGCGAACAGATGGTGGCGGCGGCCTTCGGCGCCAGCGTGATGACCGACGCCTTCAACGTCGCCTTTCGCATCCCCAACCTGCTGCGCCGGCTGTTCGCCGAAGGCGCGTTCTCACAGGCCTTCGTGCCGCTATTGGCGCAAAGCCGCGAACGCGACGGCGACGAGCCCACCCGCATGCTGATTGATGCCGTGGCCACCGTGCTGCTGTGGGCGCTGCTCGCCGTGTCGCTGCTGGGCGTGCTCGGCGCGCCGGTTCTGGTGTGGCTGATGGCCGAAGGTCTGAAGGAAACCGGCGGTTTCGACATCGCGGTCGTCATGACGCGCTTCATGTTCCCGTACATCGGCTTCATGTCGCTGGTCGCACTCGCGGCCGGCGTGCTCAACACCTGGAAACGCTTTGCGGTATCTGCCGCCACGCCGGTGCTGCTGAACCTCTCCTTCATCGCCGCGGCCTGGCTGCTGGTGCCGCGCTTTTCGGCGTGGGGCATCGAGCCGATCTATGCACTGGCCGTAGGCGTGATGGTGGGCGGCGTGCTGCAGCTCGCTCTGCAGATCCCGGCGCTGCGGGCCATCGGCGCGCTGCCGCGCTTCGGCCTGAGTCCCGCACGGCTGCGCGCGGCCTGGGCGCATCCCGGCGTGCACCGCGTGCTCAAGCAGATGGCGCCGGCCATCCTGGGCGTGTCGGTCGCGCAGATCTCGCTGCTCATCAACACCCAGATCGCCACGCAGATCGGCGCGGGCGCGGTGTCGTGGCTGACGTATGCCGACCGGCTGATGGAGTTTCCGACCGCACTGCTCGGCGTCGCGCTCGGTGTGGTGCTCCTGCCGCAGCTTTCGGCCACGCAGGCGCTGGGCGACGCCGACCGATACGCCGCCCTGCTCGACTGGGGCCTGCGCCTTGTGCTCCTGCTCGCGCTGCCCTGTGCAGTGGCGCTGCTGGTGTTTCCGAAGGCACTCGTCTCGGTGCTCTACCACCGTGGCGCGTTCACCCCTTACGACGTGCAGCAGACCGTCGTCGCGCTGATGGGCTACGGCGCCGGGCTGCTCGGCCTGGTCGCGCTCAAGGTGCTGGCGCCGGGCTTCTACGCCAAGCAGGACATCCGCACGCCGGTCAAGATCGCCGTGGTCGTGCTGGTGTTGACCCAGTTGCTCAACCTGGTGTTCGTCCCACGCCTGGGCCATGCCGGGTTGGCGCTTTCGATCGGCTGCGCGGCACTCGTCAATGCGCTCTGGCTGTTGATCATGCTTCACCGCCGCGGCAGTTGGCGGCCGTCCCCGGGCTGGCCGGCCTTTGCCGCCAGGGTGGTGTTCGCCAGCGCGCTGATGGGCGGCGGCCTGGCGTGGGCCGCGCAGGCTTTCGACTGGGTCGCACTGGGCGAGCGGGAACTGTTGCGGGCCGGCGCGCTGGCGGGAGTGCTTGCCGCGGCGGCCCTGCTGTACTTCGGCGTGCTGCTGATCCTCGGGCTGCGGCCGGCACAGTTCGCCCGTCGCACCTGAAAAGAGCGTGGGTGCGGCGAGGCACGGTAGGTGCCCGCCTACGCCGCTTCGAGCCGCCGTCCGGCCGACGCAGCGAAATGGCCTGCCTACAGTGCGCTGCAGCCGGCGCGCTCCGCGTCGGCGCCGCAAGACACAAGGACACCGCATGAACATCGCCCGCAACACATTGAGCGTCATGGCGCTGAGCGCCCTCTTCACCTTGGCCGCATGTCAGCCCGCCGAGGGCCCGGCCGAGCGCGCCGGCAAGCAACTCGACAACGCCGCAGAGAAGGTGGGCGACCAGGTCGAGCGCGCCGGCGACAAGATCGAAGACACCGCCGATGACGTGAAAAAGGAAGCCAGCCGCTGATCGGCCACGCGCGCCCTCTGCGGCGCGGCGATGGGGCTGGCCTAAACTGGCTTCATGCCCGCCCCGTTTTCCGTCGAAGTACCGACCGCGCTTGAGTACTTTGCCGCACTGGTGGCCGATGACGGCAGCCTGTCTCTCACCGAAGCGGCCGTCTCGCTCGCGCTCGACGAGCACCCGGTGCTCGACACTCAATCGGTGCTGGCCGAGATCGACGCGCTCGCCCGCACGCTCGAGCGCCGCATTCCGCGCGACGCCGTGCCGGTGCAGCAGTTGCGCCTGCTCAACCGCTATTTCTTCCACGACCTCGGCTTCGCCGGCAACATCAACGACTACTACGCCAGCGATAACAGCTACCTGCACGAGGTGCTGCGCACTCGGCGCGGCATTCCGATTTCGCTGGCGGTCATCTACATCGAGCTGGCTTCGCAGATCGGCCTGAAGGCGCGCGGCGTCGCCTTTCCCGGGCACTTCCTGGTCAAGGTGAAGATGCCGCAGGGCGAGGTGGTGATCGATCCGTTCACCGGCCAGTCGCTCTCCCGCGACGAGCTCGACGAGCGGCTCGCCCCCTACAAGCGCCGCCAGGGACTGCTGGGCGAGTTCGATATGCCGCTGGGCCTGTTCCTGCAGTCCGCCACGCCGCGTGAAGTGCTGGCGCGCATGCTGCGCAATCTGAAGGAAATCCATCGCAGCGCCGAAGACTGGCCTCGCCTGCTGGCGGTGCAGCAGCGCCTGGTGGTGCTGCTGCCGAGCGAATGGGACGAGCGCCGCGACCGCGGTTTGGCGCAGGCCGAGCTGGGCGTGTACGACGCCGCGGCCGACGACCTCGACGCCTACGTTACGCACAGCCCTCAGGCCCAGGACCGCCGGGCGATCGCCGAGCGCGCCGCCGAGTTGCGGGCGCAGGGCCGGCCCTCGCTGCACTGAGCCGCCCCACGCCGGCGCGCGGCGGCGGCCTCGGGCCGGCTGCCTCCCGACCGAAATGGCACGGCGGGAGCCCGGCGTCCGGCCCATAAAATGCTGCACCCGCGGTGCCCCACCCCGCCTTTTGCGTCTCGCGTCCGCGGACCGATCCGCCCTCCGACTCACCCACGCATGACCCTCACCCCCGCACAGATCCACGGCCTCGGCTGGTTGGCCATCGGCGCATTGACGGCGCTAGCGCTTTGGCTGCTGGGGCCGGTACTGTCCCCGTTCGTGGTCGCGCTGGTGCTCGGCTACGCGCTGCACCCCGTCGTGGACCGGCTGGCGCGCGGCGGCGTACCGCGCGCACTGGCTGCGCTGATCGTCGAGGTGCTGGCGCTCGCCACCGTGCTCGCGGTGCTGCTGCTGATCGTGCCGATCCTGGTGCGCGAGCTGCCGGCCCTGCGCGACCAGATCCCGGTGCTGCTCACGCGCCTGGACGACTGGCTGACGCCGCTGGCGGCGCGATTCGGCATCGACATCGATCTCGACGTCGCCAGCGTACGCACCTTCGTGCTCACCAACCTGAGCGACAACACCGAAGGCTGGGTCAACACCGTCATGAGTTCGCTGCGCATCGGCGGCAGTTTCGTGCTGGGCTTCGTGGGCACGGCGATCCTTCTGCCTGTGGTGCTGTTCTATGTGCTGATGGATTGGCACGGCATCGTCAAACGTGCCAGCAGCCTGGTGCCGCCGCGCTACCGCGCCAATGTGGATGGCTTCATGGCCGAATGCGACCACATGCTCGGCCAGTACCTGCGCGGCCAGTTGCTCGTGATGGGCATCCTGGCCGTGTTCTACAGCGCCGGTCTGGCCTTGTTCGGCTTCGACCTGGCCGTGCCGGTCGGCGTGTTCACGGGCTTGGCGGTGTTCATTCCCTACATCGGCTTCGGGCTGGGCTGCGTGCTGGCGCTGCTGGCCGGGCTGCTGGAGTTCGGCGGGCTCTACGGCATCGTGGCGGTGGCGATCGTCTACGGCATCGGCCAGGTGGTCGAGAGCTTCTATCTCACGCCGCGGCTGGTCGGCGAGCGCATCGGCCTGCATCCCATCGTGGTGATCTTCGTGCTGCTCGCCTTCGGCCAGTTGTTCGGCTTCATCGGCGTGCTGGTGGCGCTGCCGGTGAGCGCGGTGGGAGCAGTGGCGGTGAACCGTGTGCGGCGCCTGTACCTGAGCAGCCCGCTCTACCAAGGACCGGCGCCCGTCGAGCCCGGCGCATGAAGCAGTTGCCCCTGGGCCTGCGCCCCGGCCCGCAACAGCGCTTCGACAGCTTCGCGGTCGGCGCGAATGCCGCGGCCCTGAGCGCGCTGCGCGGCACGGCGGCCGGCGCGGCACCGATCTACCTGTGGGGCGGTGCCGGCGCCGGCAAGACCCACTTGCTGCGTGCGCTCGCCGACGAAGCGGTCGCAGAGTGTCGGCCGGCCGGTGTCTTCGATCGTTCGACCCCCCCGCCGTGGGTCTGCAACGAGGACACGCGCCTGATCCTCCTCGACGACTGTGAAGCCTTCGACTCGGCCCAGCAGCATGCCGCCTTTACGCTCTTCGTCGAGGCGCAGGCGCTGGGCGCGTCGGTGGTGGCGGCCGGCCGGCTGCCGCCGGTTGACCTGCCTGTGCGCGAGGACCTGCGCACCCGGCTGGGCTGGGGCCTCGTGTTCCAGTTGCAGCCGCTGAACGAGGTGCAGGCCCGCGATACGCTCAAGCGAGAAGCCGGGCGGCGCGGCATCGTGCTCACCGAGGAGGTCGCCGCTTACCTGCTGACCCGCTTCGCGCGAGATCTCGGCTCGCTGATGCGGCTGCTCGACGCGCTCGACGAGTTCGCGCTAGTCCACCAGCGGCCGGTGACGGTGCCGCTCGTGCGGCAGATGCTCGCCGAGCGCGACGAGGAAAAGCGCCACGGCGCGAGCGCATGAACCTCGCCCTGTTCGACCTCGACCACACCTTGCTGCCGCTGGACTCGGACCACGCCTGGGGCGAGTTCGTCGTCACCCTGGGCTGGGCCGACGCCGCCACCCAGCGCCTGGCCAACGACGCCTTCTACGCCGCCTACCAGGACGGCACGCTCGACATCGCCGAGTACGTCGAGTTCGCCACCCGCCCCTGGCGCGAGCGGCCTGGCGCCGAGCAGGCCGCCGCGCATGCGCGCTTCATGCGCGAGATCATCTCGCCGGCCCTTCGCCCGGAGGCGCTTGCGCTGGTGAAAGAACACCGCGCACGCGGCGACATGCTTGCCATCGTCACCGCGACCAACGAGTTCGTGACACGGCCGATCGCCGCGGCCTTCGAGGTCGAGACGCTGATCGCGGTGGAACTGGAGCGCGACGCCGCGGGTGCCGTGACCGGCCGCATCCGGGGCGTGCCCTCGTTTCGCGAGGGCAAGACCGCGAGAGTCGAGCAATGGCTCGCGCAGACGGGCCGGCGTGTGCAAGACTTCGAACGCGTGAGCTTCTACAGCGACTCGACCAACGACCTGCCGCTGCTCGAGCTCGCCACGCACCCGGTGGCGACCAATCCGTCACCCGCCCTCGAGGCCATCGCGCGCGAGCGCGGCTGGCCTCTCCTGAACCTGTTCCCATGATCAAGCGATTCATCAACAAGCTGTTCGGCAAAAGCGAGGACGGCACGCCCAGGGCCGCCAAGACTGTCACGGCCCGGCCCAAGGCCGGCAAGCGCGTGGAGGTGCCGCAGGCCGAGCACGGCATCGACCCGGCGCTGCTCGACGACAAGGCGCTGAAGGTGGTGGCCACGCTGCAGGACGCCGGCTTCGAGGCCTACATCGTCGGCGGCGCAGTGCGCGACATGATGCTGGGCCTGCGCCCCAAGGACTTCGACGTCGCGACCAACGCGACGCCGGAGGAAGTGAAGGGGCTCTTTCGCCGCGCCTTCATCATCGGGCGGCGCTTTCGCATCGTTCACGTGGTGTACGGGCGCGGCCGCGAGCATGAAGTGATCGAAGTTTCGACCTTCCGCGCCTACCTCGATGCCGCCGCCGCCGACCAGGTGGCCGGCAACGAGAAAACCTCGCGCTCCGAACTGCACGGCAAGACGCACGTGGTCGATGCCAGCGGCCGCGTGCTGCGCGACAACGTCTGGGGCCCGCAGGTCGAAGACGCCGCACGCCGCGACTTCACCGTCAACGGGCTCTATTACGACCCGCGCACGCAGATCGTGGTCGACTACCACGGCGGCATCGCCGATGCCAAGAAGCGCCTGCTGCGCATGATCGGCGACCCGCTCATGCGCTACCGAGAGGACCCGGTACGCATCGTGCGCGTCGTGCGCTTCGCCGCCAAGCTCGGCTTCGAGATCGAGCCGAAGACGCGCGCGCCGATCCGCGAGTGCGCGGCCTTGCTTCTGGCGGTCCCGGTGTCGCGCCTTTTCGACGAGATGATCAAGTTGCTGCAGACCGGCCATGCTTTGGCCTCGATCGAGCAGCTCAGAAAGCAAGGGTTGCTCGGCGCCGCGCCGGGCTCGGTCGGCATCTTTCCGCTGCTCGACGCCGTGCTCGCCGATGCGCAGAAGAACCCCGCGCGCAACGCCTTCATCAACGCCGCTCTGGCCGACACCGACCGCCGCGTCGGCGAGGACAAGCCGGTGGCACCCAGCTTCCTGCTCGCCTGCTTGCTGTGGCACGAGGTGCTGGCCGGCTGGCAGCGGCGGGGGGCCCAGGGCGAACCGTCCTTCCCGGCCCTGCAGCAGGCGGTCGATGCGGTGTTCGACGCGCGCATCGGCGACATCTCCGGGCGCGGCAAGCTCGGCGCCGACATGCGCGAGATCTGGCTGATGCAGCCGCGCTTCGAGCGCCGCACCGGCAGCACCCCGCTCTCGCTGATCGAGCAGCCGCGCTTTCGCGCCGGCTTCGATTTCCTGCGCCTGCGCGCCGACACCGGCGAGGTGCCCGTGGAGCTGGCCGAGTGGTGGGAAGACTTCTCGCTCGGCACCGACGAAGAGCGCATCGCGCTGCTTCAACTTGCGCGCGAGCAGCAGCAACCGCGCCGTGTGGCGGGCGCCGGCCGCGCAGCGCCGCGGGCGTCCGAGGGTTCTTCTCCCGAAAGCGCGGATGAAGCCGGCGACGAGGCGGGGGATGCGCCTGCTGCGAAGAAGCGGCGCCGGCGTCGCCGCAAGCCTGGGGGTGCCTCCGCGGGTGAGTCGGCGAGCGCGCCCGCCGACACGCACGGCGAAGGCTAGGGCCTGCCAACGCCGCTTGGGTGGGCTCATTGCCTGACCTCGGAGGCAGGCCGCATGCCGCATCACGCCCATCACACCGACTGTGGGTGAATACGGAATGACTGAGCAAGCCGTCCTTGCACCGGCACAACGCGCGTACATCGGCCTGGGTGCCAATCTGGGCGATCCGCGTGCCGTGTTGCGTGCCGCGCGAGATGCGCTGGCCTCGCTACCCGGCAGCCGACTCGTGGACTGCTCCTCGCTCTACCGCAGCGCGCCGATCGATTCGAGCGGCCCGGACTACTTCAATGCCGTGCTCGCACTCGACACCCGGCTCTCGCCCCACGAGCTGCTGATCTCACTGCAGGCGATCGAAGCGGCGCACGGCCGCGAGCGGCCCTATCGCAATGCGCCTCGCACGCTCGATCTCGACTTGCTGCTGCACGGCGACACCGTCATGGAAACGCCAACGCTCATCCTGCCGCATCCGCGCCTGCACCTGCGCGCCTTCGTGCTCCAGCCGCTGTCCGAGATCGCGCCTGCGCTCGAGGTGCCGGGCCACGGGACGGTTGCTGCCCTGCTGCCAGCGGTGGCGCAGCAGGGTATCGATCTCTGCTCGAGCGACGACGGATCGGGCGATTGGTCCGATCGGTCCGCCGCAAAGTAGGGCCGCCACTCCGCAAAACAGGCGTGCAAGGCGCGAAGAACGCGTTGCGCGCCCAGATAATCCCGACTCCGCGCCCGGCCCCAGAGCCCTCGATGACCTCCGCCCTGCCGATCTCCCTGCAGACCATCGCCTTGCTGACCCTGTCGAACGTCCTCATGACCTTCGCCTGGTACGGCCACCTCAAGACCATGGGACACAAGGCCTGGTACGTGGCCGCGCTGGTGAGCTGGGGCATCGCGCTTTTCGAGTACCTGCTCATGGTGCCGGCCAACCGCATCGGCGTGCAGCAGTTCAGCGTGGGACAGCTCAAGGTCCTGCAGGAGGTCATCACGCTGTGCGTGTTCCTTCCCTTCGCGGTGTTCTACCTGCACGAGCCGCTCAAGCTCGATTACCTGTGGGCGGGGCTGTGTCTGGTGGGCGCGGTCTATTTCATGTTCCGTTCGGCATGAAGGGCGACGCGAAACTGCGGCTGCGCCACGTGGTCGTCGAAGGCCCGATCGGGGTAGGCAAGACCACGCTCGCGACCACGCTCGCCGAACACTGGGGTGCCCGGCTGGTGCTGGAAAAGCCTGCCGAGAACCCGTACCTGGAGCGCTTCTACGAGCACATGGGCACGCTCGGTGCGGTGCGCGGCAATCCGCTGGCGCTGCAGACCCAGCTCAGCTTCCTGTTCCAGCGCGTCGAGCAGCTCAAGGAGATCGGCCAGCCCGGCATGTTCGAGCACGGCGTGGTCAGCGACTTCATGTTCGCCAAGGACGCCATCTTCGCCATGCTCACGCTCGGCGACGAAGACCTGGCGCTGTACCGCCAAATTTACCGCCGCCACAGCGCCCAAGTGAGCGAGCCCGACCTGGTGATCTGGCTGCAAGCCGAACCCGACACCCTGCTGGCCCGCGTGCGCCGGCGCGGCCTGGCCATGGAGCGCAGCCTCGGTGAGGACTACCTGCAGGCGCTCGGCACGGCCTACCACCGCTATTTCGCCCACCATCGCGGCGCGCCGGTGCTGGCCGTCAACACCGAAGCTTTTCACCCGGACGAAGACAGCGCCGACTTCTCGCGCCTCATCGCGCGCATCGAGGCCTTCGAAGGGCCGTTCGAGTTTTACGACCCGCCTGACCGCCCGGATCGACTGCCGACGCCGGTGCAACGGGGCTAAACAGAACGGGTCCGAAAAGGGCCGCCGGCTTTGTGACAGCAATGTGACAATCCGCCGCTTGCCGAGCCCCCTCGGCGCCGCCCTTGCAACCGGAAGAGTCCACGATGTTCGGCAAGCTGCTGCCGCGGGAAGGTAATTTCTTCGAGCTCTTCGACCAGCACGGCGATCACATCGTCGAGGGCGCGCGCGCCTTCATGGCGATGATCGAGAACTACGCTGACGTGCCCGAGCGCGAGCGCCATGCGGCCGCAGTGATCGCGGCCGAGCACAAGGCCGACAAGGTCACCGCCGAGGTCAACCGGCTGCTGCACAAGACCTTCATCACGCCGCTCGACCGCGAACAGATCCACGGCCTCATCAACGCGATGGACGACGTGCTCGACCTGCTGCAGGACACCACCGAAACCCTCAACCTTTACGACGTGCACCACATCCCCGAGGAGGCGCTGCGGCTGGGCCAGCTCAGCGCGCGCTGCTGCGAGCGGGTGCAGCACGCCGTGTCGCTGCTCGGGCGCATCAGCGAAGCGAGCGCGGCCGAGGGAGCCCTCAAGATCTGCGAGGAGATCGATCACCTCGAGAGCGACGCCGACCGCGTCATGCGCTCGGCGATGAGCAA
>NZ_JACDCW010000176.1 GCF_013817345.1 Methylibium sp.
CCTGATTCAGGAGATGGCACATGGATGAGCGCATAGCCGACGCCATTGCGCGCCGCGATGCCGGCATGGCGCTGGCAGTAGAGCATGCCGATCAGGTCGAGCCTGCCTGGAGCGATCGGGCGTTCGCCATCCTGGGCGAGTACGTGGCCGACACCAGCGCAGATTTTACGATCGAGGACGTGCGAGTGGTAGCCGAGGCTATGGGATTGCCCCGCCCGCCAGATTGCCGTGCGTGGGGCGCTATAGCCCGCCGAGGGCACCGCGCCGGGCTGATCGTGCCCACTGAGCGCTTCATCTCATCGAACGACCCGAAGTCGCACCGCGGGCCGAACCGGGTATGGCGTCGCGCATGAGCGACGAGCGCGTTCGGCTGGCAACGATTGCCGATGCGGTGGTGGGCGCGCATACGCGCGACGTGCCGCTGGCCAAGTGGACGCCGCCCAAGCATGTACACCTGCTGCGCTCGCCGGCCGCCTTCAACGATCAGATCATGGGCGAGCTATCGAACGACGGCACGCACGGCGATCCGCTGCCGTGGGCGGCCACCCACAAGCTGTTTCGCCTGCGCCCGCACGAACTATCCATTTGGGCCGGCGCCAACGGCAGCTACAAATCCACGGTGCTATCCGAAATCATGCTGAGCCTAGCCATGAGCGGCAAGCGCGTGGTCATCATTTCGCTCGAAATGCCGGCCTACCGGGTCGCCGCCAAGATGGTGATTCAGGCGCTTTGCCGCGCCCATCCAGTCAGAAAGATGGTCGAGCAGTGGGCCGAGGGTTTGGAGGAGCGGCTGTGCTTTCTGGACATGACGGGCGACATGGCGCCGGCCGATGCGGTCAAGCTCGCCATGTACTGCGCCCACGAACTAGGGACGCAGCACATCCTGTTCGACAACCTGACCAAGATCGTCAGCGCCGACAACGATCACGCCGAGCAGCAACGGCTGTTCATGGCGCAGATGCACCGGACGGCGATCGACACCGGCATGCACGTTCACGTGGTTGCCCACACGCGCAAGCCGACCGTCACCAATGGCAAGACGGCACCCCCGAATCGATACGACATTGCCGGCAGCCGCACGCTGTCCGACCAGCCCGATAACGTAATCATGGTTAATCGCAACTTCGCCAAGACTGAAAAGGTGGAGAAGGGCGACCTCAATGCGCAGGCCGAGCCCGACTTGGTGCTGCTGGTTGAGAAGCATCGCCACGGGCGCTTCGAGGGCAAGCTGAAACTGTGGACACGCCCTGACAGCTACCGCTTCGCCGACGATCAGTTCGACGCCATTGCACCCTACTTTGTGAGGTAACGACCGATATGTCTTTCGACCCGGACCTGGCAGAAAACGTAACGGATGAGGTACTTGCGATCGCCTATCGGGTGCGCACGGACGACGACGTTAGCGCAACTACGGCAGGGATGGTGCTGGCGATCATTTTGATTGCCCAATCCACCGGCAAGCCGAAGGAATTTATGGCCACGTTCAAAAAGCTGCTCGATGACTGCCTGGCAGCGAGGAGTCGAGATGCCACGCATTAGAACCATCAAGCCCGAGTTTCCACAGTCCGAATCAATGGGCCGCGTATCGCGCGACGCACGCCTGCTGTTCATTGAACTCTGGACACTTTGCGATGATTCGGGGAGGACTCGCGCGGCCTCGCGAATGCTCGCGAGCCTTCTTTTCCCCTACGATGACGACGCTCCGGCACTGATTGACGGGTGGTTAGCCGAACTGGAGCGGGAACACTGTCTCGATCGTTATTTGGTCGATGGTCAAAGTTACATCCAAGTTCATAAGTGGTTGATTCATCAGAAGATTGACCACCCTTCGCAGTCCAAATTCCCGGCATTCGAGGACTCCTCGCGAAAATTCGCGAAGCCTCGCGAAAAATTGCCTAGGACCAAGGACCAAGGACCAAGGACCAAGGAAGGGATCAAGGAAAAGACTTCGTGCGTTTCACGCACGGCGGCCGGCTTTGATCTGTTTTGGTCAACATGGCCGACCAGTCCGCGCAAGGTAGCCAAAGCGGCCTGCCTGAAAAAGTGGGAAAGCGGCCGACTCGAACCGTTAGCCGCGGCGATCGTTGGCCATGTGACGGCCATGCGCGCCTCAAAGCAGTGGCAAGACGGATTCGAGCCGACACCGTTGACGTACCTGAATCAGCGCCGCTGGGAGGATGAAGTCTCGGGCGCGCCAGCCGAGAACTTCTTCGCCGCATGACCTGCCAAGGCTGCGCCGATGACGACAGCGTGTACGAGCTGGGCTGCCCTGCTTGTTGCCGCCGTTTTTACAAAAACCTGAAGCCCACCTACGGCAAGCGGTGGTTGCTTGAACACCTGGCCAGCTTCGCGCCGGCCGACATTGCCGAGAAATGTTCTGACGAGCTGAAGGGGATGGCATGAGAAACAAGCCGGGTGATTTGTCGATCGTGATCGGCGGCATCGCCGCCAACCTGGGGTTCATCGTCAAGGTGCTCGAACGGATACCGTTCGAGGCGGAAGCCTGGTACGTGGTCAGTGAGGGCCGACCGTTGACCGGCTACAACCCGAAGATGCCGGAGCTGGGTCCGAAGTTCGTCAGCCGCAACGGCTGCGCCTGGGATCGCAACCTGCGCCCGCTCAAGGGCATGGATCAGGGCGAGATCGAGCGCCTGCGGCTGGGCATCAAGGAGCCGGCATGAGCAAGACCAAGCTGCTCTCGGGCGGTCTACTCAAGCGGCAACAGAAGGCGCGCGATGACCGTACCAGCAAACTGATGGACAAGATTCGCGCCCACGCCGACGCCGAGAGCGACGCCCGTGCCCGCAAGATTATGGACCGTCTTGCAGATAGCGCTGCGGCCGGCGAGACGATCAAGTTCCGGCGGCCGCAGTCGTTCGCGGCGCCAGAACCGGCCCCTACGCCAGAAAGAGTGCTCGTATGCGAGCGCGTGTGCCTGGGCGAGGACGGCGCGATCGTGCTGCTACACGAGGGCGGGATGAATTGGATTATCGCCAGAGATGTCGTGCTTCGCATCGTCAAACTGCTCGACAGCATCATCAAGGAGCCGGCGTGAGGCGTGCCGCTCGCATCGACGACAACCAGGCAGAAATCATCAACGCGCTACGCCAGATGGGTTGCACCGTGCAGAGCCTTGCCGCCTGCGGGTACGGCGTACCAGACGTTCTGGCGGCGTTCCGCGGGCGCAACGTCCTGCTCGAAATCAAAGACCCGAAGAAGCCGAAGGCAGACCGGATGCTGACGCCGGCTCAGGTGAAGTGGCACCAAAACTGGCGCGGCCAAGTTACGACGATTTACACCATCGATGAAGCGATCGCGGTGGTCATTGGGGGAGATAGGGAATGATGGGCCGGCCAATCGGTGAGTTTACGTGGCGCCTGCTGGAGCGAGTACCGGAAACGCGGGAGTTCAGGGCCGGGGATGTAACGACGGTGCCCCGCAAGCGTTTACCTACGGTGACGGCGCTGAAGATTCTCGCCAAGCATGGCTATCTGAAGGCGTTCAACCGGAAAAGTCCGAACGGTGCACCGCAGTTGTTCTATCGGCGCAGCACGAAAGTGAATCGACCGCCGCCTGAGCTGTCTGAGTTCAAGCAATGCCCGTGGCTCAATCTCGTGATCGAGACTCTGCCACCATTGGCGGCCGGCGCCAAGCACGTACTATCCGACGTATCGCCGGATGGGTGGGCCGCGACCGACGAGGAGATCGCGTAGATGCCATACCCTGTCAGCGCAATTCCTACAAAGGGAAAAAAGCGGGGTTTACCTGCCAATTCTCTTGCAAGCGTTGAGTCGATGGTTCGCAGACAATTCGGACACGAGTGCAGCACTCAAGCTGCCGTGAAACAAGGGAAGCCCAGTGCCACGTCGCCCAGTCAACACCATCCTGCCAACTATCATCGACACGGTATTACCGAAATCTCAGAAAAATCAAGCGCTTGGGGCGCCCTTGCCGGCCCCACCGGCACTGGCGCTTCAGTCCGAAGAAATGGACGGACTGATGACCTCCTACCAATTCCTCATTCGGGACGGCGAGTTTGCCCAAGCCAAGCTCACGCTCCTGAAATTCATGCGGGTTTGTACTCACTCCTACATCGTTTGCGAGAAGCTGGAAAGGGCCAACAGTGATGCCGAGTGATTACGACTTCAGCGAGTTGGCATCGCATGCCAATGTGTCGCAACCCATTGATAACTTTCAAAAACAATCGGATAACCGGATCGAACTACTAACCGCGCACATAACGCGGGTGGAGCGGGAGCGGCGCGAGAAGATTGCGACCACGGTGCTGACCGGGCTGGCGCAGCAGGTACGGTTTTTCGAGCAGTACGCCACGCCGGGCATTGTTCTGAACGTCAAGCCGCCGCAGATGGCGCTGGTGGCGGTGCTGCTGGCCGATGCGTTGATTGCGCAGTTGGACGCGGCGCCGCAGGTACAGGCACCGCAATGATTTTTCACGCCCTC
>NZ_JACDCW010000075.1 GCF_013817345.1 Methylibium sp.
GCTGCGCGCCGTGCGCGCCGAAGCCGAGGCGCGCGCCGCGCTCGGCGACGTGCAGGGCGCGCTCGACCGCCTGCGCGCCGGCCAGAGCCTGGCGCGTTCGGCTAAGGGCACCGATTTCATCGAGGCCTCGGTGATCGAGTCGCGCATGCGCGAACTCGAGGCTCGCCGCCGGGAAATCGTGGCCGAGGAGCTCGGTTAGTCGGGACGGGGCGGCGGCTGGATTGCCGGACCCGCCCGGGCCGAGCGGCTGAGCAGCGCTGAAGCTTGGCGCTAAACGGCTGAGCAGCCGCTGAAGGGCTCAGGCGGAGAAGCGGCTGAGCAGTCGAAGGCTTACGCCGAGCGGTTGAACAGCCGCTCGAGGGCCGCGTCGATCACGAGCCCGCAGGCGCTGTAGATCAGCGAGCCGATCAGCGCCGCGCCGAAGCCGCGCACGGTCAGGCCGTCGAGCAGGCTGGCGGCCCAATAGAACATCAGCGCGTTGATGACGAACAGGAACAGGCCCAGCGTCAGCAGCGTCACCGGCAAGGTCAGCACCACGAGCAGTGGGCGCAGTACCGCGTTGAACAGCCCGAGCACCAGCGCCGCGATCATGGCGGCGCCGAAGCTCTTTACCGTCACGCCGGGGTAAAGGTGGGCCAGCAGCAGCAGGGCGGCGGCCAGCAGCAGCCAGCGGGCGAGCAATTTCATGCGCCGCAGGATAGCAGCGCGGCCTGCGCCGGTATGGCGCCTCTCCCCTCTGGGGAGAGGCTGGGGGAGGGGCCATCGAAGAGGATGAGCCTGGCCGGCCCTCACCCCAGCCCTCTCCCAGAAAGAGAGGGAGCAACGCCAGCCCTTTTTCAGGCGAGGGAGCAACGTATCAAGGATCGACGCCTCTCCCTTTGGGGAAAGACGCAAATCACTCACACCACGCTCAGCCGGACCTCGATGTTGCCGCGCGTCGCGTTCGAGTACGGGCACACGCCGTGCGCCGCTTCCACCAGCTTCTCGGCCTCGGCGCGGTCCATCCCGGGCACGCTGACGGCCAGGTCCACTTCGATGCCGAAGCCCTGCGGGATCGGCCCGATGCCGACCTTGCCGCTCACTTTGGTGTCGGCCGGCAAGGTGATCTTCTGCTGCCCGGCCACGTGCTTCATGGCGCCGAGAAAGCAGGCGGAGTAGCCGGCCGCGAACAGTTGCTCGGGGTTGGTGCCGGGGCCGCCGCCGCCGCCGAGCTCCTTGGGGGTCGAGAGCTTCACGTCGAGCACCTTGTCGGACGACGCGGCTTGGCCTTCGCGCCCGCCGGTGGCAGACGCCTCGGCACGGTAGAGCACTTTCTCGATCTTGGTCATCGCGATTCCTTTCGGGGGAGGGAGAGAAGGAGAGCAGGGGAGGAAAGCGGCCGACTCGCCGCACGAGCGCGGCCGCAGCGAGCCAGTGTCGCGCAGCCTGAACAGCCGTGCGGCGTGTGCGGCGAAGCACGTCGGAGCCGCAGGTCGACCAATCAATTGTGTGCAATTAAATTGCCTGCAATGACACCGACAACGCCACAGAAAACGCCTGCGTGCGCCGCTTTGATGTCGTGCCGCGACACATGAGGGCTTGCGCTCTGCTGAAAGCGCGTTTTCTCCGGGCAAATTGCTTCTCAATGCAGACCCCGAGCAGTACCATCCGCGGCGCAGGGTCACTGAGAGAAATGAGAGTCCATGCGGCTCTCGCCCGGAACCCGGCACATCAACAACTCTTGATGGAGTGAACAAAATGGCAACTGCGAAGAAGGCTCCCGCCAAAAAGGCGGCGGCGAAGAAGGTGGCTCCGGCCAAGGCGCCCGCAAAGAAGGCGGCTCCCGCGAAGAAGGCGGCCCCGGCCAAGAAGGCGGCTCCCGCGACAAAGGCGCCGGCCAAGAAGGCGGCAGCCAAGAAGCCCGCCACCAAGCGCACGCCGAACGCGGCGTTCATGAAGGCGATGACCCCCAGCCCGCAACTCGCCGCGATCGTGGGCAGCGCCCCGCTGCCGCGCACCGATGTGACCAAGAAGGTCTGGGAGTACATCAAGAAAAACAAGCTGCAGGACGCAACACAAAAGCGCGTGATCGTGGCCGATGCGAAGCTGAAGGAAATCTTCGGCAAGCCCCGGGCCGACATGTTCGAGATGACCAAGATGATCAACAGCCACCTCAAGTGAGCTGTCGGCCCGCAAGGGCTGCGCTAGGTCTTCCAAGCCCGGTTCGCCGGGCTTTTTTGTGGGCGCGCCGAACGCGTCGTATCGCCCGGCTGTGCGCCGCCGGGCCTGCAGGCGAAGTCCGGGCGCGCGCGGCGTTCAGGCCGCGGCAGCAAGACCGAGCGCGGCGTCCAGGCCGGCGAGAACGCGCCGCACGTCGATCGGCTTGGTCCAGTAGTCGTCGAAGCCGGCCGCACGCGCGGCGGCGATCTGCTCGGCCAGCACGTCGGCCGAAAGCGCGATGCAGCGCAGTGCGGCGGTGTGGGGCGAGGCGCGCAGCGCGCGGATCAGCGCCAGGCCGTTGGTGTCGGGCAGGTTCATGTCGATCAGCAGCAGATCGAAGCCGCCGGCCCGTGCGAGCGCCAGGCCGCTGGCGCCGTCGGAGGCGAGCTGCAGTTGCCAGCCCGGCCGCGCCCGCAGCACCTCCTGCATCAGCATCTGGTTGAGCAGCTCGTCTTCGATGTACAGCAACCGCGGCTCGGCGCGTCGCGGCGCTGCGGCGGCCGGCGGCGGTTGTGGCACAGGCGGCGCATGGTTTGCCGTGGCATCGTCGATCGGTGCGGCGCTGGACGCCAGGCGCACGCTGAAGGTCGAGCCGGCGTTCGACGCGCTTTGAACCGAGATGCTGCCGCCCATCGCCGTGACCAGCTGATGCGCGATCACCAGACCCAGGCCGCTGCCGCCGACCAGCCGCCGCTCGTCGCCGCTGCGTTCGAGCCGCTCGAAAGGCTGGAACAGGCGCTTCTGCTGCGCCGGGCTGATGCCCGCACCGCTGTCGACGACGTGAATGGCGACCGGCTCGTCCGCCGCATTGGCCGGCTCCAGGCGCACCGCGACGCTGGCCCCGCGGCGGCTGAAGCGGATGGCGTTGGACAACAGGTTCATCAGCACCTGTTCGATCGCCCGCGCATCGCCCTGCACCCACTGCCCGCTTGACGGCGGCGCGTCCAGCGTCACGCCGCCGTTCTCGGCCAGCGGCTGCACGCCCTTCAGTGCGCTGGCCAGCGCGGCGTCCAGCGAGACCGGCTGCATCTGCAGCGTGAACTCGGAATGCTCGATGCGGCTGAGTTCGAGCACGTCGTCGACCAGCCCGAGCAGGTGTCGGCCGGCGCGCTGCACGCTGGCGAGGCGCCGTGCCTGCTCGCCGGCGAGCGGCTGATCGCGGTCGAGCGCCATGAGTTGGGCGAAGCCGAGGATGCCGTTGAGCGGCGTGCGCAACTCGTGGCTCACGCGGGACAGGAACTGCGTCTTGGCCCGGCTGGCGCGCTCGGCCTCCTGCTTGGCGCGCTGCAGTTCGGCCGCGATCTGCTGTTCGTGCACATCGCGGCAGGTGCCGATCACGCCGTCGGGCCGCCTGCCGGCATCGAAGGTGGCGCGCAACACGAATTCCAGCCAGCGCATGCTGCCGTCGGGGCGGTGGATGCGGTAGCGCCCTTCGAAGGGCGCACCGCTGGCGAGCGTGCCGTGCACGCCGGCCAGGGCGGCCTCGCGGTCGGCCGCGTCGATCTGGGCCACCCAGTCGGCGAGCAGGAATTGCGGCTGCGGATGGACAAGGCCGTGGTTGATGCAGGCTTGCGCGTCCAGCACGATGCGCATGTCGGCCAGCGTGAACTGTGCGATGCCGATGCCAGCAGCGGCTGCGGCCAGCTGCCAGCGTTCCTCGTGCTCGCGCAGCGCCGCCTCGGTGGCGCGGCGTTCGGTGATGTCGGTGGTGAAGCCGTGCCACAGCACGCTGCCGTCGCTCTGTGCGGTTGGCGCGGCGCGCGTTTCGACGCAGCGCTGCATGCCGTCCTTCAACGTGAGCCGAAAGGCGTGTTCCAGCGGCGCGCCGCGCGCTGCGCAATCGGCGATGGCGGCGCGCAGGGCCGGCAGGTCATCGGGCCACACGCGGCGGAAGAAGGCGTTCGCGTCGGCCTGCAGTTCGGCGGCCGGCAGGCCGAACACGCGTTCGGCACCTTCGCTGACGAACGGGTATTCCGCATGCCCGTCGGCGCCTGCGCGAAAACTGAAAAGCACGCCCGGCACTTGGGTCGCCAGCCGGCGCAGCAGCGCTTCGTTGCGGTGAGCGGCACCTGCCGACGTCAAGGCCGCGCTCACATCGCGCGCCGTGCCGCGGTAGCCGGCGAAGCGGCCCGCTGCGTCCAGCACCGGCACGGCGCTGTACGAAACCTGCAGTGGGCCGCGCGGGGTTTGCATCGTGGTGACGACGCGGCTGAGGGTCTGCCGCCGATCGAGCAGCTCGAGCAGGCGCGGGTTGCCGGCGCGGGCCTCGCCGCGATCGTCGAGCAGCACGGCGTCGTCTATGCGGCTGCCGAGCAAAGCCTGCGGTGTCAGCCCGGTGAGCGGCTCGAGTTCACCGCAAAGCCAGCGGTAGCGGTGCTCGGCATCGCTCTCCCACATCCAATCGCCGGCGGCGCGCCCGAAATCGAGGAGGCGCGCACGCTCGCGCACGGCCTCGCGCTGGCGCTGGCGGGACTGCAGGAGCTCGACTGCGGCGCACCCCAGTTGCTGCAGGGTCTCGCGCTCGTCGGCGCCGAGGCTCCGGGGCACCACGTCCATGATGCACAGCGTGCCGACCGCCAGCCCTTCGATCGTCAGCGGCTGGCCGGCGTAAAAGCGCAGCCGGGGGCCGCCGACCACGAAGGAGTTCTCGCGAAAGCGCGGATCAGCGCCGAGGTCGGCCACCTCCATCAGCTCGGCGCCGAGGATGGCGTGCGAACAGAAGGTGTCGTGGCGGTCGGCCCCGGTGATGTCGAAACCTATGCGCGCCACCACCCATTGCCGGGTTTCGTCGATCAGCGTGATCAGCGCGATCGGGGCACGGGTGAGCCGGGAGGCACAGGCCACGAGCGCGTCCATGCCGTCGCTGCCCGGCGCGTCGATCGCATCGAGTTCGCGCAAGCGTTCCAGACGGTGCGCTTCTTCGGGGTGAACGGCTGCGGTCATGGCCTGTCGACTGCAAAGGAGCGGCGATTGTCGGCGCTCGCTGCGCCGGCGAGGCGTGGCAGGCTGCACGTCTTGGCGGCGTGTGCGCCGCTTTGCACGGCCGGGGGCGGTGCTTGGCGGGTGGATAGCGCTGCTTCGTTGGCCCTCACCTTGCAGTGCGCGCGGCGGTTTGCAGGCCGCTGCCGCTCGATGGGCTCGCCGGACTCCCGCGAGAGCCGCCCGCCCGTTTCAGCCGACCTTCAGTCGGCGCTCCAGGAAATCGAGCCGGTCCTGGCCCCAGAAGATCTCGCCGTCAACCACATAGCTCGGCGCGCCGAACACGCCCGCATCGACGGCGGCCTGCGAGTCCGCCTCGTAGCGCTCTTGCACCGCCTGCGAATGCGACGCCTCCAGGCGTGCGGCCGGCAGCTCGCGCTCGGCAAGCAGCGCGGCGAGCGTCGCCTCTTCGGCGATGTTGCGGTCCTGCTCCCACACGGCGCGCAGGATGCTGTCGGCCAGCGACATCGCGGCATGCGAGCCGTCTTGCAGGTCGACGGCGATGATCAGCCGCGCGGCATCGTCGCCTGGAACCGGGAAGTATTTGGGCTCCAGATTGAGCGGCACGTGCAGCCACTCGCTGAAGCGCCTGAGTTCGAGCAGCCGGTAGGCCTGGCGCTGCGGCGCGCGCTTGCCCAGCGGCAGACCGCCTGAGACGGGGAACACCTTGCCGCCCAGATCGACCGGCATGACGCGAATCGTCGCGCCGGCCTTGCGCGCGATGTCCCAGAAGCGCAGGTGGCCCAGGTAGGTGTAGGGCGACTGCGGGGCGAAGTAGTAGTCGATGTTCAGGCTCATGGCGGGTCTCCTCGTGCGGCGCAGTCTAGGGCTTGCGCCTTGGCCGTTGCGGCGCAGGGCATATCGGCGGGTCGACGACGCGAGCCGCGAGCCGCGAGCCGCGACCCGCGACCCGCGACCCGCGACCCGCGACCCGCGACCCGCACTTGCGACGCACGACCCACGATGGACGATGCGCGTCCCGCAATGGAACAAACGCTGCCAAGGCTCCCTCTCCCGCACGCGGGAGAGGGCTGGGGTGAGGGTCGGCGCAGTGCGCGATGCCCTCATCCCCCGCCTTCTCCCGCGTGCGGGAGCAGGAGCCCCACGCTGCAGCGATCAACGTTGCGGCAGGTGCTGTTTCGTCCTATCGAGCGGCGCCGCTGCGTGGCTGCAAGCGCTCCAGCGCCTGCTCAGCCAGCACGGGCAGCAGGTGGCACAGGTCGTCGTAGGGGCTGTCGGCGTGCTCCAGCGCCTGTGCCAGTGCCTGCACCAGGCGCAGGCGGTGAGAGAGGCTGTCGAGCTGGCTCGGCGAGGGCCAGCGCACGAGCGCGCGGTCGAGCAGTTCGAGCGCGTGGCCGAGTTCGTCGAGCGGATGGTCGAGCGCCTGCGTGTGGGCGAGCACGGTGCTCGCGACCTGCAGTTCGAGCCGGTTGGTCTGGTGCCAGAAGGTGGCGATCTCGTCGCGCGCGATCAGTTCGTCCTGCAGGGCACGCGACGCGGCGAGCCAGGCGTCGATATTCATCGGGGGCGCCGATGCGGGCGCGAGTGCCGGCGCAGATGCGGATGCGGATGCACGTGCAGGTGCAGGTGCAGGTGCAGGTGTAGTTCGGATCGCGGTTGCAGTTCGAGTAGCGGTCGTGCTTGCCCTTGCCGAGCGCGTGTTGCCGGCGCCGGCCGCCTCATCGGCCGGCCTTGTGTCCGGCATCGGACCGGACTCGTTGCCGCCCGGCGCGGCGCCCGAATCGCTCCCGCTCAGCGCCGCGAGCGCCCGTTCCGGCTCGCCGCTGGCAAACGCCGCCAGCGCGGCGGCCATGAGCGCGTTCGACAGGGCATGCGCGCGGCGATCCGGGTCGGGATCGAAGCGTTTCTTGCTGTGCCAGGCGGCAGCGAAGAGCTGCGCCGCCGCGGCCATGTCGGCCGCCACGTCGTCGAGCCGGCCGTCGTCTTGCGGCTCGGCAAGGCGCTGTGCGGCGCGGCGCAGCGCCAGGTGGCCGCGCTGACACTGCCGCTCGGAGGCGGCCGTGCCGCGCTCGGCTTCGGCGTCGTCGAGCGGCCAGCGCGCCACGCGGTCGTTGGAGATGGCGTCGAGCCGGTCGAGCAGCCGGCTGGCGGCCTGCGGCGAACGCGGATCGGCGCCGCGCGAGAGCGAGTTGACGAGCAGTTCGAGCTGGCCGATCTGCACGTTGGAGTACGCACTGCGCGCGCCGAGTTGCAGCCAGCGCGCCGCGCGGTCGTGCTCGCCGAGTTCACGGTACGCCTCGCCGAGCGCGGCACGCACCTTGGAGTGCTCGAGCCAACCCGCGCGGTGCTCGTCCCCGGCCAGCGCGGCGATGAGCTCGTCGAGTTGCGCCTTCACCGCGGCGGCGGGCTTGTCGCCTGCGATGCCGACCACCTGCAGGATGCGCGCGGCCAGCTCGTCGGCGCTCATGCAGTGCCGGGCCTCGCGCAGCCGCGAGGTGCCGGCCGGGTGTTCGACCTGCACCGACGCCGGCACTAGCCGCCACTGCGGATCGCCATAGCACTGGTAGGCGCCCCAGGTGTTGTGGCGCAGGCCGCTGTCGGCATAGACCGCCTGGCGCGCGCCGAGCACGGCATCGCCGAAGCAGTCGCCCTGCAGCAGCGCTGCATATAAAGACGTGGCGAACTGCAGCGCGGCGCTGTCATCGACCTGCCAGCCTGCCGCGACCACGGCGCGCGAGCCCATGCGGATGAATTCGAGCGCCAGGCTCGCCGCGAGTACCGGGTACTGGCCCTTGGCCGGTGGCAGATCGCTGTCGCGCCCGGAATAGCAGCAGTTGATGAACACGAACTCGGGCACCGGGCTCATCTGCTTGACGTCGGCCGCGCTCAGGATCTCCTGATCGCTCAGCACCATGCCGGTCTTGCGCAGTTCGCGGGCGGCCTGGCCGATGTCGAGCTGGCGCACCCACTGATCGACCACGCCGTGGCCGCACAGGTGCAGCAGCCGGTAGGGCCGCTCGAGCAGGGCGATGCGCACCTGCTCGAAGCTCACGCTGTCGCCGATGAGGGCCACGGGCTTGCCGATGCGGCCGTCGGCGTCGAGCAATTCCTTGACCGCGCGGGCCTCGGCGGTGGCGCCGGGCAAGGCCGAGAAAACCAGCGGCTGGCCGTCCTGCGACTGCCAATTCGCGGTGCTCGGCGCGCCGACGATCAGCGCGTGGCGGCCGAGCAGCGCCGGCAGCAGGCGCTGGAACTCCTCCGTCGCGCGCTGGCGAACCATGCCGGCGTGCACGACGAAAGGCCGCGGCCGGTCGCCATCGGCCGGGCCGGCCAGCGGCGGGCTGAGTAGCTCCCACGGATAACGCGCGGACTCGTCGTCGAGCACGAGCACGGTGTTGTCGAGGTTGGCCAGGCGCTCCTTGAGCTCGAAGGGCAGCAGCATCTGGAACAGCACGCCGCCGAAGCGCGGGTCGGTGGGCCCGGCGATGCGGTCGTTCCCGGAGGCGCGGTTGTCGCTCACGCGGTCGATGAAGCGGCGCAGGCTCGCGACGTCCGAATAGACCTGCGTCGATTCGACCCGGGCGCGCTCGCCGATGAGCGCGAAGTTCAGGCCGCCGGTCGGGTTCTGGCGCACGATGAGGCGCTGCCAGACCGAATCGACCGTGCGTGGCCGGTAGCCCGAGAGGCCGCCCTCGCGCACTTCGAGCACCGGCTGGTCCCAGCGCAGGCGCTCGGCCCATTCGGCGCGCTGCAGCAGGCGGCGCAGCTCGTAGGCGGCGTCGAGCGCGACGTGTTCCTCGATCTCCAGGATCTCGACCTCGCCGATGCGCACCGGCTGGCCGACGCCGCCGCGCATCTGCAGCAGCATCTGGGCGGCGCGCCACACGCCGAACAGCACGCCGGCCAGGCTGTCGCGCGGGGTCACCGCCTGCACGTGCGTGCCGACCAGCACGGTGGAAAGCCGTAGATCGACCGTCTCGCCGGCGGCCGCGGCGTAAGGGTCGCGGTGCACGTGCTCGAAGGCATAGCGCAGCACGCCGCGCGTCACGGTATCGGCCAGCACGCCGGGCGTGAGTTCACCCACGGTGCCCAGGCCGAGCATCAACGCGCCTGGGTAGGCCGGCGGCTGCGTGCTGCGGTTGTTGGGCCGCAGGTAGTGGCCGGTGCGCGTGGCGCCGACGAACAGGCCCAGCGACAGCAGTTGCGAGAGCTGGCCGTCGAGCTTTTCATCGACCCGCTTGGCCGCGCCCGACAGCTCGGCGTTCTGGTAATGGCCGACCATCAGCGGATAGCGCGCGTAGTCGAGCCCGCCGTGGATGACGCGCACGGCGATCGGCTCCGGCGTCAGCGTGGCCGCGGGCGCCGCTCCGCCGTGGGCGAGGATGTAGGCGGCCAGCTCCTCGTCGCTCGCCGGCAGCAGTGCCGGCTGCGCGACCGGCGGCATCACGGTGAGTTCGGCCGGCGCACCCGCTGCGGCGCGTGCACGCGGCGGCTGCTGTGGCAGGCGCTGCGTGTGGCCGGCGGTGAGCAGCTCGAAATAGGCCTCGAAGCTCGCGGTGTGGTCGGGCAGGCTGCCGTGTTCGCAGGGCGCGTACCAGGTGCGCTCGGGGGCGAGGGTCGAGTTCCAGGGCACGGTGCCGTCGCCCTCGTGCGTGGCCATGAATTCGATGGCGCGTGCCGGCGTGGGCGAGGCCTCGCCGAGGGCGTCTTCCCATGGGTTTTGCGGCGTGTGCATCTGCACGGCGGTCTGTCCGCTGCCGGCGACGTAGAAGGCGGCGGGGTCGCTGCGCAAGGCTTCGAACGACGCCTTGAAGGCGCCGCCCATGAAGGCGCGCGCCTCGGCAAGCACGGCGGCATCGGGGCGCTGCATGCTGCTGTCGATGTCGGCGATGCGCTGCCAGGCCGGCGCGCCGAACAGGTCGCCGAAATTCGCGTCGGGCTCCTGCGGCAGCATCTGCAGCAGGCCGGGAAAGCCGGCGCCGAAGCGCGCCATGTCCTTGTCGGACACCTTGCGCGCCATCATCGCGAGCATGCTGGCCAGCGGGTACTGGCGCAGCAGCAGCATGGCGGGGGCGTAGGAGCCCCTGTTCGGCGTGCCGAGCATGACGAGACGGCTGCCGCGCGGCTTGAGCCGGGCCCACAGTGCGCGGCCGGCGGCATCGACATACAGCGCCTGGCGCGCGACCAGGCCGCCCATGGAGTGCACTAGCAAGTGGATCGGCTGGGTGGCATCGGCCAGTGCGGCGTCGATCTCGAGCAGGCGGTCTCGCAACTGCATGGCGCTGTCAGCGATCGGGCGGCGCCAGTCGAAAGGCACGGCGACGACGCGAAAGCGCGACTGCGCGCTGCCCAGCAGCCGCTCGTAGCTGGCTGCCAGCAGGCCGCTGGCGCGCAGCGGGTCGGCGGCGTCGAGCGCGAGGTGTTCCAGCGAGCCGTCGAGCATCGCGCCCAGCGACAGCCAGATCAGTTCGCCGCTGCCGTCGCCCTTGGGCAGCGCCAGTTCGCTGCCCATGATGCCGGGCAGCACCACGAGCACGGGCTTGCCGGCGTTCTCGCTGCGCTTGAGATCGGCCAGCCATTCGGTGAAGGTGCGCCGGGCCAGCGGGTCGCCCTTGAACACCTGCCACACGCCGCGCGTGGCCGCCTCGTCGGTGGCCAGTGGCGAGAAGCCGTCGTCGCGGCCGGACAGCGCGGCGAGCAGGGCGGCGCGCGAGTCGCTGCCGGGCGCGAAGTAGCCGAAGTGGGTGACCGCCGCACCTTCCAGGCGCAGGCTCAGCGGCGCCTGCTGCTGGCGCGCGAGGCCGCCGAACATGGACAGGGTGTGGACCACGAAATCGTGGTCGTGCAAGCCGTAGAACACGTCGCCGAGCAGGGTGACGATGCCGCCCCAGCCCTTGCCCTTCGTGTCGCCGGCAATCACGCGCAGGCGGTCGGCCGGCTGCGCGCCGCAGTGGGCGAGGGCCAGGGTGAGCGGCGAGCCGGGGATCATCGCCTCGAGGCCCGGCAGGCGCTTGGCGTCGGCGCGTGCGGCGACCAGAGAGCGAACGAGCTGCCCGAAGCGGTCGAACAACACGCTGCCCACGCCGCCCAGCGCCAGGCCGACGGCGCGCAGCAGCAACGAGAGGAACAAATCGGTGCGGCCGTCGGCCAGCAGCGTGCCGCGCGCGGGGCAGGCCACGCGCACGAAGGTGCCGGGTTGCAGCCGCTGGGCGGCGGCGGGCAGCGCGTCGAACAGCGCGGCGACCAGAGCGGCGTCGGGGTGCGCCTCTTTCTTCCCGACAGGGCCGAAGAAGCGCGCGAAGGCCTCGCGCGCTGGCTCCAGCCGGCCGGCGCCGCACAGACTGAACAGCTCGCCGATGAGGCCGCCGCGCGAATGCGAAACCATGTCCACGGTGACCATCGGCCGGGCCGGCAGCGCTTCGAGCAAGGCGGCGACGAGTTCGGTGACGTTGTCGAGCGGGCTGCGCGTCAGGCTGCGGTGGTCCCAGGCGAGCAGCGTGCAGCGCTCGGCCAGCACGTCCAGATCGGCCGGCTCCTCACGCCCCTCGCCCGCGGCCCACAGCTTGCCGAAGCTGCCGGCCGTGCTCGACGCCGTGCCGTGCAGGAACAGCAGCACGCGGTCGCCGCGCACGGCGAGCGGCCCGGCCCCGGCGAGCGGCTGCCAGCGCTGCTCGCGCCACTGCAGCAGCAGGCCGCCGCGCTCGCCCAGGGCCGCATCGAGCGTGGCGTTCTCGAAGGCCGCGCACAGCTTCGTGGCGAGCGGTGCCTCGCTCGGCTTCTGGCCGGGGAACCAGCGCTGCACCGTCTTGCCGAGGAGGGCGCCGAAGTCGTAGAGGCGGTCGAGGCTGGTGGGCTCGGTCAGCTCGCTGACCGTGTAGCGCTCGACCGGCGCGCCGGCGCCGCGGGTGGGGCCGGTGCGCTGGCTGCCCAGATCGAAGGGCAGCTCGATCTCGACCCCGCCCGTGGCGCTGCGCTGCATGCCGGCCTTGCCGTGGCGGGCGACGAAATCGGCCGGATCGGTATAGAACACGGAGCCGTCGGCGAAGTGCACTTCGAGCACCGCGTTCGGCCGGGCGAGCTGCGCCGCATCGAGCCGCCCCGGCGCGCCGCCGGCGCTGCGCTCCTGGCGGCGCAGGGTGGCACCGCCGCTGAGGTGCTCCGTGCACCAGCGGTCGAAGCTGGCCGTGTCGGAGACGGGCGTTGCAGCGGCGTTGGGCTGAGCCGCGCGAGCGGCGGCGTTCTTCCCGGCAGGTCGGTCGGCCATGCTGTCTCCCCGAGGCGCGCCTTTGCCCCGCAGGCAAGGATGTATCTGCAGCCAGCGTGGGCGTCAATCCTGCCGGCGGCAGCGCTTTGCGTGGGGCGTTCGAGCGTGCGAACAACGGCCGGAAGGGCCGCCCGGCCTCTGGAGCAAGCCGATGGCTGCAGTTTTGGCTAGTAGAGCAGCGGTTTCAAATACCGGCCCGTATAGCTCGCCCCATTCCCCGCCACCTCCTCCGGCGTCCCCACCGCCACCACCTCCCCGCCGCCCGCCCCGCCCTCGGGGCCCATGTCGATCACCCAGTCGGCGGTCTTGATGACGTCGAGGTTGTGTTCGATCACCACCAGCGTGTTGCCGGCGTCGCGCAGTTGGTGCAGCACTGTGAGCAGCAAAGCGATGTCGGCGAAGTGCAGACCGGTGGTCGGCTCGTCCAGGATGTAGAGCGTGCGGCCCGTGTCGCGCTTGCTGAGTTCGAGCGCGAGCTTCACGCGCTGCGCCTCGCCGCCGGACAGGGTGGTCGCGCTCTGGCCGAGGGTGATGTAGCCCAGGCCCACGTCGAGCAGGGTCTGCAGCTTGCGGGCGATGGTGGGCACGGCGCTGAAGTACGCGTGCGCATCCTCCACCGTGAGCATCAGCACCTCGGTGATGTTCTTGCCCTTGTAGAGGATCTCCAGCGTCTCGCGGTTGTAGCGCGCGCCGTGGCACACGTCGCAGGGCACGTACACGTCGGGCAGGAAATGCATCTCGACCTTGAGCACGCCGTCGCCCTGGCAGGCTTCGCAGCGCCCGCCCGCCACGTTGAAGGAAAAGCGCCCCGGCCCGTAGCCGCGTTCGCGCGCGCTCGGCACTTCGGCGAAGAGCTCGCGGATCGGCGTGAACAGGCCCGTGTAGGTGGCCGGATTGCTGCGCGGCGTGCGGCCGATGGGGCTCTGGTCGACGTTGATGACCTTGTCGAAATGCTCGATGCCCTCGATCTCGTCGAAGGGCGCCGGATCGAGGTGGCTCTGGTAGAGCTTGCGCGCCACCGCGGCGTAGAGCGTGTCGTTGACCAGCGTGCTCTTGCCCGAACCGGACACGCCGGTCACGCAGGTCAGCAGACCCACGGGAATCTCGACCGTCACCTTGCGCAGATTGTTGCCGCGTGCGCCGGCGATGCGCAGCGAGGTGATGCCGCCGCGCTCCGCCCAGGCGCGTTGGCCGGGGGTCGGTTCGTGCTTGCTTTTCCGGGGCGGCGTGCCGGGAACATCCTCTGCCTGTGCGACGCGGCCGGCGTCCGAACGCCACGGGGTGCGCTGCTGCGGCACTGCAATGCGCAGCGCGCGGCCGAGGTACTGGCCGGTCAGCGACTCCGGCTCGGCGCACACGTCGGCCACGCTGCCCTGCGCGATCACGCGACCGCCGTGCACGCCGGCTCCGGGGCCCATGTCGATCACGTGGTCGGCGGCGCGGATCATGTCCTCGTCGTGTTCGACGACGAGGACGCTGTTTCCGATGTCGCGCAGGTGCTTGAGCGTGCCGATGAGCCGATCGTTGTCGCGCTGGTGCAGGCCGATGCTGGGCTCGTCGAGCACGTACATCACGCCGGTCAGACCCGAACCGATCTGGCTGGCCAGGCGGATGCGCTGCGCCTCGCCGCCACTGAGGGTGTCGGCGCTGCGGTCCAGGCTCAGGTAGTTGAGGCCCACGTCGTTCAGGAATTTCAGGCGCGAGGCGATTTCGCGCACGACCTTGTCGGCGATACCGGCCTTCGCACCTTCGAGCTGCAGCGAGGCGAAGATCGCGAGCGCCTCGCGCAAGGTGGCCCGGCCGATCTCGTAGATGGGCCGCGCCGTGCCGCTGGCCGCATCGACCAGCTTCACGTGGCGGGCCTCCCGGCGCAGCCGCGTGCCTTCGCAGGCCGAGCAAGGCCGGGCGGCCTGCAGGCGCGCCAGGTCTTCTCGCACCGCTGCCGAATCGGTCTCGCGAAAACGCCGCTCCAGGCTCGGCAGGATGCCTTCGAAGGGGTGCGAGCGTTTCACGCTGCGCTGCTTGCCGCCGCGGCCCTCGGCCGTATAGGTGAAGGCGATCTCCTCGTTGCCCGATCCGTGCAGCAGCGCCTGCCGGTGCTCGGGGGCGAGCTGCTCGAAGGGCGTCTCGATGTCGAAGCCGTAGTGCGCGGCCACGCTTTCGAGCATGGAATGCGTGTAGGCGTTGCGGCGGTCCCAGCCCTTGACCGCGCCGCTGGCCAGGCTGAGCGAAGGGAAGGCGACCACGCGCTCGGGGTCGAAGGCGGTCACCTCGCCCAGGCCGTCGCACACCGGGCAGGCGCCGACCGGCGAATTGAAGGAGAACAGCCGCGGCTCCAGCTCGGCCAGCGAGTAGCTGCAGACCGGGCAGGCGAAGCGGGCGGAGAACAAGTGCTCGTGCCCGCCCGCCGCGCCGCTGCTGCCGGGTGCGCCGCCGCTGCCGGGCGTACGGCCGCTGCCGGAGGCGCCCGCCGCATCCGCCGCGTCCATCTCCCAGGCGATGGCGCGGCCGTCGGCGAAGCGCAGCGCCTGCTCGAAGCTCTCAGCCAGGCGCTGGGCCATCTCGGGGCGCACCTTGAGCCGGTCGATGACGACGTCGATGTCGTGCTTCTCGTTCTTCTTCAGTTTGGGCAGGTCGGTGACCTCGAACACCTCGCCCGGCTGCCCGCCCGAGCCGATGCGAAAACGCACGTAGCCGCGCGCCTGCATGTCCTCGAACAGCTCCGCGTGCTCGCCCTTGCGCTCGCGCAGCACGGGGGCGAGGATCATCAGGCGCGTCTCTTCGGGCAGCGCCAGCACCGCATCGACCATCTGGCTGACGCTCTGCGCCTGCAGCGGCAGGTGATGGTCGGGGCAGAAGGGCGTGCCGGCGCGCGCATACAGCAGGCGCAGGTAGTCGTGGATCTCGGTGACGGTGCCGACGGTGGAGCGCGGGTTGTGGGAGGTGGCCTTCTGCTCGATGCTGATGGCGGGCGACAGGCCCTCGATCACATCGACATCGGGCTTGTCCATGCGCTGCAGGAACTGCCGCGCATAGGCCGACAGGCTCTCCACGTAGCGGCGCTGGCCCTCGGCGTAGAGCGTGTCGAAGGCCAGGCTCGACTTGCCCGAGCCCGACAGGCCGGTGATCACCACCAGCGCATGGCGCGGGATGTCGAGGTCGATGTTCTTGAGGTTGTGCGTGCGGGCCCCGCGCACGCGGATGGCGGGCGCTTCGCCGGGCTGCGCGCGCAGGGCGGGTGCGCTTTCGCCGGACGGCAACCCGACCGGCGGTGCGCCTTCGCCTGACGGGGAGCGGGCGGTGGCACCGGGCTCGTCGGGCAGCCTGCGAAGCGCAGGTGCGTGCGCCGGGATCGGCGATTCGGCAGGAGCATTCTCCGCGGGCGGTGCGTCGCTCGCGGGCACGGGCGCGTGAGGGGCGGCAGGCGGCATTTCGGCGTGGGATTAGGGCTCGCCGACCGGTCGCGGCAGGCAACCGGCAATTATGCGGGCCGCTGTCATCGCGCCGGCTCAGTGAGCCGTGGGCGGCTGGCGTCGCCTTCCACGGGGCGATGGCGCGTCGTAGCATCCGGCTCATGTTGCGTTGGATACGAGCGTCTCGATGGCGTGGCCGCCCGGCCGGTGCGGCCCGCGCGGCCTGCGTGCTGCCGCTGGCCCTGGTGCTGGCCGGCTGCGGCGGCGGCTTCTATCTGGGCGACAACTTCGACGACGACGATCCGCCGGAGGTGGTGTTGATCGTGTCGCCCGACATCGCCGAGGCGGGGCAGGAAGTGCGGCTGAGGGCTTCGGCGAGCGACGACTCCGGCATCGACGAGGTGGTTTTCTTCCGCGTCGACGGCGCCGTGTCCACGCGCCTGCAGAGCGACGAGACGGCGCCCTACGAGCTCAATACCGAACTGCCCGACGACGCCACCGAGCCCGTGCAGTTCTTCGCCCGCGCGATCGACAACGACGGCGAGTCGCGCGACAGCGACCTGTTCAGCGTCACGGTCGATCGCTGACGCAAGTTGTAAGGCGATCGGGCGCCGGCCGTTCATTCAAGGCGCCGAAAACCGACAACTGCGACGAGGCTCGCAACAAGGGATGGCGCCAGACGAGGCGCTTTCTACAGTGCAGCAGGCGGCGCCGTCACCGAGTTGCGCGGCCGACACCGGAGGCCGCATGCCCGATGCTTCTCAGTCCACCGCCGCGCCGGGCACCGCCCCCGGCAGCGATCCCGCCGAATCGGGCGCGAAGACGGTGACCTCTTTCGTAGCCGCAGGCTCTGCAGCCGTCTCGCCCAGGCCACCTGCGTCGTCTGTGACTGAGACGTCTGCCATCGCAGCCGAAAACACCTCCGCTACAGCCGCTACTGCCGCCCCCACCGCCAACCTGGCCGACCTGGCCCGCACCGAAGCCGCCCTGCTGCAAGGCCGCCGCAAGCTCGCCAGCGTGGCGCCCGACATGCCCACTGTAGGTCTGGCGCTTTCGGGCGGCGGCGTGCGTAGCGCCACCTTCGGCCTCGGCCTGCTGCGCGGCCTGGCGCAACGCGGCCAGTTGCCGCGCATCGATTACCTGTCCACCGTGTCGGGCGGCGGCTATGTGGGCGCGATGTTCGGTCGGCTGGTCGCTCTGGTCGGCATCAAAGGCGCACAAGCATTGCTGCAGACCAACGACTCGCCGGTGCTGGCCTGGCTGCGCCGGAACGGCCGCTACCTCACGCCCTCAGGCTCGCGCGACATCGGCTTCGCGGTCGTCACCTACCTGCGCGCCTTTCTCGCCATCCACGGCGAGTTCATGGCGGTGAGCCTGCCGTTCTCGTTGCTGGTGATCCTGCCGCACCTGATGCACAGCGTCACCACGCTCACCCTGCCCGGCATCGGCACGGCCAGCGCCGCCGCGTGGGAACCGTGGCACACGCTGTGGTGGCCGATCGCGGTGCTGCTGTGGCTGGGCACCGCGCCGGGCCTGATGAGCGGCTACTGGGTCGCGCGCGACAGCGCCGATCCCGGGCAGAAGCGCCTGCCCGTGCCGTGGCGCGACCTGGCCGTGGTCGCGCTGCTGTGCCTGGGGTTGGCGGTGATCTGGGCGGTCGCGCGACCGCAACTGCCGGCGCTCAATGCGACCCTCGCCGCGTCGGCGCTGGCGCTCGTGGCGCTGTCGTCGAGCGCGCTCGGGTTGCTGTGGGCGCATGCGCAGCTGATTAGCACCCGCGAGACGCGCTCGCTGGCGGTGGCGCGGCTGCGCAACCGGCTCACCGCGGCGCTGCGGGTCGTCACCCTGGCCGCGGTCGTCGGCTTCGGGCTCGGCGCGCTCGATCTGCTGAGCTGGTGGCTGCTGGTCGCGCTGCAGAGCGGCCAGACCTGGGTGTACAGCGGCATCGGCGTGGGCGGCGCGCTGGTGCTGATCCTGCGCACCTTCGCACAGCCGCTGCTGGCCCTGTCGCAGCGCACGCAGCCCGGTACCGTCAGCGCGATCGGACCGACCTTGCTGAACGCCGCCGGCTTGTTCGGCTTCGTCGCACTCATGGCGGCCTGGGTGGTCGGCGTGCAGTGGCTGGTGTTCACACCGGCGCCGCTGGGCGGCTTCGATCAGTTCACCGCCGGCACGCGCGCCGGCTTGCTGCTCGGCTTGAGCATCGTGTGGTTGCTGCTGACGATGGGCAACGCACAGATGCCCAACGCATCGTCGCTGCACAGCTTCTACCGGGCTCGGCTGACACGCGCCTATCTGGCAGTGGGCAACCCCGAGCGCAAGCTGGCCGAGGCGCCCGACACGGCTGCCGCCCAGGGCCGGGACGACGTGACGCATGTGGTGCCGGGCGACGATACCGGCCTGCGCAGCTACCGCCCCGAGCTTGCGGGCGGGCCGATCCACCTCATCAACGTGTGCCTGAACCAGACCCGCGACGACGCCTCGGGCCTGTACAACGCCGACCGAAAGGGCACGCTGGTCACGGCCACCGCGCGCGGCTTCGAGATCGGCGTGCGCGGCTGGTGGCCCATGCGCGAAGCCACCGATCCGGGCAAGCCGCTGCAAGGCTCCGACGCCGGAACCCTGGGCCGCTGGATCGCCGTCTCCGGTGCCGCCGCCGCGCCGGGCGCGGGCGCCTACACCTCGCGCGGCTGGGCGCTTTTGCTCTACTTCCTGGGCGTGCGCCTGGGCTACTGGATGCGCTCGCCGCTGCCGGCGCTCAGGCCGCCGCTCACCGGCCTGCGCAAATGGCTGTGGCGCCACGCCATCAAGCCGGTGATGCTGTGGAGCGAGGGCACGGCCACGTATTTCGGTGCGGCACGGCCGTGGTGGTACCTGTCCGACGGCGGCCACTTCGACAACACCGGCGTGTATGCGCTGCTCAAGCGGCGGCTCGACTTCATCATCGCGGCCGACTGCGGCGCCGACATCGACTATGACTTCGCCGACATAGAGAATCTGGTGCGCAAGGCGCGCATCGACCTCGGCGCCGAGATCGAGTTCTACACCCGTGAGGAGGCCGCGCGCCTGTTCACGCTGACCGGCAGCGAGCTGACGGTGCTGTCGCCCGAATCGATGGGCGACGTGCATTCGTCGCGCGGCGTGCTGCTGGCGCGCGTGCGCTACCGGGCCGAACCCGGCGACGCCGCTGCGGCGCCGGGCCAGCCGGCGCGCGAAGCGACCCTGCTCGTCATCAAGCCCAACCTGCACGACGCGCTCGACGTGGACCTGCTGGCCTATGCGCAGCGCCACCCGGCCTTTCCGCACCAGAGCACCGGCGACCAGAGCTTCGACGAGGCGCAGTGGGAGAGCTACCACCGCCTCGGCGAGGACTTTGGCCGCGCGCTGCATGAGCCGTGGTTGCGCCAGTTGCCTGGCTGGGGCCGCCACGAACGTCATCCGCTCACGGTGGCGGCGCGGCTGCGCGGCGGCGCGGTGAAGGCCGCGCCCGACCAGGCGCCGTGGTGGCGGCGCTCGCCGCGTGCCGCCGCAATCGGTGCGTCGATCGGCGTCGGCGCTACCGGCACGCTGCTGCTGTCGCTGTGGCAGTTGCAGGAGCAGCTCGACACCAACCGCACGAATGCCCGCACCGAGGTGCGGCGGCTGTTCACCGAGGTTTCGAACGAGCTGAAGGTGCTGGATCGCTCCTGCCCCAAGCTCGCCGACCACACTGCCACGCAAGTGCTGCTGCTGCACGATCTGCGCGAGAGCCCGGTGCTGCTGCCGATCGAGCAGGACGGCGTCAAGTCCGTGCTCAGCCGCATGCGCGAGGCCTGTGATCAGCCGGCGCAGGCGTCAGTCGAGTGCGCAGCGGCGGCTGATCGCCTGAGCAACGGCGTGTGCGTCACGCTGGCCAAGCGCAACGTGGGCGACCGCGTGCTCGACTACTGGGCGCCCTTGCCGGCCGGCCTGAGCCTGGGTGAATGGTGGGCCGCCTGGCGCGCCGGGCCGACCGATCTTCGCTCGGCCACGCTCGCCAGCGCTGCGGCGGTGGAGGCCGCCGGGGCAGCCGATGCGGGTGCCGCGTCGCCGGCCCCTGCAGCCGCCCAAGGCGAGGAGCCTCCTGCCGGCGCGCAGGGCGAGGCGCCTCCTCCCGGCGTTTCGACGCCCGCTGGTGTTCCCGATCCCGCCGTTGCATGGAGCGGCGACGCGCCGCGTGCTGCCCCCGCGCCGAGCAGCGATACCTTCGAGCCGGCCGTGCCCGCTCGGAGCGCCGGTCCCGCCGCCGGCCGTGCTGCCGCGCCGGTCCACCCGGCGGCCGACACCGTGCCGGCGCCGACC
>NZ_JACDCW010000076.1 GCF_013817345.1 Methylibium sp.
TCTCCATAGAGAGCGAGCGCTGTTTGGCAAAGCCGCGGGCGGGCGGCGGGCGCAGCGCCTGTGCGGCGGCGAGCAGCGCAGGGCTCGTGGCTGCGCGCGCAGCGCGCTTTGTCAACTGACTCGTCGCAGTTGTCTGAGCGCAGTGAGCGCAGCGAACGCAGCGAGTTCTGCGACGCAGCCACGAGCCCGAGCAGCGCAGCGAAGTCGGCCCGCAGGGCCGACCGCCGCACTGAAGCGAAGCCCGCCGCCCGCCCGCGGCTTTGCCCACGCCCAACATCCGCAAAGCAACAGCAACGCATGCCGAAGAAGATCAGCAACGGCCCGAGAACAGACGGTCGATTCATTTCAACCCCTGCCGCAGATGAAGGCCACAACGCCCGGCGTGAGCCAGCCGAGCGCAGCGAACAGCACGCCCCATACAGCGAGCAGAAAGTGCCAGTAGCGTGCGACGAGCGCGATGCGCCAGGATGTCGACTGATGCACAGCTACGGACCAGCCCACGAGCCCGCCGAGCACGTGCAGGCCGTGCAGCGCGGTCAGCACGTAGAAGAAGCTGGCAGCCGGATTGCCCGTCAGTGAGACGCGTGCGTCGGCGAGCGACTGCCAAGCCCAGAGTTGCGTCAGCACGAAGGCGATGGCGCAGGCGCCTCCCGCGAGCAGAAGGTGCTGCGCAGCCGGCGGCGGCTGCTTCGCGGCGCGTTGCAGCAGCACGCTGCCGGCGATCAACCATCCGCTGCTCAGCCACAACTGCCAGGGCATCGCTAGCGTCGTCCAGTCCGGTGCTTCGTCCATGCGCATCGCGTAGGCGGTGAGGAACAGCGCGAAGAGCGTGCTGGCCACGCCGATGAAGACCCACAGGCCGATGCCGGCAGCCTGTCCCTCGTGGGCGGGACGCCTGATGTCGAGTGCGGCACTCATGTTCATGCCGGCGCCTCGCGCGGCGGCTTTTTATAGGGCTCGGGCTCCTGACCGCCGGCTGAAGGAGGCGCGTTCTGGGGGATGAAGTCCTCGGAAGCGCCGGGCACGCTGTACGCGTAGGCCCAGCGGTAAACGACCGGCAAGTCCGGGCCCCAGTTGCCGTGGCGCGGCGGGGTGTCGGGCGTGAACCATTCGAGCGAAGCCGCGCGCCAGGGGTTGGGGCCAGCGTGCCGACCGTGCCTGAAGCTCCACACGAGGTTGGCGATGAACAGCATCTGCCCCACGCCGACGATCAGGGCTACCACGGTAATGAACTCGTTGAGCGTGTGCGCGGACGCCGGAATGAATTCATAGCCTGCGTAGTGATGGTAGCGCCGCGGCATGCCGAGCACGCCGAGGTAGTGCATCGGAAAGTAGATCGCGTAGGTGCCGAGGAAGGTGATCCAGAAGTGCAGCTTGCCGAGCCGGTCGTCGAGCAAGCGGCCCGTGACCTTGGGGTACCAGTGGTAGATGGCGCCGAACACCACCAGCAGCGGCGCCACGCCCATCACCATGTGGAAGTGGGCGACGACAAAGTAGGTGCCCGACAGCGGAATGTCCACGCTCACGTTGCCGAGGAACAGGCCGGTGAGCCCGCCGCTCAGGAAGATGAGCAAGAAGGCCAGCGTGAACAGCATCGGCACCGTCAGGTGGATGTCGCCGCGCCACAGCGTGAGCACCCAGTTGTAGACCTTGATCGCGGTGGGCACGGCGATGATCAGCGTGCTGGTGGCGAAGAAGAAACCGAACCACGGGTTCATACCGCTGACGAACATGTGGTGCGCCCACACCACGAACGACAGGCCGCCGATGACCACGATGGCCCAGACCATCGTGCGGTAGCCGAAGATCGCCTTGCGCGCATGCACGCTGATCAGGTCGGACACGATGCCGAAAGCCGGCAGCGCGACGATGTAGACCTCGGGGTGGCCGAAGAACCAGAACAGGTGCTGGAACAGGAGTGGGCTGCCGCCGCGGTAGTCGCTCACCTGGCCCATCGACACGAGCGCCGGCATGAAGAAGCTCGTGCCCATCGTCTTGTCGAGCAGCATCATCACGCCGCTGACGAAGAGCGCCGGAAAGGCCAGCAGCGCGAGGATGGTGGCCACGAAGATGCCCCACACGGCGAGCGGCATGCGCATCAGCGTCATGCCTTCGCAGCGCGCCTGCAGCACGGTGGTGACGTAGTTGAGCCCTCCCATCGTGGTCGCGACGATGAAGATCACCAGCGACACCAGCATCAGCACGATGCCGCCGTCGTGCCCCGGCGTGCCGGGCAGGATGGCCTGCGGCGGGTAGAGCGTCCAGCCCGCGCCGGTGGGCCCGCCCGGCACGAAGAAGCTCGCCATCAGCACCAGCACCGACAGGAAGTACACCCACACGCTCAGCATGTTGAGGTAGGGGAACACCATGTCGCGCGCGCCCACCATCAGCGGGATCAGGTAGTTGCCGAAGCCTCCGAGGAACAGTGCCGTGAGCAGATAGATCACCATGATCATCCCGTGCATGGTCACGAACTGGTAGTAGCGCTCGGCGTTGATGAACTCGAAGACCCCGGGAAAGCCGATCTGCAGCCGCATCAGGTTCGACAGCACCAGGCCGACCACACCGACCCCAATCGCGATGCAGGCGTACTGCACCGCAATGACCTTGTGGTCCTGGCTCCAGACATAGCGGGTGAACCAGCTCTGCGGGGCGTGGTGATCGGCGATGACGTAGGCCATGACTGTCCTTACCGCTGGGGGTTGCCGTGCGACTTGATGTGGGCCACCAGCGCGTCCAGCTCCTCGTCGCTCAGTTCGATCCTGGGCATGACCGGCGGGAAGCCCTTGATGCTTCGTGCCTGCGGGTTGCGGATGAAGTCGCGCAGGAATTTCTCGTCGACGACGGCGGTGGTGCCGTCGTCCAGGTTCTCGGTCTTGCCGAACAGTCCCTTCCACGTCGGCCCGACGCCCGGGCCACCATCGACCGTGTGGCAGACGGCGCAGCCCTTGTTCTGGGCCAGCACGCGGCCGCGTTCGGCGAAAGCGTCGGAGCCTGCGGCGGCGACCGGCGGCGCCATCGTCTGCACGAAACGCGGCTGGTCCTGCAGCCAGGCGCTGAAGACGGGCGCTTCGTCGACCACGACGTAGCCGCGCATGTCGGGATGGCCCACGCCGCACAACTGCGCGCACATGGCCTCGAAACGCCCCGCCTTCGTCGGCGTGAACCAGAAACCGCTCACCATGCCGGGCACGATGTTCATGCGCGCGCGGAACTGCGGCACGAAGAAATCGTGCAGCGCGTCGTGCGAGCGCAGCAGCACCTTGACCGGCCGGTTCAGCGGCAGATGGACTTCGTTGCCCTCGACGAGCACATCGTCCTGCCCGGCCGAATCATCCGGGTCGATCCCGAGCGGGTTGGCGCCGGTGACGAAACGCGCGTCGCTGCCGCCCAGCTTGCCGTCGGCGCCGGGAAAGCGGTAGCGCCACTGCCACTGCTGGCCGACCACCTCGAGCACCAGCGCGTCGCTTGGCGGCCTCACGTAGTCGGCATAGACCCACAGGCCCGGTGCCAGCAGCGCGATGATGCCCACCGAGGTGATGCCGATCAGCCAGCGCTCGAGCTTGTGGTTCTCCGGCTCGTAGGCGGCCCGGCTGCCGGGACGGTGCCGGTAGCGCCACAGCGTGTAGGCGACGAACAGGTTGATGACGACGAAGAAGATCCCCGTGATCACCACCGTGATCGTCAGCGTGTCGTCCATCGCCTGCCAGTTCGACGCGAGCGGCGTGATCCACCACGGCGTGACCCAGTGGAACACCACCGAGCCGAGCACGATGAGCACCAGCGCGACTGCAATGGCCACAGGTCCCCTCCTTCCTGCCGGCGTGGACCGCCGGACCTCACGAAGCAAGGCCTGTCAGGACTGCGCTGCGGCCGTCACCGCTTCGTGACGATGCTCGGTCCGCAGGGGCTGCGCGTCACCCGACCGCGCGCGAAGGGGAAAGTCGCTAGTGGCCTTCTCCTCGCCGCTTGAGTTGGCGGTACATCAGAGCCGCCACGATGCCGAACAGCAGGTGGGCCGCCAGGGTCGGCCAGCCCCGCAGTTCGGCGAACCAAGGAAAGATCTGTGTCATCGCGTGGAAATTCAGGGCATACAGCACCAGGCCGAAGAGGGTGCCGACCACCGCCGTCATGCTGGGGCTCGTATCCCAGTGAAAACCCGCGAGGATGAACGCCAGCGCCAGGCCGAAAACGACGCCGAGCGCGTAGTGCGTGACAAGCGCGGCCGTCACCACGCCGAGGCTGAACGCCGACGAAGCGAGGGTGTCCTGGCCCAACACGATCGCAGCGATCAGGTTCGAGGTGCGCCAGGGGCTCTCGCCGCTGACCAGCGCCGACCACAACAGGTCAAGCACCATCAGCGCAGCACCCGCCACGAAACCCGAGACCGCCGCCGCAGGCCAGTCCGGCAGGCGATGCTCCCAATGATGTGAAGGCAGGTGCAGGTCCATGAGTCACCTCCGCGAATCGGCCACTACGGCGTTGTCTGCCGGCTTCAGGGGAACGCCGGCACGTCGGGCTCCACGCCCTCGAAGTGCGCTTCGGGGTGAGAGGTCTGCAGCAGCTCTTCGATTTCCTCGACCCGCGAGCGGGGCACGTCCACCATCAGCAGGAGTTGCCCCTGCTCGATGGCGCCCTCGAAGCGCCGCAGCCGGTTGCTCGGCGTGGACACGCCGATCATGCTCGACGACCACGCGCCCAGCACGCCACCGAGCATGGCGATGACGCCGGCCATGCCCCATTGCGGCGAATCGAAGGCCGCGACCACGTCCTTGATCCCCCACTGCGGCATCTCGGTCACGGCCCGCAGTGCGGCCCAGCCGGACTCGCCAGCAATGGGAAAGAACATCGCGGCGAGCACGCCCACCGTGGCACCGGTGAGCCCGCCGATGACCAGCCCGGCTTGGGCCGAGCGAAGCACATCGGACGTCTGCAGGAGGTTCGCGGCGTGCAGCCCGGACATGTCGGCGTTCTCGCGCGCCACGAAGTGGATGTGCGATTCGCTGATGCGGGCCAGCAAGAGGTCATTCATGGTCCGTCTGGCACTCGCCAGATCGGGCAGCAACCAGTAGATGCGTCTGCGCATGGAACCCTCCTTTCATCACTGTTTGTGACAACGGAGCGAACGACGAACCTCTTATACATCCGCGGATTCATGCGTCGCAAGAAGGGGTAAGGCGAGATTGCGTGTTCGAAACGCTTTCCGCGCTTGCGTTCGGCTTCGACGCGAACAACGTGTTGAGAAACTGGATCTAGGGCAAGCGGGCCCGCTCGGCGTCCGCCGTCTCCGAGCCGGAACCGGCGTGCGCACCGGTCGCGCGCCGCAGCACCGTGGCCGCGAGGATCGCGGTGCCGCTCATGATCGCCACCGCGATCCACGCGTTGAGCCGCAAGCCGCGCATGAAGCCCTCTCGCGAAGTTGCCAGCAGACCGGCGCCGACATCGGCCGGCAGCCGCGCTGCGGCGGTCGACGCCGCGCCGAGCGTGCTGCGCGCAGCGTCCAGCGCCTCTGGCGGCACACTCGCCGGCAAGCCGTCGATCACGAAGCTGCGGTACACGGCCGCGCCGATGCTCCCGAAGATGGCGATGCCCAGCGCGCCGCCGAATTCGGCGCTGGTCTCCGAGATCGCTGCTGCGGCGCCGGCCCGTTCGGGCGGCGCCGCGCCGACGATCAGATCGGTGGCCAGGGTGAACACTGGCGCCAGGCCGAGCGAGAGCACGACCGAGGCACCGATGACGAACTCGGGCCCATGGCTCGCCTGCGCCTGCGCCAGCAGTGCGAAGCCTGCCGCCGCGATGGCCAGGCCGGCGGCCACCACGTCGGCCGGCCGGAAGCGCCGCACGAGCATCGGCGTGAGCATCGAGCCGACGACGAAGGCCAGCCCCCAGGGCACCGTCCACAGCCCCGCAACCAGCGGCGAAAGCCCGAGCACGAGCTGCAGGTACTGAGCGATGAAGATGTAGGCGCCGAACATCGTGTAGCACCCCAGCGTGTACGTGGCCAGCGATGCGTTGAAGGCCGGCCGGCGAAACAGCTTCAGGTCGATCAGCGGATCGGCGAGTCCGTGCTGGCGGCGCAGAAACGCCGCTCCCAGCCCCACGCCGGCCACGATGGCCGAGGCAGCCCACACGCTGGGACCCTGCTCGGCCATCTGCTTGAGGCCGTAGATGGTGGCCAGCACCGCGACGAGCGACAAGGCGGCGCTGAGCAGGTCGAGGGGGCCGGCTTGCGGATCGCGAAACTCCGGCAGCAACACGGGCCCCACGATCAGCAGGAGCAGCATCACGGGCACCCCGACCAGGAAGACCGAGCCCCACCAGAAGTACTCGAGCAGCACGCCGCCGATCAGCGGCCCGATCGCTGCGCCAACCGAGTAGCTCGACACCCAGATGCCGATCGCCAGGGTGCGCTCGCCGGGGTCGTGAAACATGTTGCGGATCAGCGAGAGCGTCGATGGCGCCAGCGTTGCGCCGGCCAGACCGAGGAGCGCGCGCGTGGCGATCAGCATTTCGGCGCTCGTGGAGAACGCCGCAAGCACCGAAGCGATGCCGAAGGCCGCTGCACCGATCATCAGCAGCCGGCGTCGGCCGATGCGGTCGCCCAGCGTGCCCATGGTGATCAGCGCGCCGGCGACCATGAAGCCGTAGATGTCGACGATCCACAGCAACTGGGCCGCGCTCGGTTGCAGGGCGGCGCTGAGTGCCGGCACGGCCAAGTTGAGCACCGTCAGGTCCATCGAATAGAGCAGGCAGGGCAGGGCGATGACCGCCAGGCCGACCCATTCGCGGCGGCTCGCCTTGGCGGGCGCAACGGGAACGGTCGTCGTCATCGACGCTCCACCGCGCTCAATGGCTGGCCTCGCCGATTTGCACGCCGGCGTGGGTCGATACTCGTAAGTTCCCGGTGTGGAACGCGCCTCGGCGAGGCAGCGGACGCTCGAACGGTCAGCCAGCGAGCCGTCGGCGTTAGTTGCTGGCGGTGGACGCCTTGCTCAGCCGCCCCAGCCGCTGTCCATGCCATCGCCCCGTAGGCATTGCGCCCGTGCCTGCTCGCCCGGCTCGCCGCCGCAGCGGGCGCCGCCGGTAAGAGCCGGCGGCTGCTTCGGCAACAGCGCAGGGGGTTCGGGCCAGATCGGTAATTTCGGCGAGGGCTCGGCAAAGAAAGTGGCACCTTGCGGCTCACCGGCCAGAGAGTGGGGCGCCAAGCGCAATGGTGTGCACGCCGCACAGCAAGCGCCTAGCAAGGCAAAGACGGAGGTGAGTCGAAGGGAAGGCATAGAGGGCTCGGGAAGCCCAGGCCCAGCAGCAATCCACGTGCCGACTCCCGTGTCTTCAACGGGCTTTGTACTGCTCCGTGCCGAACAGCATCTTGCGTGCTTCATCGTCGACCAGCGGCTTGCGTTCCTGGGCCAGCACTTCCACCCCGCGCTGCACGCCAGGCCGACCGGCAATCTCGTCGAACCAACCCTTCAGGTGCGGATAGTCGTTCCACTCGATGCCCTGGTTCTTCCAGGAACGCAGCCACGGGAAGATGGAGATGTCGGCGATGCTGTACTCGGCCCCGGCGATGTACTTCGATTTCGCCAGTCGCTTGTTCATGACGCCATACAGGCGCTTGGCTTCGTTGGTATAGCGCTCGATCGCATAGTCGATCTTTTCCGGCGCATAGACGCGGAAGTGGTGCGTCTGCCCGAGCATCGGGCCCACGCCGCCCATCTGGAACATCAGCCACTGCAGCACTTCGTATTTGGCGCGCAGATCGGTCGGCATGAAGCGGCCCGTCTTGGCAGCAAGGTAGACCAGGATGGCGCCCGACTCGAACAGGGAGATGCGCTCCCCGTCAGGGCCCTCGGAGTCGACGATGGCGGGAATCTTGTTGTTGGGGCTGACGGCCAGGAACTCCGGCTTGAACTGATCGCCAGCGCCGATATTCACCGCCTTTACTCGGTATGGGAGGCCGCACTCCTCCAGCATGATGTGGACCTTGTGGCCGTTGGGCGTAGCCCAGGAATACACTTCGATCATTGCGTAAGCCTTTGTGAGAAGTATTCGACGGCGTGTCAGGACCGCCTGCTGCGGACACTCTATTCCAACGCTCTGAGCCATGCTCGACTCGATCAAACGCTGGATCGGCGGCACCCGCGGCAAACCCGACGGAAGGGCCGTGCAGGCCTGGGCGCTGCAACGCGGCCTGAGCGCCAAGCGCGTTCGCCAGGACGAGGGCGTGGTGGTCGAAGGCCCCTTGAACGGCAACACATGGCGCATGGAATGGGGCGTGCCGCAGCGCACTTATCTGCTTGACCGCGAATTGCGCATGCGCATGGATCTGCGCTTGCCTGCAAGCATGCAGATGTTGATCACCTCGCGAGCGCTCGCCGAAGAACTCGAGCAGGCCGCCTACGCCCTCTTCACGCAAGACATGCAAACGCAGATCGACTCCGGCATGCCCGAGGAAATGCGCTGGCTGGCTATGTTCCCGAAAGTGCAGGTCGCGGCGATGAAACCGCTGCGCTCGCGTTTTTCCGCGGTGGCCAATGCGCCTGGGCCGCTGAACGCGTGGCTCGACCCGGCGCTGATCGCCAAGCTCGACGAGGCGAGCCGCGGCTGGCTCGCCAACGACGAGCCGATGGTGCTCATGACCCTGCGTGGCCGGCTCTACCTGCGCTTCGAAGCGCTGGAGCCGACGGCTCAAATGCTCGACGGCGCGCTGTCCCTTTACGAGGCGGCTGCAAAAAGCGCGTTGGCGGCGACGCAAGCCGTGAGCGGTCAGCAGCAAGCCTGGCCGACGAACAGTTCCACCGCCTGGCAGAGCCATCTGCCCTCGGACTTTCCCGAGTAAGCCCCTGGAGCGGCATCGCAGCCGCGCTTCATCGTTGTCCGCTCGAACTGCGAGGGATCAGGCTGCGGCGTAGCGGCCCAACTCGAGCTTGGCGATGGCGTTGCGATGGACCTCGTCGGGCCCGTCCGCGAAACGCAGCGTGCGCGCACCCGCATAAAAGTACGCGAGCGGAAAGTCATCGCACACGCCCCCGCCGCCATGCGCCTGAATGGCCCAGTCGATGACCTGGCAGGCCATGCTCGGCGCCACCACCTTGATCATCGCAATCTCCGCCTTGGCGGCCTTGTTGCCGGCCACGTCCATCATCCAGGCGGCCTTGAGCGTGAGCAGGCGCGCCATGTCGATACGGCAGCGCGCCTCGGCGATGCGCTCGCGTGTGACCCCCTGGTCGGCGACCGGGCGGCCGAAGGCCACGCGCGACAACGCACGCTTGCACATCAGCTCGAGCGCGCGTTCGGCCAGGCCGATCAGGCGCATGCAATGGTGAATGCGGCCGGGGCCCAGTCGTCCCTGCGCGATCTCGAAACCTCGGCCCTCGCCGAGCAGCATGTTGGCGGCCGGCACGCGCACGTTCTCGAAAGTGATCTCGCAGTGCCCGTGGGGTGCGTCGTCGTAGCCGAACACCGACAGCGGCCGCACGACGGTGATGCCTTTTGTGTCGCTCGGCACCAGGATGATCGACTGCTGGCTGTGGCGCGGCGCCTCGGGATCGGTCTTGCCCATGAAGATGTAGATCGCGCAGCGCGGATCGCCCGCGCCGGAGATCCACCACTTGCGGCCGTTGATCACGTAGTCGTCGCCCTGGCGCTCGATGCGGGCAGCAATGTTGATTGCGTCCGAAGAAGCCACGTCGGGCTCGGTCATGGCGAAGGCGCTGCGAATCTCGCCGCGCAAGAGCGGCTCCAGCCAGCGCTTCTTGTGTTCGGCGCTGCCGTAGCGCACGAGGGTTTCCATGTTGCCGGTGTCGGGAGCCGAGCAGTTGAAGACTTCGCTGGCCCAGGGCACGCGGCCCATCGTCTCCGCCAGCGGGGCGTACTCCTGGTTGCTCAGGCCCGCGCCCAAGTCGCCCGCGCTTTGCGTCGACGCGCCGGCGCTCTGCGGAAGGAACAGGTTCCACAGACCCTCGGTCTGCGCCTCGAGCTTGAGGTCCTCGATCAGTCGCAGCGGCGTCCAACGCTTGCCGGCCGAGGTGTTGGCCTGGATCTCGGCCCAGTAGCCGGCCTCTGCCGGATAGATGTGGCGGTCCATGAAAGCAGCGAGCCGTGCCTGCAGCTCCTTGGCGCGCGGCGAATAGTCGAAGTCCATCTTGTCTCCTGAAAGGCGGTTCGGTGTCTCGGCCGACTCAGTGAATACGCTGCGCGAACGCCCAACCTATTTCGGCGAGCGGCCGGGCGCCGGCGCCTGCCTGTCTGGCCTGCTCGCTGGCCGCCGTGCCATCGACGACCCGCTTGGCGATGCCTTGCAGGATGCCGGCCATGCGGAACAGGTTGTAGGCCATGTAGAAGCCCCAGTCGGCCATCACCGCGTCGGCGTCCTGGCCCACTCCATCGCGACCGGTGCGCTCGCAATAGCGCTTCACATACTCCCGCTCGCCCGGAATGCCGAGCGCCGCCAGATCCAGACCGCCGATGCCGCGGAAGGTGCCGGGCGGGATATGCCAGCTCATGCAGTGATAGCTGAAGTCGGCGAGCGGATGGCCGACTGTGGAGAGCTCCCAGTCCAGCACCGCCAGGATGCGCGGCTCGGTCGGGTGAAAGATGAGGTTGTCGAGCCGGTAGTCGCCATGAACGATGCTGGCTTGCGAAGCATCGCGCGCGCTCTGTGGAATGTGCTGCGGCAGCCACTCGATCAGCCGGTCCATCGCTTCGATCGGCTCGGTGATCGAGGCCTGGTACTGCCGGGTCCAGCGCCCGATCTGGCGCTCGAAATAGTTGCCCGGCTTGCCGAAGCCGAGCAGCCCGCAAGCCTCGACATCGACTTTGTGGAGCGCGGCCATCACGCGGTTCATCTCGTCGTACACCGCGCCACGTTCGGCCGTGCGGATGTCGGGCAAGGCTTGGTTCCACAGCACGCGACCCTGCACGAACTCCATGATGTAGAAGGCCCGGCCGATCACGGATTCGTCTTCGCACAGAAGATGCATCCGGGCCACCGGCACGTCGCTGCCGGCCAGCGCGCGCATCACGGCGAACTCGCGTTCGACGGCGTGCGCCGAGGGCAACAGCTTGGCGACCGGACCGGGCTTGCTGCGCATCACATAACTGCGCGAAGGCGTCATCAGCTTGTACGTTGGGTTCGACTGCCCACCCTTGAACTGCTCCACCGTCAGCGGTCCGGCGAAGTCCTCGAGATGCTGCGCGAGGTGGCGCTGAAGCGCAGCGATTTCGAAACCGTGCTGAGCGCTGACGGGCTTGGTGCCGGTGTGGTCGTCCATGGTGAGCGGCAGGGCGCCTTCGGTCAGCGCACTGTCTTCAGCGTTCGGCAAACGCGAGCAGCTTCTCGCGCGATAGCACCACCAGGCGGGTGGGCTCGACCCTCACCGCGCCGTCGCGCTCGAAGCTCTTGAGCTCTTGGTTCACGCGCTGGCGCGAGGCGCCGAGCAGTTGCGCCAGGTCTTCTTGCGCAAGCTGCAGGCCAATGCGGATTTCCTCGCCCTGGTTGATGCCGTAGCTGCGCGCGAGCAGCAGGATCTGCTTGGCCAGGCGCGCGGCGAGCGGGCGGGTGTTGAGGTCTTCCACCACGTCGAACATCAGGCGCAGGCGACGGCATTGCAGCCGGAGCAGCGCCTCGTAGAGTTCGACGTGCTGAGCCAGCAGATCCTTGAAGTCGTTCTTGCGCACGACCAGCAGCGTGGTGTCGCCATGGGAGTGGGCGTCGTGCGTGTGCGGCAGGCCGTCGAACAGCGAGATGTCGCCGACCCACGCACCGGGCTCCACGTAAGTGAGCGTGACCTGCTTGCCCGACAGCGACACCGAACCCACGCGGATCGCCCCCTTGGCGACGCCGCACCATTCGTCGGCTGGCGCGCCGCGGCTCGTGAGCATCGCACCGTCCGACAGGCGCCGCACATGGGCCCGAGCGAGGATCGCGTTGCGCAGCGTCTGCGAGAGTCTGCTGAACCATGGGCCCGAGTCGATGTGATGTCGCTCGACGATTGTAAGAACCGGGGTAGTCATGTTTTGTCCCTGACGTGACAGCATCGCTTGCCGTGGACGGCCTATTGTCAGGCGCTGCTGCGCCGGCTGGACCGCATCGATCCGGGCTACCGCAACTGACTCAACGACCGCCGCGGTACTGCGCCAGCAACGTTTCCATCGTGGTGTAGCGCTCGCGCTCGTGCAGCCATTGCGTCGGCGCCAGGTTGATGCTGCGCACCACCGTCTCGCCGTTGCTGGCAATGTCGAGCACGTTGATGCAGGCCGGCTGCTGCTCGAGCCGGCCGAAGAACGCCCGCTGCCCGGCCAGGGCAGCGGAGATCAACGCGCGGTTCACGCCGCCGTGCAGCACCAGCAGCATTGACTGCCAGTCGCCCCGCGCGCACAGCGCGTCGAACGCCGGCAGTGCACGGTCCAGCAGTTCGCCGATCGATTCGCCGCCCAGGAAGCGTTGGCTCTCCACATCGGCGCCCGCGCGGAAGGCGCCGAGAAACGCCTGCTCGAGCTGATCGGGCGGTATGTCGGCCAGGCGCCCACCGCGAATCTCCCGCAGCGCGGGTTCATGCTCGAGCGAGAGCTCCTGTCCGGCCGTTGCGAGCACGCGCTCGGCGGTCTGCACTGTGCGCGGCAAGCCGCTCACCAGTGCGCGATCGAAGCGCACGCCGCAGTGCCTGAAAAGCGCGCCGGCTGCGTCGGCCTGCCGTTCGCCCTCGGCGTTGAGCGCGACGGTGTCGGGAGGCACCGGCGTGCCGTCGGAGCTGAAATAGTCGACCGAACCATGCCGCATAAGGTACAGACGCCGACGCGGCGCAAACGCGCTCATGAAGCCCGCCTGTCAGGAAAAGCGAGGCGCGCGCTTCTCGAAGAAGGCCTGCAGCCCTTCGGCGCCGTTGGCATGGAACAGGTTGTCGACAAAGTGAGTGCTTTCCGCTGCAAGGTGCTCACCGAGTGCGCGCACGCGCGCCTGGTTCACGAGCTCCTTTGCACTGGCCAGTGCGTTGGGCGCGAAGGCCGCGAGCTCTTCGGCCATGCGCAGAGCTTGCGACAGGGCTTCACCGCTGTCTGTCACGCGATTGACAAGGCCCCAGGTCTGCAACTGGCGCGCTGTGGCCGCCTCGCCCAGCCACAGCAATTCGAGCGCAAGCGCTCGCGGCAGAAAGCACGCGAGGTGCCAACTGCCGCCACCGTCGGGCGATAGACCGACCCGCGCATAGGCCATGGAGAATCGCGCGTCCTCTGCGGCGACCATCAGGTCGCAGGCCAGCGCGAGCGAGAAGCCACCGCCAGCGGCCGCTCCTTCGACCGCCGCAATCACCGGCTTGGGATGCGTGCGCAAAGCTTCGATGAACTGGTGGAACAACCGAAGGTGCTGCTCCTGCGCTTCACTGCCGGTGGCGCGGTTGACGGCGAGCCGGCGCAGGTTGCCGCCGGCGCAGAAGTGCGCGCCATCGCCGGCCAACACCACCGCGCGCACCGACGCATCCGCTTCGGCCACGCTGAGGGCTTCCACGGCGGCCGCCGAAACCTGCGGCGAAAGCGCGTTGCGCGCCTGCGGGTCGCTGATGGTCAGGATCAGCGTCGCGTCGTGTCGCTGCGTCAGCAGTTGGGCGGTCATTGGCTCGCTTTTCCGGGCGTCGATCGCCGCCGTGCGGGAGATGATTCTGTCATGCACCGTCGAGCGAAAGCGGCGATGAGGCGAGGCCGGCAGGGGCCCGCGCACGCGCCTTCAGGGGCTGCGACGCGGGGGCTTCATGCTAGAGTGAATCGAGGGTGAGAACACAATAAGCATGAATCGGGACGTGCGAATCGCGGCATTGGCGCTGGCTCTGTTGGCGGCCGCACAAGGCGTCGGCGCGATCGGGTTCGGACGCCTCCCCGACACAGCCACACTGGGGCAGCCGCTCGATCTTGCGATACCGCTGCGCGTGGAGCCCGGCGAGGTCTTGCCTTCGAACTGCCTGACTGGCGAAGTCTCATTTGCAGACACGCCGCAATCGGCCGGCGCCGTTTCACTTCGACTCGACCCGGCCGCTCCGGATGCCGAGCGGCGCGTGCTGCGGCTGAGCACGGTGAACCGCGTCGATGAGCCGGTCGTCACCGTCGAGATCACCGTGGGTTGTGCGGGTCGGGTTTCGCGCCGCTTCACCTTGTTTGCCGATCCGCCGTTGTTGCTGGCCCGCGCACCGCCGCCTTCATCCACCGGCGTTGAGGCCAATCCCGCATCGCCAGCAACCGCAAGCGCGATTGTGTCGACCGCCGCCGCGCCCAGCGTCGCCGGCATCGACGCCCTGGCGCAACCCCGCCCGCGGGTCGCACCGCCGCGCCGCGAATCCAATGCCCGCGCTGCCGCGACCCCGCCGCCGGCGGCCCGTGCGCCTTCGCCGTCCCCGAAAAACGCCGGTCCACGCCTGCGCTTGAGCCCGCCCGAAGACGAAGTGCGGCTGGCCTTGCTGGCCGGTACCGAAGCGGCCGAGCAGCGCGCCTCGGCGGCTGAAGCTGCGGCGAGCGCTGCCAGCGCGGCCCAGGCTGTGGCCGTGGCGCGTGCGGCTCAACTGGAAGCGGCCAATGCGGCGCTGCGCAGCCAGGCCGCGAGTGCGGAACAGGCGCTGGCGGCCCTGCGCGCGCAGTTGCATGGCGAGCGTTCACCAGCAGCAAGCAGCAACACGGTGCCGGCGCTGCTCGGCCTGATCACGCTGCTCATCGCAGGGCTGGTCTGGCTATGGCACCAACGCAATCAGGAACGCGAGGCAAATGCCTGGCTGCTGCAAGAGGCCGGGGCCGACGACCTGGCGCCGGACGAGGCCATGCCAATCGTCACCACGGAGCCGGCCGCCGTCAAGCCGCCGCCGCCCGGTGCAACGAATCCTGCGCGAGCTGTGCAGCCGCCGACGCTGCCCTGGTCCGGGTCCCAACCGGCACCGCTCGTCGCTGCGGCGCAATTGGCCGAGCACAAGCGCGAGGTTTCGGTGGAGGAGTTGATCGATCTGGAGCAGCAAGCCGAATTCTTCGTCGTGCTCGGCCAGGACGAAGCCGCCATCGATCTGCTCATGGGTCATTTGCGCAGCACGGCTGGCAACAGCCCGCTGCCCTACCTGAAGCTGTTGGAAATCTACAAGCGCCGCGGCGAGCGCCAGGAATACGAGCGGCTGCGCGGCCGCTTCAACAGCCGCTTCGCTGCGATGGCGCCCGCCTGGGAGATGGACCTGCAGGACGGCCGTTCGCTCGAAGACTATCCGTCGGTGACGGGTCGCCTCGAAAATCTGTGGGCCCGGCCGCAAAGCGCGATGGAGGTGTTGCAGACGACGCTGCTTCGCGCCGACGGGCAGACCGGCTCGAGCGACAGCTTCGATCTGCCCGCCTACCGCGAATTGATGCTGCTGTATGCCGTCGCACGCGACCGATCCGAAAGCGAAGACGGGGGCAGCGTCGATCTCCTGCTGCCGCTCGAAGAAGACGGGGAGGGAGCCGTTAACCCGCCTCCCCTTGCGGTGTTCGAGCGCTTGTTGGCGACGACATCGCTGGAGGCTCAGCCGTCCGTGCTCAAGCCCTTGGCGGTCGACCTGCATCTCGACGACGCGCAGGAAACCAAGCCGGCCGCCATGCACGTCGCGCCGCCTCACGATCGGCGGGAAGACGCTAGCTCACCCGACCGCAATGGCGGCGCCCGGTTGCCGCCGACGTAGCGCGAAACGCGGCTACAGCGCGTGTTCGCTGAGCATTGCGAGGCTCACGAAGGCCAGCGCCCGTTCATGCGTGCTTTCGAGAACCACCGGGGGCGCACAGCCGGCTTCCAGGGCTTCGAGCCAGCGCAGCGCGCACACGCACCAGCGGTCACCCGGCCTGAGCCCGGCAAAGCGCAGCTGCGGACGCGGCGTGACGAGGTCGTTCCCGTGCGAGCGCGAAAACGCCAGGAACTCGCCGGTCATGCGCGCGCAGATCACATGCGCGCCGCTGTCGTCGGCGGCCGTATCGCAGCAGCCGTTGCGCAAATAACCGGTCAACGGATCGTAGGAGCAGGGGCGCAGTTCCTCGCCCAGCACGTTCAGCGCCATGCCGCCCTCACTTTGCGATGGCCGTGCCCTTGAGCAAGGTCATCGCCGTGCCGATCAGCGCCGACACCTCGCTCATGTTGGCCGGCACGATCATGGTGTTGTTCTTCTGGGCGAGCTGCGCGAAGGCATCGACCGCGCGCTCGGCGACCTTGAGCTGCACCGCCTGCTCGCCGCCCGGCTCGCGGATGGCCGCGGCGATCTGCCGGATCGCATCGGCCGTCGCTTCCGCCACGGTGGTGATCGCCGACGCTTCGCCCTGGGCGTTGTTGATCTCGGCCTGTTTCTCGCCTTCGGAGCGCGCGATAAAGGCTTCACGCTCGCCGGTGGCGATGTTGATCTGCTCCTGACGGCGGCCTTCGCTGGCGGCGATGAGCGCGCGCTTTTCGCGCTCGGCGGTGATCTGCGCCTGCATCGAAAGCAGGATCGCCGCGGGCGGCGTGAGGTCCTTGATCTCGTAGCGCAGCACCTTCACGCCCCAGTTGAGCGCCGCCTCGTCCAGCGCCGCGACGACCGCGGCATTGATCGAGGTGCGTTCTTCGAAGGTCTTGTCGAGCTCCATCTTGCCGATCACACTGCGCAAGGTGGTCTGCGCGAGCTGGGTGATGGCGACGATGTAGTTCGACGAGCCGTAGCTCGCCCGCATCGGATCGGTGACCTGGAAATACAGGATGCCGTCGACCGTGAGTTGCGTGTTGTCTTTGGTGATGCAGACCTGGCTGGGGACGTCCAGCGGCACCTCCTTGAGCGAATGGCGGTAGGCCAGCCGGTCTACGAAGGGCACGAGAAAGTTCAGGCCGGGCGTGAGGGACGCGTGGTACTTGCCGAGCCGCTCGACGACCCACGCGTTTTGCTGCGGCACGATCTTGATCGAGCGCGCGATAAAGATGAAGGCGACGATCAGGAGGACGAAGGCGACGATTTCCATGGAGGGAGGGCTTTTCGGAGTTGAGTGTTCAGCGGCCCAGCAGCAGGCGATTCGATTCGATGCCGCGGATGACGTGCACGCCAGGCTGCGATTCGCCTTCGCCGGCATAGCGGGCGTTCCATTGCGCGCCCCGGTAGTCGATGCGCGCCGTGCCGTCGGGCTCCCAGCGCTCCACAAAGACCTTCTCGCCGACGTCGAGGTTGAAGTTGCGGTTCGGGGCGGCGCCGGCGAGTGCATGCTGCCGCTGGCGCCGCACATGCCAAGCCACGATGGCACCGCCGCCGACCAGGGCAGCCGCCACCAGTTGCGCACTGAACGCGAGCCCGAGGTGGGCCGCAAGCGCCGCCGCCGTAACGCCGAGCGCGAGCATCAGAAGATAGAAGGTGCCGGTGGCCAGCTCGGCGGCGATCAGCACGCCCGCGGCGATCCACCACAGGGTCGCAGCACTCCACTCCATCCTTGCTCCTTCATCGTGCAAAGCCACGAAGCTTGCATTTCAGTGTACGACGCAGGCACCGCGCCGCATGGTGACGAAGCGGGCAGCGAAAGCCCTAAACTGCGCCCTCTTTCGCGCGGGCATCGCCTGCGAATCCTGCCCCCCGTCGGAGCCGCATCGATGCAGCATTTTCGTTTTCCCATCGTCATCATCGACGAGGACTACCGCTCCGAGAACACCTCCGGCCTGGGCATCCGTGCGCTGGCCGACGCGATCGTCAAGGAAGGTTTCGAGATCCTCGGCGCCACGAGCTACGGCGATCTGAGCCAGTTCGCGCAGCAGCAAAGCCGCGCCAGTGCATTCATCCTCTCGATCGACGACGAGGAATTCAAGGGTGGCCCCGAGCTCGACCCGGCGGTGCTGAACCTGCGCAAGTTCATCCAGGAAATCCGCCGCAAGAACGCCGAGATTCCGATCTACCTCTACGGCGAAACGCGCACTTCGCAGCACCTGCCCAACGACGTGCTGCGCGAGCTGCACGGCTTCATCCACATGTTCGAGGACACGCCCGAGTTCGTGGCGCGCCACATCATCCGCGAAGCCCGGAGCTACCTCGACGGCCTCGCGCCGCCGTTCTTCAAGGCGCTGGTCGACTATGCGCAGGACGGCTCGTATTCATGGCACTGCCCCGGTCACTCGGGTGGCGTGGCGTTCCTGAAGAGCCCGGTGGGCCAGATGTTCCACCAGTTCTTTGGCGAGAACATGCTGCGCGCCGACGTGTGCAACTCGGTCGATGAGCTCGGCCAGTTGCTTGACCACACCGGCCCGGTGGCGCAGAGCGAGCGCAACGCGGCGCGCATCTTCAATGCCGATCACTGTTTCTTCGTCACCAACGGCACCTCCACCAGCAACAAGATGGTCTGGCACCACACGGTCGCGCCCGACGACGTGGTGGTGGTCGACCGCAACTGCCACAAGTCAATCCTGCACGCGATCATCATGACCGGCGCGGTGCCGGTTTTCCTGACGCCCACGCGCAATCACCTGGGCATCATCGGCCCGATCCCGAAGAGCGAGTTCGAGCCCGAAACCATACGCCGCAAGATCGCCAAGAACCCGCTGCTGCAGGGAGTGGACGCGTCCAAGGTCAAGCCGCGGATCCTGACGCTCACGCAGAGCACCTACGACGGCGTGGTCTACAACACCGAGACCATCAAGGGTCTGCTCGACGGCTGGATCGACACGCTTCACTTCGATGAAGCCTGGTTGCCGCATGCGGCCTTCCACAAGTTCTATGGCAACTACCACGCCATGGGCAAGTCACGTCCTCGGCCGAAGGAGGCGGTGGTCTATGCGACGCAGTCCACCCACAAGCTGCTCGCCGGCCTGAGCCAGGCCTCGCAGGTGCTCGTGCAGGATGCCCAGAACACGCGGCTGGACCGGCACCTGTTCAACGAGGCCTATCTGATGCACACCTCGACCTCGCCGCAGTACGCGATCATCGCGAGCTGCGACGTCGCCGCGGCGATGATGGAGCCGCCGGGCGGTACCGCGTTGGTCGAGGAAAGCATTCTCGAGGCGCTCGATTTCCGCCGCGCCATGCGCAAGGTGGAAAAGGAGTTCGGCAACAAGGACTGGTGGTTCAGGGTCTGGGGGCCGGACAAGCTGGCCGCCGAGGGCATCGGCAAGCCCGAGGACTGGATGATCAAGGGCGACGCCAAGTGGCACGGCTTCGGCGACCTGGCGCCCGGGTTCAACATGCTCGACCCGATCAAGTCGACCATCGTCACGCCGGGCCTGGACGTGGCCGGCAAATTCGCCAAGACCGGCATTCCGGCCTCGATCGTCACCAAGTTTCTGGCCGAGCATGGCGTCATCGTCGAGAAGACCGGCCTGTATTCGTTCTTCATCATGTTCACCATCGGCATCACCAAGGGCCGCTGGAACACGATGCTGACCGCACTGCAGCAGTTCAAGGACGACTACGACCGCAATGCGCCGCTGTGGCGCATCCTTCCGGAGTTCTGCGGCTTTCAGCCGCGCTACGAGCGCATGGGCCTGCGCGATCTTTCACAGAGCATTCACGAGGCCTATGTGGCGGGCGACATCGCGCGGCTCACCACCGAGATGTACCTCTCAGATCTGCAGCCCGCCATGAAGCCGAGCGAGGCGTACTCGCACATCGCTCATCGCAAGACCGAACGCGTGGAGATCGAAGCGCTGGAAGGCCGCATCACGACGTCGCTGCTCACGCCGTACCCGCCCGGCATTCCGCTGCTCATCCCGGGCGAGCGCTTCAACAAGAAGATCGTCGACTACCTGCGCTTCACCCGCGACTTCAACAAGCGCTTTCCCGGCTTCGACACCGACGTGCACGGGCTGGTCGAGGTCGACGGCGCGGACGGTGGGGAGCGTCAATACTACGTCGACTGCGTAAGGGCTTGACCGGGGAGGGACGGCGAAGCCGGCTGCGGCGCTGCGCTGCGCTCATGTCCCCCGGCCGTGCTGCGCACGGCCTCCTCCTTTACTTCGCTC
>NZ_JACDCW010000077.1 GCF_013817345.1 Methylibium sp.
CGCGCAGCAACACCAAATAGGCCAGCATTGATGTGGCTCCGCGGAGCTGGCGGGTAGGTGGCATCGAGCCGTTCCCGTGAGGGGCGGCCCAGAGGAATGGCGGTCACGCCGGCAACGCCGCAAGGCGATGCCGGTGCACAGAATCCGGCCTATCGGCCCGCTTCACACTTTTCACGTTTCATTCGAACAAGAACCGAGTCGGGAACGGCGCCTGCCGTCTTGCCGCGCAGGCCCCAGCGTATGAATCCCAACGCGCAAACTCTCTGGCATGCACCGCTCTGGGCGCTGTCCGTGCTGCTCGCCTGCCTGGGCATGCTCGGGCCGTTCGCGATCGACACCTACCTGCCGGCCTTCGCCGGCATCGCCGCTTCGATCGACGCCACGCCGGTGCAGATGCAGCAGACGCTGTCGGTCTACCTGATCGGCTTCGCGGTGATGAGCCTGTTCCACGGTGCGCTGTCCGACAGCTTCGGGCGCCGCCCGGTGGTGCTGTGGGGCGTGGCGATCTTCACCCTGGCCTCGGTCGGCTGCGCGCTGTCGCAGACCATCGGCCAACTGGTGTTCTTCCGGCTGCTGCAGGGCTTGTCGACCGGGGCGGGCATCGTGGTTTCGCGCGCGGTCATCCGCGACATGTTCCCGCCGGCCGACGCGCAGCGCGTGATGTCGCAGGTCACGCTCTTCTTCGGCGCGGCGCCGGCCATCGCGCCCATCATCGGCGGCTTCCTGTTCGTGCATGCCGACTGGCATGCGATCTTCTGGTTCCTCACCGCCGTGGGCGCGGCTCTGTGGTTCGCCAACTGGAAGCTGCTGCCCGAGACGCTGCATGCGGATGCGGTGCAGCCCTTCAACGTGCGCAACCTGCTGCGCGGCTACCGGGAGATCGGCTCGAACTCGCGCTTCTTCCTGCTCGCGCTGGCCAGCGGCATTCCGTTCAACGGCATGTTCCTGTATGTGCTGTCGGCGCCGGTGTTCGTGGGTGAGCACCTCGGTCTGGCGCCGCAGCAGTTCTTCTGGTTCTTCCTGTTCACCATCGCCGGCATCATGGGCGGCGCGTTCTGGAGCGGCCGGCTGGCCGGCAAGCTGCCGGCGGCGCGGCAGATCCGGCGGGGTTTTCGCATCATGCTCACGGTGTCGGTCGTCAACGTGCTTGCCAATGCGTTCTTCACCGCCGAGGCGTGGTGGGCGCTGCCGCTCATTTCGCTGTTCTCGTTCGGTTGGGCGCTGATGGTGCCGGTGGTCACGCTGATGGTGCTCGACCTCGTGCCGTCGCGGCGCGGCATGGCCTCGTCGATGCAGTCCTTCATGGCGGCCACCGCCAATGCGCTGGTCGCCGGCGTGCTGGCGCCGCTGGTCATGCACTCCACTCTGCTGCTCGCCATCGCCTCGCTCGGCCTCATGAGCATCGGTCTTGTCTCGTGGCTGTGGGTCAAGCCGCGGTTGGCGGTGCCTTTCCAGCGCGGCTGAATTCGGCGGCGTGGCGAACCGCGAACCGGAACGTGGCCGGGCGCCTTGCTCACTGCCGCCCCCACCCAACGCCACAGCGGGGCCGCCGGCGCGGCAACCACTGCTTCAGGCCGCGACTTGCGGCGTCGGCTGTTCGGCGAGTAGCAGGCGCAGCCGTTGCACCATCTGCTGCAGGTCGAGTGGCTTGGTCCAGTAATCGTCGAAGCCGGCAGCGCGTGCCGCGGCAATCTGCTCCGGCAGCGCATCGGCCGACAGCGCGATGCAGTGCAGCTTGCGGGTGACTGCTTCGCGCCGCAGTGCGCGCACCACCTGGTCCCCGGTGAGGCGCGGGATGTTGATGTCGATCAGCAGCACGTCGGGCCGCAGGCGCCTGGCCAGCGCCAGGCCTTGTTCGCCGTCGGGCGCCACCACCACGCGCCATTGCGGCATGCCGCGCAGTGCCTCGACGACCAGCAGCGCATTGACCGGCTCGTCTTCGATGTACAGGATGGTCGCGGCGCGCGACTTGCTGCGGGTCAGGGCGGAGATGCTCGTCGCATGGAAGGCCGTGTTGGCCGGCTCGGCGCGCAGCAGCCCGGCCGCGCTGGCGCTCGGCAGCAGCACGCTGAACACCGAGCCGAGGCCCGGCTCGCTCGTCACGCGCAACTCGCCGCCCATCGCCTCGACCGCGCCCTTGGCGATCACCAGGCCGAGGCCGCTGCCCTCGATGCCGCGGTTCTCCGCCCCGAGTCGGTTGAAGGGCTGGAACAGCTCGGCTTGCTGGAGTGCGCTCAGGCCGGCGCCTTCGTCGCTCACCGCAATCTCGACGCGGCTGGAATGGACCGTCAGCGCAACGCCCAGCCGCCCGCCGGGGCGGTTGTACTTGATGCCGTTGGACAGCAGATTGACCAGCACCTGGCCGAGCGCCCGCGCATCGGCCCGCACGGCCAGCGCTTCGGTGGGCCCCGAGCGTTCGATGCGCACGCCGCGCTGCAGCGCCTGGGCTTCGACCAGCGAGCCGGCGTCGTCGAGCGCGGCGTCGAGCAGCATCGGGCCGAGCGCGAGCGTCAGGCCGCCTTGCTCGAGCCGGGTCAGGTCGAGCACGTCGTTGATCAGCGAGAGCAGATGCGCGCCGGCATGGCGCACCTGCTCGATGCGGTGCTTCTGCGGGCCGTTGAGGGGCCGCGTGGCGTCCGTCTGCAGCAGTTGAGTGAAACCGAGGATGGCGTTGAGCGGCGTGCGCAATTCATGGCTCACGCGGGAGAGAAAGAGGCTCTTCGCCTGGCTGGCCTGCTCGGCGGCGAGCTTGTCGCGCTTGAGCTGGCCGAGCTGCACCTGCTCGCTCACGTCGCGGCAGGCGCCGACCAGGCAGGTCGCGCCGTCTGCGCCGTCTCCGAGCCGCCGGGCCGCGAGTTCGAGATAGCGTGTGGCGCCGTCCGCGCCGACGATCTGCAGCGTCAGCATCAGCCCGTCGTCCAGGCCTGCGGTCGAGATCGCGTGGCGCAGCCGCCGCCCCTCGACCGGCTCGAAGAGCGCCAGCCAGGCCTCGAAGTCCAGGCTCGCACACGGGGGGTTCAATCCATGGTGCGCCGACGCGCTCTCATCGAGCGTGACGCGCGCTCGCGCAAGGTCGATCTCCACCAGCCCGAGCCGCGCGGCATCGACGGCAAGCTGCCAGCGTTGCTGCACCTGGCGGTACGCGGCATCGCGCTGCTTGCGCTCGGTGATATCGGTGACGAAACCGTGCCACAGGATGCTGCCGTCGGGCAGCGCCTCGGGCCGCGAGGCGCCCTCGTGCCAGCGCAGGCCTTGCCGGGGCAGCAACACACGGAACTCATGTCGCCAAGGCGTGAGCTCGCGCGCCGAGGCCTGGATCGAGGCGTGCAGGCCGCCGAGATCCTTGCGGTGAACGCGTGAGAACAGCGGCGAGCCGTCGTGAAGGATGTCTTCGGGCGCCACCTCGAACAACTCGTGCACGTGCGCACTGGCGCGGGGAAAGCAGGACCGGCCGTCGGGAAACAGCCTGAACTGATAGACGAAGCCGGGCAGCGTCGCCCCGAACTTGCGAAGCAGTGCGACCTGTTCGGTCGCCGCGATCTGCTGACGATGGCTCAGCAACCAGTGCTGAGTTGCGCGGGCCAGGCCCTGCAGTGAGATGCGCTGGGCGTCGGTGAGCCGGCGCGGCACGCGATCCATCACGCACAGGGTACCGAGCCGGTGGCCGTCGACTTCGAGCGGCACGCCGGCATAAAAGCGCATGTGCGGTGCGCCGAGCACCAGTGGGTTGTCGGCAAAACGCGGGTCGGCGAGCGCGTCGGGCACCTCGAACAGGCCATCGCGCAACAGCGCATGGGTGCAGAACGCCATCTCGCGCGGGGTCTGGTCGATGTCGAGACCATGGTGGGCCTTGAACCACTGTCGATCGGCATCGATCAAGGTGACCAGGGCGACCGGACACCCGGTGACGACGCTGGCACAGTGCACCAGACCGTCGAGCACCGGGTCGGCAGGCGTGTCCAGCACTTGCAACTGCCGCAGGCAGTCGAGGCGCTGCGGTTCGTCCGCGGGTAAATGAGCGATCAGCATGGCGGGCGGTAACTCGGGGAGCGAAGCGAAAGGGAAGTGGCCGGCGCGTCGGCGCTGCAGAAGGAGAGTCGGGAAATGTTGTGCCGTGCCACGGTCGGCTCGAGCCCGGCCCGCCAAGATAGCGATCACATCGGGTCGAAGAGGCCCATGTCGGGACTGACGAGCAGAGCTTCGATGTCCAGGAGGATCAGCATCCGATCGGCGACGCTGCCGATGCCGGTGATGCAGGCGCTGTCGACGCTGCACGACATCTCGGGCGCGGGCTTGATCGCTTCCGGGCCGAGTTCGAGCACATCGGACACCGAATCGACCACCGTGCCGATCACGCGGCCCTTCACGTTGAGCACGATCACGACGGTGAAGCTGTTGTAGTCGACCGCTTCGCAGCCGAGCTTCACACGCAGATCGACGATCGGCACGATCACCCCGCGCAGATTGATCACGCCCTTGACGAAGGCCGGCGCATTGGCAATGCGCGTGGGCGGCTCGTAGGAGCGGATCTCCTGGATCTTGAGGATGTCGATGCCGTATTCCTCGGCGCCGAGGCGAAAGCTCAGGAATTCACCGCTGCTCGTCGGCGTGCTCTTCTCGCTGCGCGCTGCTTCGGTGCGAGCGATTTCTACGGGTGCTTCGATCATGTCCATGGCCTCGCGATGTTCAGGGCGGCCGCTGCGCGGTACACGCCGTGCGGCCTGAATCGAAATTCGTCGTCAGCCGCAGCGGCAGGAGGCGAAGCGGCACTCCACGACAGGATTGTCGGGTCCACTCAAAGGCAGTGAAGGGCCAATGTGCCGGCACAAAGCGGCATTGGTCCCGGTTTGGCAGGATGCTTTGGGCCGTGCGGCGTCGAGCGGGTGCCCGCGCCGGATGTGCCAGCGCTACGCGCGTGAATCAGGAGACAGGGCCATGCGTTTCGAACACCTGTTGCACGTCAACGACCCGGGCAATCCGCGCATCGCGCCGATGAGCCGGTCGGAGTTGTGGCGCGGCCTGCTGGTGCGCGTGGAGTCGCCGCAGCGCTTCGAGCTCGGACCCGACCGCTGCGAAGCGCGTGTCGGCGAAAGTCAGGAAGAGCGCGTGCGCAGCATCCATTTCGGCTCGCTGCGCTTCGAGGACCGCGTGCGGCTCGAGCCCGAGCAGCGCATCGTCTTCGTGCCGCAGCCGCACGAGGGCGCGGCGCCGGTTCACCTCACGATCACGCTCGAGGAGCCTGCTGCCGGCGCCTTGTTCCTGCGCTTCGTCTACAGCGCCGACGGCGCGCTTTCGGCCGAGGACAAGGCTGTGCAGGGCTACCGCGAACAGGCTTGGCTGGAGCACGACCGCGACATGCTGCGCACGCTCAGAGAGTGGCAGCGGCTGGGGAGCCTTTGAGCCGCGCAAGGATGCCGGTGCCGATACCGCGCGCCGCCGATGCTTTCGGTTGAAAGAAGTGGCGGCGCGGCCGGCCGCTCCACGGCATGAATACTCATCCATTACTTGCATTGGCCTCCGCAAGTCCTTACTTCGAAACGATATTTCCGTGGAAATGTACCTTTCAAGTCGCCTCTAAGTAGTTGATTTCATTGGGATTTCCTTACATTTGCAGTTGACCCTGCGGGTGGGCTCCGCTAAAGTGGGACAAAGTGCACTTTGGTGGGAGTTCGTGGCGCAATTCGTTTTTCAGGGGGCTTCGGCGCTGGCGCTCGACGCAAAAGGGCGCCTCGTCGTTCCCGCGCGCCACCGCGAGGTGCTGGCCGCCCTGGCGCAGGGGCAGCTCACGCTCACCAAGCACCCGCAGGGGTGTCTGCTCGTCTTCCCGCGCCCGTCCTGGGAGATCTTCCGCGACAAGATCGCGGCCCTGCCCATGCAGGCGGTCGGCTGGAAGCGCATCTTTCTCGGCAATGCGATGGACGTTGAGATCGACGCGAGTTCACGCGTGCTCGTCTCTCCTGAACTGCGTGCTGCGGCGGGCTTGGCGAAAGACGTGCTGCTGCTCGGCATGGGCAGCCACTTCGAACTGTGGGACGCCGAGCGCTACGCGGCCCATGAGGCCGAGGTGATGCAGCAGGGCCTGCCCGATGTCCTGCAAGACTTTTCCTTCTGACGCGCCATGGATCCGCGGGCAGGGCAGGCGCAGCACACCACGGTGCTGCTGCACGAGGCGGTGGACGCGCTCGTGACATCACCCGACGGCCACTACGTGGACGGCACCTACGGGCGCGGCGGCCATGCGCGGCTCATCCTCGCGGGGCTCTCGCCGGCGGGCCGCCTGTTGGCGATCGACCGCGACCCGGCCGCGGTGGCGCATGCGCGTGAAGGCGAGGAGCGCATCGACGATGCACGTTTCGCGATCGAGCATGCTGCTTTCGCCGACTTTCCTTCGGTGCTGGCAGCGCACGGTTTCGACCACATCGACGGCCTGCTGCTCGACCTGGGTGTGAGCTCGCCGCAGATCGACACCGCCGAGCGCGGTTTCAGCTTTCGCTTCAGCGGCCCGCTGGACATGCGCATGGATACCACGCGCGGCGAGAGCGCGGCCGATTTCCTGGCCCGGGCCGACGAGCGCGCGATCGCGGAGGTGGTGCGCGACTACGGCGAGGAGCGCTTCGCCGGGCCGATCGCCAAGGCCATCGTGGCGCGGCGCGACGAGGGCCGCGCCGTGCGGACCACCGACGATCTCAGCGAGCTGGTGGCGCGCGCTGTCAAGACGCGCGAGCCGGGACAGAACCCGGCCACACGCACCTTCCAGGCGCTGCGCATCTTCGTGAATGCCGAGCTGGCTCAGCTCGAGCAGGCGCTGGAGGCGGCGCTCGAGTGCCTGAAGCCGGGCGGGCGGCTGGTGGTCATCAGCTTTCATTCGCTCGAGGACCGCATCGTCAAGACCTTCGTGGCCCGCGAAAGCCGCGAGCTGGTCGATCGACGCGCGCCCTTCGCCCCGGCGCGGCCGATGCGGCTGCGGGCGCTGGCGCGCATCAAGCCCGGAGCGGCGGAGGTGGCCGCCAACCCGCGCGCCCGCTCGGCGATCCTGCGTGTCGCCGAGCGCACCGAGGCGCAGGCACCGGGGCCGGATGCCGCGACCGCTGCGCCACGCAGGCGCGCGGCGCGCACCGCCGGCAAGGCGGCGGGGAAGCGCTCATGACGCGCTTGAACCTCGTGCTGCTGCTGGCGCTGGTCGTCAGCAGCCTGTACCTCGTCAGGGTGTCCTACGAGTCGCGGCGCCTGTTCACCGAACTCGATCGCGCCCAGATGCTGGCGCGGGGGCTGGACACTGAGCACGAGCGTCTGCAGATCGACCAGCGCGCCCAGGCCACGCCGCTGCGGGTGGAGCAGGTGGCGCGCGAGAAGCTGCAGATGCGCAGCGCGACACCGGCCGTCACCGAGTACGTCGAGATGCCGGCGCGGCCTGCAAGCGCCGCGCCTGCCGCTGCCGTGCCCGCGGAGCCGCCACGGTGAGCTGGCTCGGCGACAAGCTGGCCGGTTGGGCCGCACGGCGTCAGCCGCGCGGCACTGGCCGAGGCTCGCGCAAGCCGGCCGGCCGGCCCGGTGCGGGACGCGGCAGCCGCCCCGTGCCCGGCGCAGCGAGTGTGCGCAGCGTGCGCTACGCGACCAGCCCCTTGCTCGCCTCGAAGACGCCGCCCTGGCGCTCCAAGCTGCTGGTTGCCGGCATCGGCGTCGGCTTCGTGGTGCTGCTCGGCCGCGCGCTCGACGTGCAGGTGATCGACACTGCTTTCTATCAGCAGCAGGGCGAGAACCGCTACGCGCGCACGCTGGAGCTGCCGGCCAACCGCGGCCGCATCATCGACCGCAGCGGCCTGCTGCTCGCCTCCAGCGTGCCGGCACCGACCATCTGGGCAATCCCGAAGGATTTCGACGCCGCGAGGGGCGACCGCCGTGCCCTCGCCAAGCTGCTGTCCATGACGCCGGCGGAGTTGAACCGAAAGCTCGACGACAACCCCAACTTCGTCTATCTGCGCCGCCAGGTCGACGAGGCGGTGGCGCAGCAGGTCAAGGCGCTGAAGCTCGAGGGGATCCACCAGCTGACCGAATACAAGCGCCGCTATCCGGAGGGCGAGGCGGCCGCGCACGTGGTGGGCTTCACCAACGTCGAGGATCGCGGGCAGGAAGGCATCGAGCTGGCCTTCCAGGACGCGCTGGCCGGGCGCGACGGCACCCGCCGCGTCATCAAGGACCGGCTCGGCCGCATCGTCGAAGACATCGGCGAGAGCGTGCCGCCGGTCGACGGCCACGACATCCAGCTTTCGCTGGACACCAAGCTGCAGTTCTTCGCCTACCAGCGCATCCGCGACGCGGTGGCCGAACACAAGGCCAAGGCCGGCAGCGTCGTGGTGCTCGATGTGCAGACCGGCGAGCTGCTGGCGCTGGCCAACTACCCGAGCTTCACCCCCGGCGACCGCCGCAAGCTGAGCGGTGAGCAACTGCGCAACCGCGCGCTGACCGACACCTTCGAGCCCGGCTCGACCATGAAGCCCTTCATCGCCGCGTTGGCCATCGAGACCGGCCGTGTTCGCCCCGGCACGCGCATCGACACGGCACCGGGCCGCATGACGATCACCGGGCGCACCATCCGCGATCACAAACCGTATGGTGTGCTGACGGTCGAGCAGGTGATCCAGAAATCGAGCAACGTCGGCACCGTCAAGATGGCGATGCAGATGCCGGCGCAGGAGATGTGGGAGATGTTCTCCGCGATCGGCATGGGCCAGAAGCCCCGGCTCGAATTCCCCGGCGCCGTGACCGGCCGCCTGCGGCCCCACAAGACCTGGCGGCCGATCGAGCAGGCGACGATGAGCTACGGCTACGGGCTTTCGGCGAGCCTGTTTCAGATCGCCCGGGCCTACAGCGTGTTCGCGCGCGACGGCGAGCTGATGCCGGTGTCGATCACCAAGCTCGATCGGCCGACCGAAGGCGTGCAAGTGTTCTCGCCGGAGACCACGCGCGCGGTGCGCGACATGCTGCAGATGGCCGCCGGCGAGGGCGGCACGGCACCCAAGGCGCAGGCCATCGGCTATTCGGTCGGCGGCAAGACCGGCACGGCCTACAAGCAGGAAGGCAAGGGTTACTCGACCGACAAGTACCGCTCGTGGTTCGTCGGTCTGGCGCCGGTGAGCAAGCCGCGCATCGTGGTCGCGGTGATGGTCGACGAGCCCGATGCCGGCAAGCACTACGGCGGCGACGTTGCTGCGCCGGTGTTCAGCGCGGTGGTGCAGCAAAGCCTGCGCACCATGGGCGTGGCGCCCGACATCGAAGTGACCCCGCAGATCGTGGCGCGGGAGCTCGAGGCGGTGGAGGAGAGTTTCTAGATGCTTACCGAACTCGCCTCCCCGCAGGCCGCCGCGAGCTGGCTGCATGCCGGCACGCGCGGCAGACTGCGCACCGACAGCCGCGAGGTGCGGCATGGCGACGCTTTCATCGCCTGGCCGGGCCATGTGACCGACGGCCGCCGCTTCGTCGGCGATGCGCTGGCGGCCGGGGCTGCGCTGTGCCTGGTCGAGGCCGAGGGCGTCGAGGCGCACGGCTTCGACGATGCGCGCATCGGTGCGCTGGCTTCGCTCAAGGCCGCGACCGGCCCCATCGCCGACCTCTTCTACGCTCAGCCCTCCCGCGCGCTGCAGATGCTCGCCGTCACCGGCACCAACGGCAAGACGTCCACGGCATGGTGGATCGCGCAGGCCCTGTCGCTGCTGGGCCGGCGCTGCGCGGTGGTGGGCACGCTGGGCATCGGGCAGCCGCCGGGCGGCAGCACGGCGCACGGCGAGCCGTCTCATGGCGGCGCGGCCAGCATGGATTCGCCCGGACCGGCCGCGCCGGCGCGCCTGCAAGCGACCGGCCTGACCACGCCCGATCCCGTGGTGCTGCAGGCCGCGCTGCGCCGCATGGTCGACGAAGGCTACGCCGCCTGCGCGATCGAAGCCTCGTCGATCGGCCTCGACGAGCACCGCCTTGCCGGCGCGAAGCTCGACGTGGCCCTGTTCACCAACCTCACGCGTGACCATCTCGATTACCACGGGAGCATGGAAGCCTACTGGGCCGCCAAGCGCCGCTTGTTCTCCTGGCCCGGACTGGCCGCAGCGGTGGTCAACGTCGACGACGAGCACGGCGCGGCGTTGGCCGGCGAGCTGAAGGGCGGGGCGCTCGAACTCTGGACTTACTCCACCCGCGCCGCCCACGCCGGCGCCGCGCGGCTGCACGCGAGCGACATCGATCACGCGAGCGACGGGCTCGCCTTCACCGTGCACGAGGCCGGCGAGGCAGCGGCCGTGCGCAGCACACTGATCGGCGACTACAACGTCGCCAACCTGCTGGCGGTGATCGGCGGGCTGCGCGCGCTCGGCATTTCGCTGAACGAGGCGGCGTCCGTCGTTTCGGAACTCACGCCTGTGCCGGGCCGGCTGCAGCGAGTGATGATGGCACGGGCCCCGGACGCGGCGACCGCCCCTGGGGCGGGGAGCGAGTGCCTGCCCGAGGTGGTCGTCGATTACGCCCACACGCCCGACGCGCTGGAGAAAGCGCTGACCGCGCTGCGCCCGCTCGCGCAGGTGCGCGGTGGTCGCCTGCTGTGCGTGTTCGGCTGCGGCGGCAACCGTGACGCCAGCAAGCGCGCGCCGATGGGCACGATTGCAGAGCGGCTGGCCGATGCGGTGGTGCTCACCAGCGACAACCCGCGCTTCGAGGCGCCCGCGGCCATCCTGGCGCAGATCGCGGCGGGACTGCAGCGGCCGGCTGCGGCCAGCGTGATCGAGGACCGTCGCTCGGCCATTGCGCAGGTCATCGCCGGGGCCGCGCCGCGCGACCTGGTGCTCATCGCCGGCAAGGGCCACGAAGACTATCAGGAGACGGGCGGCGTGAGGCAGCCGTTTTCCGACGTCGCCGAGGCCGAACTGGCACTCTTGCGCAGGAGCCGCGCATGAGCCCGATGTCGCCCCCCGTGATGATGGATCTGGCCTTGGCGCATGCGCTGCTGCCCGGCTCGAAGTTGATCGGCGATCCCGTCACCCCGATTGCCCGGGTGCACAGCGACACCCGCACGCTTCGCGCGGGCGACCTTTTCGTGGCGCTGCGCGGCGAGCGCTTCGACGCGCACGACTTCCTGCCGCAGGCGCGCGCCGCGGGCGCGGTCGCGGCGCTGGCCGAGCACCGCCTGGCCGAGGCCGGCCTGCCCGGACTGCTCGTGGCCGACACGCGCGCCGCGCTCGGCTTGCTTGCTGCGAACTGGCGTGCTCGCATGAGTCTGCCGCTGATCGCCGTGGCCGGCAGCAACGGCAAGACCACGGTCACGCAGATGATCGCGAGCATCCTGCGCGCCTGGCTGGGCGAGGGCGCGTTCTCGACCGAAGGCAACTTCAACAACGACATCGGCGTGCCGCTCACCCTGCTGCGGCTGCGCCAGCAAAGCGGCGAAGGCGGCCCCTGGCACCGCGCGGGCGTGGTCGAGCTCGGCATGAACCACCCGGGTGAGATCGCTTTGCTGGCCGGCTTCACCGCGCCGACCATCGCGCTGGTCAACAACGCGCAGCGCGAGCACCAGGAGTTCATGGCCACGGTGGAGGCGGTGGCGCGCGAGAACGGCGCGGCCCTCTCGGCGCTGGGTCCCACCGGCACGGCGGTGTTCCCCGCCGACGATGCGCATGCGCCGGTGTGGCAGGAGCTCGCCGGCAGCCGGCCGACGCTCACTTTCGCGCTCGAAGGCGAGGCCGATCTGACGGCCGAGGCGGTGTGGAGCGGCGACCACTGGGCCGCCGTGCTGCACACCCCCGCCGGTGCCACGGCCATCCGGCTGCATGTGGCCGGCCGGCACAACGTCAAGAACGCGCTGGCGGCGGCCGCGTGCGCGCTCGCGGCGGGCTGCCCGCTGCAAGCCGTGGGGCGCGGCCTGGAGGCCTTCGTGCCGGTCAAGGGGCGCTCGCAGGTCGGCACGCTCAGGCTGCAGGGTCGCGAGGTCACGCTGATCGACGACAGCTACAACGCCAATCCCGATTCGGTTCGCGCCGCCATCGACGTGCTGGCCACCTTGCCGGCGCCGCGCTGGCTGCTGCTCGGCGACATGGGTGAAGTGGGCGAGCGCGGGCCGCAGTTCCACGCTGAGGTCGGTGCCTATGCGCAAGCGCAGGGCATCGATGTGCTGTGGACGGCCGGTGCCGCCAGCCTCGCTGCCGCCGACGCCTTCGGCTCCGGCGCGCGCGGCTTCGACGACACGGCGGCTTTGCTCGCTGCGCTCCGCAGCGGCGGGCTGCCGCCGGCCGGCGCGATCGTCGTCAAGGGCTCGCGTTTCATGAAGATGGAACAGGCGGTCGCCGCCCTGCGTGCCGCTGCCGCCGACGGAGGGACCGCCTGATGCTCGTCAGCCTGAGCCAGTGGCTTCAAGTGCTTTACCCCGAGCAGCTCGGCGTGCTGCGCGTGTTCCAGTACCTGACCTTTCGCGCGGTGATGGCGGCGATGACGGCGCTGCTCATCGGGCTGGCGCTCGGCCCCTTCGTGATCCGCCGGCTGACCGAACTCAAGATCGGCCAGCCGATCCGCGAGTACGGCATTGCGGAGCACCTCGCCAAGCGCGGCACACCGACGATGGGCGGCGCGCTGATCCTGCTTTCGATCGCGATCAGCACGCTGCTCTGGTTCGACTGGAGCAACCGTTTCGTGTGGATCGTGATGATCGTGACCTTCGGTTTCGGCGCGATCGGTTGGGTGGACGACTGGCGCAAGGTCGTCGACAAGAACCCCGAGGGCATGCGCTCGCGCGACAAGTACCTGTGGCAGTCGGTGATCGGGCTGATCGCCGCGCTCTACCTCGCTTTCAGCGTGGCCGAGACCTCCAACCTGCGCGTGATCCAGCTCTTCATCTCCTGGGTCGGCAGCGGCTTCACGCAAGAGCTGCCGGCACGCGCCGACCTGATGGTGCCGTTCTTCAAGACCATCAGCTATCCGCTGGGCGTGTTCGGTTTCATCATCCTGACCTACATCGTCATCGTGGGCAGCAGCAACGCGGTGAACCTCACCGACGGGCTGGACGGCCTGGCGATCATGCCGGTGGTGATGGTGGGCTCGGCGCTAGGCGTGTTCGCCTACGTGACCGGCAACGCGGTGTTCTCCAGCTACCTGCTGCTGCCGCACATTCCCGGCGCCGGCGAGTTGCTCATCTTCTGTGCCGCGATGGCCGGCGCGGGCCTGGCCTTCCTGTGGTTCAACGCCTATCCGGCCCAGGTGTTCATGGGCGACGTGGGCGCGCTCGCACTGGGCGGCGCGCTCGGCACGATCGCGGTGATCGTGCGCCAGGAAATCGTGCTGGCAATCATGGGCGGCATCTTCGTGCTCGAGGCGCTGTCGGTGATGGCGCAGGTGGCTTACTTCAAATACACCAAGGCCCGCTATGGCACCGGCCGTCGCATCCTGTTGATGGCGCCGCTGCATCACCACTTCGAGAAGACCGGCTGGAAGGAAACGCAGGTCGTGGTGCGTTTCTGGATCATCACCATGCTGCTGTGCCTGGTGGGTCTTTCGACCCTGAAGCTGCGCTGACCATGAACGCACTGCCGGACACGACCGTGCTGGTGCTGGGCCTCGGGGAATCGGGGCTGGCGATGGCGCAGTGGTGCGCGCGCCAGGGCGCGGTGGTGCGCGTGGCGGACTCACGTGAGCACCCGCCGCGCGCGGCCGAGCTCGCGGCGTCGGTCCCGGCCGCGCAATTCGAGCACGGCTTCGACGTGGCGCGGCTCGATGGCGTGCAGCGCGTCTTCAAGAGTCCCGGCTTGTCGCCGGTGGACGTGCTGCTGGTGCCGCTGCTGGCGAGGGCATCTGAGCTCGGTGTGCCGGTGCAGGGCGAGCTCGACCTGTTCGCGCAGGCGCTGGCCGAGCTGAAGATCGAGCGCGGCTATGCGCCGAAGGTGATTGCGATCACCGGCACCAACGGCAAGACCACGACCACCGTGATGTGCGGGCAGCTGATCGAGCGCAGCGGGCTGCGGGTGGCGGTGGCAGGGAATGTGGGGCCGACGATGCTGGCGACCTTGGCGGCGGCGCTGGAGCGCGAGGGCCCATCCTCACCCCAGCCCTCTCCCGCCGGGGCGGCAGAGGGGGCCGGACCGCTCACCGCAGAGGTATCGCCTCGTACTGCGAATTCCGCGGCCGTTGAAGAGCGGTCAGGCACTGGGGACGACGAGCAGCTTCTTGCTCCCTCTCCTACGCCAGTGGGAGAGGGCTGGGGTGAGGGTGCAGGCGCAGCGCGTTCTACCGACGCCGACGAGTCCGGACCGGTTCCGCTTGCACCCCCGCCACCCGCCTCCCCCGTCTTCGAACACCTCCCCGAAGCCTGGATCCTCGAACTCTCCAGCTTTCAGCTCGACACCGTGCAGGGCTTCGAACCCAGCGCTGCCGCCGTGCTCAACCTCAGCCAGGACCACCTCGACTGGCACGGCTCGATGTCGGCCTACGCGAAAGCCAAGGCGCGCGTCTATGGCGGCGCCTCCACGGTGATGGTCGTCAACCGCGACGATCCGCAGGTCGAAGCCATGGTGCCGCCGCCGCAAGTCGTCAAGGGCGCGACACGCGGCGCACGCAGCCAGACCATGCACCGCAAGGTCGTGCGCTTCGGCCTCGATGCCCCACGCGCGCCGGGCGACTACGGCCTCGTGGTCGAGAACGGCATGGCCTGGCTGGTGCGCGCGCTCGAAGCCGACAAGACCCTCAAGCGCAAGAAGGGCGACGACACGTTCGAGCTGCACGTGCAGCGCCTCATGCCCGCCGACGCGCTGCGCATCCGCGGGCGCCACAACGCCGCCAATGCGCTCGCGGCGCTGGCGCTGGCCACGGCCATCGGCCGGCCGCTCGCGCCCATGCTGCACGGCCTGCGCGACTACCGCGGCGAGCCGCACCGCGTCGAGTTTCTCGCCACGGTGGGCGAGATCGAGGCCTACGACGACAGCAAGGGCACCAACGTGGGCGCGACGGTCGCGGCCATCGACGGTCTGGGCGCTGACAAGGCGCCCGCGAAGCTCGCCGTGATCCTGGGCGGCGACGGCAAGGGCCAGGACTTCGGGCCGCTGACCGCCCCGCTCGCCCGCCACGCGCGAGCGGTCGCGTTGATCGGCCGCGACGCACCGGCCCTGGAGGCGGCTCTTTCGGGCACGAACGTGCCGCTTGTGCGCCATGCCACGCTCGAGGACGCCACCCGCTGGTGCTTCGCACAGGCACGGCCCGGTGATGCCGTGCTCATGAGCCCGGCCTGCGCCAGCCTGGACATGTTCCGCAACTACGGGCACCGGGCCGAGGTCTTCGCGGCGGCGGTGCAGGCCCTGGCGCTCGAATGCGGAGAAGCGGCATGAACCGCTCCGCCGGCACGGCCGACCACCGCTTCGGGCTCGAGGCGCTGCGCGCTCGCGTCGGCGCATTGCTGTCGCGCCGCGCCGCCGTGGCGGGCAGCACGGAGCCAGGCTCGAAATCAATGGGAGAGCGGTTTGCCGAACTGCGCAAGCCCGGCACCCCGATGTCGCTGCCGATCCGTGACTGGGTCAGCGTTTCCTCCGGCCAGCCCGCTCGCCTGCTCGGCTTCGACCAGGCGCTGGTCTGGGTGGTGATCGCGTTGCTGGCGCTCGGCACGGTGATGGTCTATTCGGCCTCGGTCGCGCTGCCCGACAGCCCGCGCTTCGCGCGCTACGAGCCCACGCACTTCCTGCTGCGCCACGTGATCTCGATCCTCGTCGCCGGCCTGGCGGTGATCGTCGCGGTGCAAATCCCCATGAGCGTGTGGGAGAAGTGGTCGCCGCTGTTCTTCCTCGGCTCGCTCGTGCTGCTGGCGGTGGTGCTGATCCCGGGCGTGGGCCGGGGCGTCAACGGCGCGCAGCGCTGGATCTCGCTGGGCGCGATGACCTTCCAGCCCTCCGAACTCGCCAAGCTCGCCATGGCTCTGTATGCCGCCGGCTACATGGTGCGCAAGATGGAGATCAAGGAAAACTTCTGGCGCGCCGTCACGCCGATGGCGGTGTCGGTCGTGATCGTCGGCGTACTGCTGCTGGCCGAGCCCGACATGGGCGCCTTCATGGTCATCGCGACCATCGCCATGGGCATCCTGTTTCTTGGCGGCGTCAACGGCCGCATGTTCCTGCTCATCAGCCTGCTGCTGGTGGGCGCCTTCGTGCTGATGATCACGCTGAGCGATTGGCGGCGCGAGCGCATCTTCGCCTACCTCGACCCCTGGGACGCGAAGTACACGCTGGGCACCTCCTATCAGCTCACGCACTCGCTGATCGCCTTCGGGCGCGGCGAAATCTTCGGGCAGGGGCTAGGCTCGTCGGTCGAGAAGCTGCACTACCTGCCAGAGGCGCACACCGACTTCCTGCTCGCGGTGATCGGCGAGGAACTCGGCTTCGTCGGCGTTGCGCTGGTCATTGCGGCCTTTTTCTGGCTGGCCCGGCGCGTGTTCCACATCGGCCGGCAGGCGATCGCGCTCGACCGCGTTTTCTCCGGCCTGCTGGCGCAGGGGCTGGGAATCTGGCTGGCCGGGCAGGCCTTCATCAACATGGGCGTGAACCTGGGTGTGCTGCCGACGAAGGGGCTGACCTTGCCGCTGATGAGCTATGGCGGGTCGGCGATTCTGATGAACTGCGTGGCGTTGGCGATCGTGCTGCGTGTGGATATCGAGAACCGGCAGTTGATGCGGGGAGGGCGGACATGAGTGCCAACCCCCGCCACCTCGTCGTCATCGCCGCCGGTACCGGCGGCCACATCATTCCCGGCCTCGCCGTGGCCGATGAGATGCAGCACCGCGGCTGGACCGTCAGCTGGCTGGGCACCACCCACGGCATGGAGAACCGTCTCGTGCCGGCGGCCGGCATCGCGCTCGACACCGTCGCGTTCAGCGGCCTGCGCGGCAAGGGCCTCGTGCACACGCTCACCGGCGGCGTGCGCCTGCTGGGCGCCTTCGCGTCCTGTCTGCGCATCCTGCGCCGGCGTGCAGCCACGGTGGTGCTGGGCATGGGCGGTTATGTCTGCTTCCCCGGCGGGCTGATGGCTTCGCTGCTCGGCAAGCCGCTGCTGCTCGTGAATGCCGACGCGGCCCTGCTCATGAGCAACCGCGCGCTCGGCCCGGTAGCTGACCGCATCGCCTTCGGTTTCGACGGCGCAGCGGCGGCGACCACGCGGCAGGCGGTGGTCACCGGCAACCCGGTACGCGCCGAGATCGAAGCGCTGCCCGTGCCGGCCGAGCGCTACGCCGGCCGCGAAGGCCCGCTGCGCCTGCTGGTCGTCGGCGGCAGTTTGGGCGCTCGCGTGCTCAACGAGACGCTGCCGCAGGCGCTGGCATTGATGGCCCCGCACGAGCGGCCGAGGGTCGCGCACCAGACCGGGCAGCTCAACCGCGATGCGGTCAAGGCCGCTTATGTGGCGGCGGGCATCGCTCCGGACGGCGAGGACATGGAGGTCGTTCCCTTCATCGACGACATGCCGCGCCGGCTGGCGCATTGCGACCTGGTGGTCTGCCGCGCCGGCGCCGTGACGGTCAGCGAACTGTGCGCGGCCGGCGTGGCCAGCGTGCTGGTGCCGCTGATCGTGAGCACCACCTCGCACCAGCGCGACAACGCGCAATACATGGCGCAGCACGGTGCGGCCGTGCATCTGCCGCAGGCGGAGCTGTCGCCCCAGGGGCTGGCCGACCTGCTGCGCGGGCTGGATCGCGGGCAGTTGCTGGCGATGGCGGAGAAGGCGCGCTCGCTATCGCGCCCGCGTGCGGCGGCGCGGGTGGCCGACGAGCTCGAAAGACTGGCGGTGAAGGCATGAAGCACGCCGTCAAGCACATCCACTTCGTCGGCGTCGGCGGCGCCGGCATGAGCGGCATCGCCGAGATCCTGCACAACCTGGGCTACGTCGTCTCGGGCTCGGACCAGCACGACGGCGCCGTGACGCGCCGCCTGGCCTCGCTGGGTATCCGCGTGGCGATCGGTCACGACGCCGCGCACATCGCCGGCGCCGAGGCAGTGGTCACTTCCACGGCCGTGGGCGCCGACAACCCCGAGGTGCAGGCGGCCCTTGCCGCGCGCGTGCCGCTGGTGCCGCGCGCGTTGATGCTGGCCGAACTGATGCGCCTGAAGCAGGGCATCGCCATCGCCGGCACCCACGGCAAGACAACCACCACTTCGCTCGTGGCCAGCGTGCTGCACGAGGCCGGGCTCGACCCCACCTTCGTGATCGGCGGGCGGCTCATCAGCGCGGGCGCCAATTCGCGGCTGGGCGACGGCGACTTCATCGTGGTCGAGGCCGACGAGTCCGACGCCTCCTTCCTCAACCTCAACCCGGTGCTCAGCGTCGTCACCAACATCGACGCCGACCACATGGACACCTACGGGCACGACTTCGAGCGCCTCAAGGGCGCCTTCGTCGAGTTCCTGCACCGCATGCCCTTCTACGGCGCGGCCATCATCTGTACCGACGATGCCGCCGTGCGCTCCATCATCCCGGCGATCTCGCGCCCGGTGGTGAGCTACGGGCTCGGCGAGGACGCGCAGATCCGCGCCGTCGACGTGCAGGCGCTGCCCGGCGGGCAGATGCGCTTCGTCTGCCAGCGGCGCAACGGCACGCGCATGCCCGACCTGCCGGTCACGCTCAACCTGCCCGGCGTGCACAACGTGCTCAACGCATTGGCGGTGATCGCCGTGGCAGCCGAACTGGAGCTGCCCGACGCGCCCGTCGTCGCGGGACTGGCTGGGTTCACGGGTGTGGGCCGTCGCTTCCAGCGGCACGGCGAGCTGGCCTGCCGCGGCGGCGGCAGCTTCACGCTCGTCGACGACTACGGCCACCACCCGGTCGAATTGGCGGCGGTGATCGCCGCGGCGCGCGGCGCCTTCCCGGGCCGGCGCCTGGTCATCGCTTTCCAGCCGCACCGCTACACCCGCACGCGCGACTGCTTCGAGGATTTCGTCAAGGTCATGGGCACGGCCGACGCGGTGCTCCTCGGCGAGGTGTATGCCGCCGGCGAAGCGCCGATCGTCGCGGCCGACGGCCGGGCGTTGGCGCGGGCGTTGCGCGTGGCGGGCAAGACAGAGCCGGTGTTCGTCGACGAGATCGGCGACATGGCTGAGGCCGTGCTCGACGCGGCGCAAGACGGGGATGTGGTTATCACGATGGGCGCCGGAAGCATCGGTTCGGTGGCGGCGCAGGTGGTTGAGTTGAGCCAGAGGGGCAAGGCATGAGGCCGGTCGTGGATTGCCTGAGCAAGGGGGCCTTTGTCGTGGTTCGGCGGGAGCAAAGCCGCGGGCGGGCGGCGGGCTTCGCTTCGGTGCGGCGGTCGGCCCTGTGGGCCGACTGCGCTGTGCTGCTCGGTCTCGTGGCTGCGTCGCAAAACTCGCTGCGTTCGCTGTGCTCACTGCGCTCAGACAGCTGCGACGAGTCAGATCACGAAGCGCGCTGCGCGCGCAGCCACGAGCCCTGCGCTGCTCGCCGCCGCACAGGCGCTGCGCCCGCCGCCCGCCCTCGGCTTTGCCAAACAGCGCTCGCTCTCTATGGAGAGGAGAACGATTCGATGCAGGCA
>NZ_JACDCW010000177.1 GCF_013817345.1 Methylibium sp.
CCACCGAGAGTTCGGGAACGGTCAAGTTCAACATGCTTGCGGCGGACGGCTCGCGGCTCAAGCAGCAGTACGTCTCCGAGAAGGACCAGAAGGTCGTGCAGCGCGCCGAGATGGTCAAGGGCTACGAATTCGAGAAGGACAAGTTTGTGCTGTTCACGGCCGACGAGCTCAAGGCCCTGGAAGAAGACAGCAGCCACTCGATCGAGATCGTCGCCTTCATCCCTGAGAAGGCTGTCGATCCGATCTTCTACGACAAGGCTTACCTGCTGGCGCCGGACAAGCGCGGCGGCAAGCCGTATGCGCTGCTGATGGAAGCCATGCGCAAGTCGGGCCGCTGTGCGCTGGCCAAGTGGGCCTGGAAGGCCAAGCAATACATGGTGCAGGTGCGACCGGTCGAAGACGGTCTCGTGCTGCAGCAGCTTCTGTACGCCGACGAGGTGCGGTCGCTGAAGGATTTGGGCATCGAGAAGGTGGAGGTCTCGGGCGCCGAGCTGCAACTCGCCTTGCAACTGATCGACCAGATCTCTGAAGACAGCTACGAACCGGGGCAGTACGAGGATACCGAGAAGAAGCGCATCCTCAGGGCCATCGACGCGAAAATTGCCGGCAGCGAGATCGTCGCATCGGCTCACAACGAGGAGCCGAGCACCGGTCAGGTGATTGACCTCATGGATGCGTTGCGCGCAAGCCTGGGCAAGAAGGCCGCGACACCCGCAGCAACCGGAGCGACCGCATCCAAGGGCGCCGCAAAGGCTGCACCGACCGTGGCCGCGCTGACCGAGGCCAAGGAGCGCAAGGGCGTCAAGCGAGCGACGAAGACCGAGGAACCGGTGGTGGCGCCGGCGGCGACCACCAAGGCTCGCGCAAGGAAGTGAGCCCCAAGGCGCAGTCCACCTTCACGCTCCGCGCTGCCCAGCAGAAGCTGGGCCTGTCGCGCACGGTACTGGCGGGACTCATCGACGCGGGGTTCGTCAAGCCGAGCCGCGGGGCGCGCGGCGAATTCCGGTTCTCGTTCCAGGACCTGATGCTGCTGCGTACGGCCTATGCCCTGCAGCAGTCCGGTATACCGCCAAGGAAGATCCTGCGCTCGCTCACCAAACTGAAGTCGAACTTACCTTCGGAGCTTCCGCTGACAGGGCTGCGCATCACTGCCGTGGGCGCCGATGTCGCGGTGCGCGATCGGGACGGCACGCTAGCGGCGGCGTCGGGGCAGCTGCTGATGGACTTCGAGGTGTCGGCGGCCGGTGGAAGCGTTGCCTTCCTGGACCATCCGATCGCAGCCTCTGCGCCGGATGCGAAGGCTTTGTTCACGCGCGGTGAGGCGCTCGAAGTCGAAGATCCGGCGGCCTCGGAAGAGGCGTACCGGCAGGCACTCGAGCTGGCGCCGGACTTCGAGGATGCCTATCTCAACCTCGGCGCGCTCTTGTGCGAATCACACCGCTGTGACGCGGCGATCGAACTCTACGACGCGGCAATCATTCGCTGCCCACGCTCGGCGCTGATCCGATTCAATCGGGCAGTCGCGCTCGAGGACGGGGCGCGCTTGGACGAGGCCATCGCAAGCTACGAGCAGAGCCTCGAACTGGACCCGGCGCTGGCGGACGCGCACTTCAACATTGGCAGGCTGCAAGAAAAGCTGGGCGACGCGCGGAAAGCATTGAGACACTTCAGCGCGTATCGGCGGCTGCAACGGTAGCCGCGCGCCCCCGCAGTCGCCTTTCAGTGGAAGTCCCGGCTTGCCGTCGAGGCCGCCAACCGGCCCAGCAGCGGCGTCATGTCCTCGAGCCGCCGCGCGATCAGGTTTTTCACATCGCCCTCGCGCTGCCAGGTCCCGTACACGGCCAGCAGCCGCGACCCGAGCAGAACCTTCCGCTGCTGCTCGCGCAGGCTCTTCCACACGATGACCTGCACGACGCCGGTCTCGTCCTCCAGCGACACGAAGATGGTCCCGTTGGCCGTGTCGGGCTGCTGCCGCAACGTGACGATGCCGCAGTAGCGGACCATGCGCCCGTTCGGTTGCGAATCCAGTTGTTCGGCCGTGAGCAGGCGACGCTCATTGAGCTTCGGCCGCAACAGCGCCAGCGGATGCCGACGCAGCGTGAGCCCGAGTGCGGCGTAGTCGAAGACGATCTCCTCGCCCTCCGGCGCCGGCGGCAGTTCGAGGAGGTCTTCATCCACCGGCGCGTCGCGCAGCAGCAGCGGCGTTGAACGCAGCGCCGCGGCGTCCCAGACCTGCTGGCGTCGGTGGCCCGACAGGCTCATCAAGGCATCCGCTGCAGCAAGCAGCTTCATCTCGTGCTGCTCCAGGCCCGCGCGCCGCGCCAGGTCCTCCGCGCTGTCGAAGACCCGCTCTCCTCGCGCGGCCACGATGCGCTCGGCCGACTCGCCCTTGAGCCCCGCAATGAGCCGCAGCCCGAGGCGAACAGCCGGCGGATGCGGCAGGTCCTCCAGCGTGCAATCGACATCGCTGTGCATCACGTCGGCCGCACGCACCTGCACACCGTGGCGCTTGGCGTCCTGCACAAGCTGCGATGGCGAATAGAAACCCAGCGGCTGCGAGTTCAGCATGGCGGCCAGGAACTCGGCTGGGTGGTGGCACTTGATCCAGCAGCTCGCGTAGACGAGCAGCGCGAACGAGGCCGCATGCGACTCCGGGAAGCCGTACTCCGAGAAGCCCTTGATCTGCTCGAAGATCGCCTTGGCGAAGGTCTCGTCGTAACCCCGCTGCGTCATGCCGTGGACGATCTTCGAATAGTAGCGCTCCAGCCCGCCTTTCCTCTTCCACGCCGCCATTGCGCGCCGCAGCCCGTCGGCCTCGCCCGGCGTGAAACCGGCGGCCAGGATGGAGATCTGCATCACCTGCTCCTGGAACACCGGCACGCCCAGCGTGCGGCCGAGTGCTTCCTTCAGGGCCTCGCTCGGGTAGGTGACCGGCTCCTTGCCCTGCCGACGATTCAGATACGGATGCACCATGCCGCCGACGATGGGCCCGGGCCGCACGATGGCGACCTCGACCACCAGGTCGTAGAAGCAGCGCGGCTTCAGGCGCGGCAACATGCTCATCTGCGCCCGGCTCTCGATCTGGAACACCCCGACCGTGTCGGCCTGGCAGACCATGTCGTAGGTCTCGGCGTCTTCGGGCGGGATGTCCTGCATCTCGAACGGGTAGCCCTTGCGCACGCCGATGAACTCCAGCGACTTGCGGATCGCGGTCAGCATGCCGAGCGCCAGGCAGTCGACCTTCAGCAGCCCCAGTGCGTCCAGGTCGTCCTTGTCCCATTCGATGACAGTGCGCTGCGGCATCGAGGCGTTCTCGATCGGCACCATGCGCGAGAGCGGCCCCTTCGTGAGCACGAAACCGCCGGTGTGCTGGCTGAGGTGACGCGGGAAGCCCAGCAACTGCTGGGTGAGCTGCAAGAGTTGCCGCACCTGCAGGTCATCGACCGAGAGACCCAGCTCCTCGAGCCGCTCGCGCTTGACCTCGCGGCCGTCCCACCACTGATGACCCTTGGCAAGGGCGTCCACCGTCTCGAGCGGGAAGCCGAGCGCCTTGCCGACATCGCGGATGGCGCTCTTGGGCCGGTAGCTGATGACGACGCCGGTGATCGCCGCCCGGTCGCGGCCGTACTTGGTGTACAGGTACTGCAGCACCTCCTCGCGGCGCTCATGCTCGAAGTCGATGTCGATGTCGGGCGGCTCGTTGCGCTCGCGCGAGATGAAGCGCTCGAACAGCACCGACATGCGGGCCGGATCGACTTCGGTCACGCCGATGCAGTAGCAGACCACGCTGTTGGCGGCGCTGCCGCGGCCCTGACACAGGATGTGGCGCGAGCGCGCGAAGGTCACGATGTCGGCGACGGTCAGGAAGTAGTGCTCGTACTTCAGCTCGCCGATCAGCTCCAGCTCGTGCTCGATCTGCGTCTGCACCTTCGCCGGCACGCCATGCTGCCAGCGGCGCCCTGCCCCCTCGTAGGCAATGCGCCGCAGGTAGGAGCCGGGCGTCTCGCCGACGGGCACCACCTCGTCCGGGTACTGGTAGCGCAGCTCGTCCAGACTGAAATCGCAGCGCGCCGCGACGTTCAGCGTCTCGGCCAGCAGGTCCGCCGGGGAGGTCTGTGCCAGACGCAGTCGCGTGCGCAGGTGCCGCTCCGCGTTCGGCTGCAGCTCGAGCCCGCACTCGGTGAGCGGCCGGCCGACCCGGGTGGCGGTCAGCACGTCCTGCAGGGCCTTGCGCGAGCGCACATGGAAAT
>NZ_JACDCW010000078.1 GCF_013817345.1 Methylibium sp.
GCCCCTACGACTTGCTTGTCCATGATGTGCATTACCGGCTTGATGCACACCATCGCAGGCGCGCTCGATCAGGCGATCGTGCGCATCTCGTCGTGAACGGGCAAGAGGGCCTTGAGGCCACGCTTACTGTCGAAGCGCGCCGGCCACACGGGACTCGCATGAAAACGCGATGGCAAAGCGTCGACTCGCATGGCGACCGCCTGTTCAGAAACGCAAACAGCCAGCAGGCGCGAACCTGTTGGCTGTCGTGTTTTCTGGTGGGCCCTGAGTGACTCGAACACTCGACCTACGGATTAAGAGTCCGCTGCTCTACCAACTGAGCTAAGAGCCCGTGAACCGGTCCACGGTGTTCGACTTTGCGCCGCAACGCGCGAAGGCGTCGTGCACTTTTGGTGGGTTGTGCGTGACTCGAACACGCGACCTACGGATTAAAAGTCCGCTGCTCTACCGACTGAGCTAACAACCCGTCGCAAAGCAGCGCATTCTAGCCCGACTCGCGAAGCGGACTCAAGCTTCGGCGCGGCCCGACAAGAGCTGCTCGATGACTTCGCCCGCAGCGACCAGGCCGAACACGGCCGTCACGCTCACCGCCGAGCCATAGCCTTTGCAGTTGAGGCTGCCTTCGACATCGCAAGCGCCATCGGGCCGACGCACCGGCTCGCGCGAGAACACGCAACGCAGGCCGATGGCACCCTTGCGCGGCACGCCGTGTCGTTGGCGCAAGCGCTGGCGCAGTGAAGCGAGAAGAGGATCGTGGGTGACATCGGCAATGTCCTGCACCTCCACATCCTGCGCGCGCCGCTTGCCGCCTGCCGCGCCAACGCTCACGAACGCAACCTGCCGGGATCGAGCCCAATCGGCCAGCACGGTCTTCGCAAGCATCTGGTCGCAGGCATCGATGAGCGCATCGACCGGCTGGCTCAGCAGGCCGGGCCAGACGTCGGGCTCGACGAACGCTTCCACGGTGTCGACCACGCACCCAGGATGTATCAGCGCGATGCGTTCTCGCAGCGCCTGGACCTTCGCCTGGCCGAGCGTGGTTTCGAGGGCCTGCACCTGGCGATTGATGTTGGACTCGGCGACATGGTCCAGATCGATCAGCGTCAGGCCCGCCACGCCGCTGCGCGCGAGCGCTTCTGCCGCCCAGGAGCCGACGCCACCGACGCCGACCACGGCCACCTTTGCCGCGCGCAGACGCTCGTAGCCGGCGTCTCCGTACAGCCGCCGCAGCCCACCGAAGCGTCGCTCGAGATCCGCGTCGGAAAACGCCTCGAGCGGCAGTGCGGCGCTCACGGCGCAGGCGTCACTTCAAGGAAGCGAGCCGCTCGCGTCCGGCCTGTGCGGCTTCGCTGGCCGGATAGTTCTTCATCAGCTCGTTGAGCGTGCTGCGTGCGCTCTTCGGATCTTTCAGCTCGATCTGGCAGTTGGCGATCGACAACAGCGCCTCGGGCGCTCGCGGGTGCTGCGGCGCACTCGACACCAGCGCGCGGAACGAGTCGATCGCCTCCTTGTAGTCGCGCTTGCCGTACTGCGCATTGGCCAGCCAGTACAAGGCCGTCTGACCGTAGCCGCTGGTCGGATAGCGCCGCTGGAAGGCGCTGAACGCCTCGATCGCACCGGCGAAATCACCTTGGCGCAGCACGCCGACCGCTTCGCCATACAGGCGCGTCTCGTCGGGCTCGGCGAGGAATTCGCGGCCATCGAGCTGCACCTTCTGTGGCTCGATGCGGCGCAGCCGGTCGTCGACGCCTTGCTGCACGTCTTTTTGCCGGCGCTGCAGCTCGGCGACGTCGCGCAGCAGCTGTTCGTCGTTGCCGCGCAGCCGGGCCAGCTCGCCACGCAGCTGTTCGATCGTGGTGTTGAGGTCGAGCAGGCTCCGCTGCAGCTGCCGGACCTGCTCGTTCAGCTGCTCCTGTCGCGCTAGGCCCGCCTGCTCGCTCTGGTTGAGTCGCTCACGGACGTCGAGGATCGCGCGGCGAGCCTCGTCGTCGCTGAAGAGCGCCGCTTGCGCCGCGCCGGCGCCGAGCAACGCCACGACCCCGATCGTGAGCCGCCAGCCCTTTTGCAGGCGAGCGGTCGCCGAAGCCGTTCGGGCGCTCGCCAGGCTGCCACAAGCGCGCCGAGCGTTCTCTACAGACGCAGCGATCAAAGTGAGCTCGGCGGTTTTCATCTCAGCGGTCACGCAACTCGGCACGGCGGTTCTCGGCCCAGGCCGTCTCGTCGCTGCCGGTCGCCGCCGGACGCTCCTCGCCGTAGCTCACGGCCTCGATCTGCGTGGTCTGCGCACCGAGCAGCGTCATCGACTTGGCGACGGCTTCGGCGCGCTTTTGACCCAGCGCCAGGTTGTACTCGCGGCCCCCGCGCTCGTCGGTATGGCCCTCGACGACGACGCGCTTGGCTCGATCGCTGCTCAACAGCTTGGCATGCGATTCGACGACCGGACGAAACTCGTCCTTGACGACGAAGCTGTCGAAGTCGAAGTAAACGACCTTCGGCAGCGCGTTGGCGGCGTCGGCCTGCTGCTTGGACAGATCGACGTTGGCCACTTGCGACTGCGGTGCGCCGCTGCCGTCGGCGCCTGCGCCACCCGCGCCGCCGGCGGCGCCGGGAGTGCGGCTTTCAACGGGCGGCTCGTCAAGCTTCACGCTCGATGCACAGCCGGCGAGCGCCAGCGCGGCCAGCATGGCCAATGCCGAGGTGCTGCGGGAAATGGATGCTTTCATGATGATGGTCTCCTGAGAAGAATCGAGTTTTATGAGTGCCGGCTCAGCGGCCGTAGGGGCCCCAGACCGGCTCGCGGACATCGGCCTGGGTTGCGACGAGACGGGCCTTGATCCTGCCGTCAGTGGTGGTCGTCATCAGCACATCGCGTCCGCCCTCGCGGGTGGCGTAGATGATGAGGCGGCCGTTCGGCGCGAAGCTCGGGCTTTCGTCGTCATTGGTGTCGGTGACGGCACGGCTGGCTCCGCCCACGCCGAGGTCCATGACATGGACCTTGAACCCGCCACTGCGGGAGATGTAGGCCATCTGCCTGCCGTCCGGGCTGAGCGACGGGCTGATGTTGTAGCTGCCTTCGAAGGTGACGCGCTCGGCGTTGCCACCTGCCACGGGCAGACGGTAGATCTGGGGGCTACCGCCGCGATCGCTGATAAAATAAAGCTGCTTGCCGTCGGCCGACCAGGCCGCCTCGGTGTCGATGGCGCTGGTGTTGGTCAGGCGCCGCACGTTCTGGCCATCGCGGCCCATCACGTAGAGCTGCGAGCCGCCTTCGCGGCTGAGCGTCATGGCCAGCTGGCTGCCGTCGGGCGACCAGGCCGGCGCACTGTTGGAGCCGCGAAAGCTCGCCACAGTGCGGCGCTTGCCGGAGGCGACCTCCTGCACGTAGACCACCGCCTTGCGGCTCTCGAAGGACACGTAGGCCAGTTCCTTGCCGTTGGGCGACCAGGCCGGCGAGATGATCGGCTCGGGGCTGGCCAGTGCCGATTGACCGGCTTCGCCGTCGGCATCGGTGACCCACAGCGTGTAGTTGCCGCTTCGGGTGACATAGGCAATGCGGGTCGAGAACACGCCCTTTTCGCCGGTGAGTTTTTCGTAGATCGCGTCGGCAATCTGGTGCGCGGCCAGGCGAAGGTCGGCCGCGCTGACGACGTAGCTCTGTCCGCCGAGATCGACACCCTTGACGACGTCCCACAGGCGGTAGCGCACATCGAAGCGGCCGTCGGCCAGACGGCTGACCGAGCCGGCCACCAACGCGTCGGCGCCGCGGCCGCGCCACTCCGTGAGCTCCGGCTTGGCCGCTTCGTCCAGTGCGACGCCGGCGGTGTCGAGCGGCCGGAACACGCCACTGCGCTCGAGATCGGCGCGCACGATCCGGCCGACTGGCTGCGGCGCCTGCTGCTCGGCGCGGAAAGCGATCACGGCGATCGGTAGCTGCGTCGCGCCAACGCCGGAAATCTCGACCCGAAATTGCGCGAGCGCAGCGGGCATTGCGGCGACCAGCGGCAGTGCGATAAGGCTGCGACGCACGGGCGAAGCCAGCGGAGGGGAGAAGGCTCGACGATTCATCGGGTCCGGACGGTGCAAACGGTGCAGAGGGGGAAGTCGTGCCGCGCGCGCAAGCCGCAGGGCGGGTGGCCTCGCAGGCTAGACCGTGGCATCGTGGACGGAAATATCAGTGGGACGAAAGACGGGCGGAGCGGCGCAAGGATACCAGCCGCCATCGCCGAGACGAGCGCCCGCGGCAGGAAGTCGTGTCACGGTGTAGGGCACCTCGCCCCACCCGCGCGCCTGCGGTCACAGCAGCACGATGTCATACTGCTCGGGCGGCAAGCCCGGCTCCGTCTGCAACGATACCGGCTTGCCGATGAAGTCCGAGAGCCCGGCCAGATGCGGGCTCTCCTCGTCGAGCAGCATCTCCACCACCGCCGCCGAAGCGATGACGCGGAACTCGCGCGGGTTGAACTGCCGCGCCTCGCGAAGGATCTCGCGCAGGATGTCGTAGCACACGCTGCGCGGCGTCTTGACCTGGCCCTTGCCCTGGCAGGTCGGGCAGGGTTCGCACAACAGGTGCGCCAGCGACTCGCGGGTGCGCTTGCGCGTCATCTCCACCAGCCCGAGCTGAGTGAAGCCGCTCACCGTGATTTTGGTGCGGTCCCGGGACAACTGTTTGCGCAGTTCGGCGAGCACCGCGTCCTGGTGCTCCTCGCGAACCATATCGATGAAGTCGATGATGATGATGCCGCCGAGGTTGCGCAGACGCAATTGCCGCGCGATCGCCTGCGCGGCCTCGAGGTTGGTCTTGAAAACGGTCTCGTCGAAATTGCGCGCGCCGACGTAACCGCCGGTGTTGATGTCGACGGTGGTCAGCGCTTCGGTCTGATCGATGATCAGGTAGCCGCCGCTCTTGAGCTCGACGCGGCGCGCGAGCGCGCGCTCGATCTCCTCGTCGATGCCGAACAGGTCGAAGACGGGCCGCTCGCCGGCGTAGAGCTTGAGTTTCTTCACCGACGTCGGCGTGTACTGCTCCCCGAAGTTGCGCAACACGTCGTACTGCAGCCGTGAGTCGATGCGCACCGCCTGCGTCTGTTCGTTGGTCAGGTCGCGCAGCACGCGCTGCACCAGGCTCAGGTCCTCGTGCAGCAGCGTGCCCGCAGCGGCCTTGAAGGCGCGCTCCCGTATTGCGTTCCAGGTTTTGCGCAGGTAGTCGATGTCGTCTTCGAGCTCGACATCCGTCGCTTCCTCGGCATTGGTGCGCAGGATGAAACCGCCGCCGCCCTCGCCCGCCAGCACCTGCATGCGCGCGCGCAGCCGTTCGCGCAGCTCTTGCGAGCCGATCTTCTGGCTGATGCCGATGCGGTCGTCCTGCGGCAGGAAGACGAGCAGCCGCCCGGCGATGCTGATTTGCGTGGACAGGCGTGCGCCCTTGTTGCCGATCGGGTCCTTGATCACCTGGACCATCAGGGTCTGGCCATCGAACACCTGGCGCTCGATCGGCACCGCCGGCGCGGCGTCGCGCACCGTGGGTTCGTCGCGGTGCAGGTCGGCCACGTGCAGGAAGGCCGCGCGGGCAAGGCCGATCTCGATGAAGGCCGACTGCATTCCCGGCAGGACGCGCGCCACGCGGCCCGAATAGATGTTGCCGACCCAACCGCGCTCGAGCGTGCGCTCGATATGCAACTCCTGCACCGCGCCGTTCTCGACGATGGCCACCCGGGTTTCCTGAGGGGACCAGTTGATGAGGATGTCTTGCATAGAGCCATGTTAAGTGGCCGGACTGCCGCCGACGTTCCGGCTGCCCGGGTGGCTCGCTTCGCCACACCTGCGGCGAGAGCCCTGCGATCAGAAGCTCCAGCCCACCCCCCGCAACACCTCCGCCGTCTCGAACAAGGGCAGGCCCATGACCCCGGAGTAGCTCCCCTCGATGTGTTCGACCCACGCCGCCGCCTGGCTTTGGATCGCATACGCTCCCGCCTTGCCCTGCGATTCGCCGCTCGCCACGTAGCGCACGATCTCGTCGGAGCCGAGCTGCCGAAAGCGAACGGCGGACACCTGCAGCACGCACTGCGGCGCGAACGCCGCATGCGGCGCTTCGGCCAGCGCTACGGCGGTCAGCACGCGATGCGTCTGGCCCGAGAGGGCCTGCAGCATCAGCGCCGCGTCCTCGTCATCGGCGGGCTTGCCGAAGATGCGCGGCCCCAGCGCCACGGTGGTGTCAGCGCACAGGATCGGTGCGGCGGGCAGGCCGCGTGCGAGCAGCCGCGCGCGCGCCGCCGCGAGCTTGGCCAGGGTCACGCGCAGCACGTAGTCGTCCGGCGCCTCGTCGGGCAGCAACCTCTCCAGCGCCTCGGTGTCCTCGTGCGCATCGGGCAGCAGCAACTCGTGGCGCACACCGATCTGTTCGAGAAGCTGACAGCGGCGGGGGCTTTGCGAAGCGAGATAGAGGAAGCGCATGAAGGAAGGCAGAAAGCTCAGTGAAAGTCAGCAGGAACCACGCACGCACGGCAGCGGGCGTTCGCCGTTCACCCGGTCATTCCCGGTGATACGGGTGCCCGGCGTTGAGCGACCAGGCCCGGTACAGCGCCTCGAGCAGCACGACACGCGCCAGCGCGTGCGGCAGCGTCAGGTCCGACAGCCGCAGGCTCTCGTCGGCGCTGCTCTTGAGGCCTGCGTCCAGGCCATCGGGGCCGCCCATGAGCAGCGCCACGTCGCGCCCATCGTGCCGCCAGGCGATCAGCCGCTCGGCCAGCGCATGGGTGCTCAGACGGGCGCCGTGCTCGTCGAGCACCACGCGGCGCGATCCCTTGGCACAGGCCGCGTCGAGGCGCTCGGCTTCGGCCGCCTTGAGCGCCTCCACCGGTTTGCCGAGGGTGCGCGGCTCGGCCTTGACGGCCTTGAGCTCGATGCGCCAGTCGGGCGGAAAGCGCTTGAGGTAATCGGTGCAGGCGCTCTCGGCCCAGACCGGCAGGCGCTGGCCGACGGCGACCAGCGCGAGCTTCATGTGCGGCGCACGGTTTTCTTGGCGCCGGCCTTGGCAGCGGGTCGGCCACCTGCGGACTTGCGCGCGGCCGGGGCCGTGGCCGGTGCATTCGCTACTGGCGCCACGCCGCCCTTGCCGGACCCGGCCGCCGCACGACCGCCTCGACCCGGCGCAGAGGCTGAAGAGCGGCCCGCCGGCCGGGCCGGCGCCGATGTACGACCGCCCGGTTTCGCTGTCGTCTTGGCCGCGGTCTTTGCCGCGGGCTTCCTGGCCGCTGGCTTCTTCGCCACGGACTTCTTCGCCGCAGTCGGCCGGCTTGCGCCGCGCTGACTCGTCCTGACCGTGGGTGCCTCGCCGTTGCCCGCACGCTTGCCTGAGCGTGGTGCGGGTTCGTCCTCCTCGGGCTCGGCCGCCTTGACGAGGCCCCGGGTGGCTTCGCCCAGCTTCATCTTCACCGACTTGCCGCCCCACAGTTCTTCGAGGTGGTAGTAGCGGCGGATATCGGGCTGCATGATGTGCGCCACCGCAGCGCCGCAGTCGACGATGATCCATTCGCCGTTCTCTTCACCCTCGGTGCGCAGTACGGGAAAGCCACCGACCTTCACCGCGTCGCGCACGCTGGCGGCCAGCGCCTTCGTTTGCCGGTTGCTGGTGCCCGACGCGATGATCACGCGTTCGAACAGGGCCGAGAGGTGCTCGGTGTTGAAGACGACGATGTCGTGCGCCTTCACGTCCTCGAGGCCATCGACGATGGCGCGCTGCAGTTTTCGGATGTCCATTCAGCTCCTGGGCGGCGTGCCATCGGGCGCGCACGGTGTTGAGAAAGAGGTACCGGCTCGGCGATAGAGCCGGTGTGAATCAATATAGCGTGCCACTCCGGCGGGCACCACCGCAGGAACGAGGTCCTGCGCACTGCCGCCGGCGGCCAGGTGAGCGCGGATCGAAGTCGACGACACCGCCATCGCGCGCATGCTCATCGGCACGGCCCGATGCGCCACGCCTTGCAGGGCCGCCGGCGGCCGGACCGAAGCGCCGTCGCGCGCCGCCACTCCCAGCGTCACCAGCAAAAGCAGTTCCCGCCAGGCGTGCCAGGTCGGCAGGCCTTCGTACTGATCCTGTCCGATCAGCAGGTAGAGCGTGGCCTGCGGATGCTCGGCGTGCAGTTCGCGGGCGCTGTCCACGGTGTAGCTCGGCCCGCTGCGCTCGAGCTCGCGACGATCCAGGACGAAGCGCGGCTCTTCTTCAATAGCGGCGGCGACCATCGCGGCGCGGTCTTCGCCGCTGGCCAGTTCGTGCGGCTTCTGCCACGGCCGGCCGGCGGGCAACCAGTGCAGCGAGTCGAGTGCAAGTTCTTCCACGGCGACGCGCGCCAAGGCAAGGTGTGCCTGATGCGGCGGATCGAAGCTGCCGCCGAAGAGGCCGATGCGGGCGGGTGCGCTCACCCCTCACCCCAGCCCTCTCCCCGCACGCGGGGCGAGGGAGTGCGCCGTCTCTCACTTTGGCGCTCGTCCTGAATGCAGGACACATTCGCATCCTGCTCCCTTTCCTGCTTGCGGGAGAGGGTTGGGGGCGAGAGGGGGCATTCGAGGCGCATGCGCCGAGCCCCTCGAGCGGTCCCGGCTTGCAAGCCGGGACGCGCGCCGCAGGCGAGGGTCCCGGCGATCAACACCACTCTCTGGGCCTGAGAAAGTCGCTGTACAACCGTGCCTCGGGCGTGCCGGGCTCGGGCTTCCAGTCGTAGCGCCAGCTCACCACCGGCGGCATCGACATGAGGATCGCCTCGGTGCGTCCGCCGGACTGCAGGCCGAACAGCGTGCCGCGGTCCCACACCAGGTTAAACTCGACGTAACGGCCGCGGCGATAGCACTGGAACTCGCGCTCGCGCTCCCCGTAGGGCGTGTCGCGGCGGCGGCGCAGGATCGGCAGGTAGGCGGCGAGCAGCGAATCGCCGATGGCGCGGGTCATGGCGAAGCCGGCATCGAAGCCGCCCTCGGCGAAGTCGTCGTAGAAGATGCCGCCGATGCCGCGCGGCTCGTTGCGGTGCTTTAGAAAGAAGTACTCGTCGCACCACTGCTTGAAGCGCGGGTACTTGTCGGCGCCGAAGGGTGCGAGCGCATCCTTGCACGTGGTGTGGAAGTGAGTCGCGTCTTCCTCGAAGCCGTAGTACGGCGTGAGGTCCATGCCGCCGCCGAACCAACTGACTGTCTCGACGCCCCCGTCCGGGAGCGACTTGTGCGCAGCCAGCATGCGCACGTTCATATGCACCGTGGGCACATACGGACTGCGCGGATGGAACACCAGCGAGACGCCCATCGCCTCGAACGGTGCGCCGGCCAACTCGGGCCGGTGCTGCGTTGCGGAGGGCGGCAGCGCAGCACCCTTCACGTGGCTGAAGCTGCAGCCGCCGCGCTCGAGCAGCGCGCCGCCCTCGATCAGCCGCGAAAGGCCATCGCCCTCGAGCGGGCCGCCGCGCTCACGCTGCCAGGCATCGCTCAGGAAGCGGCCGCCGTCCTCGGCCTCCAGGGCGGCGACGATGCGCGATTGCAGTCCTAGCAGGTAGCTGCGCACGTCAGCAGCGTCGTTCATCGCAGGCAGCCTTCGAACACACGTGTGCCGGTGGTGCAGCGACAGACAGGCGATGCACAAGCCGGCTCGTCGCTCCACGCGGCCCCGCGCCGGCAAGGCGCGATCGGTCAGCCTCAGCGCGCCTTGATTGCACGGTGGCCAATGTCATGCCGAAACTGCATGCCGTCGAAGGCGATCGGCGCCAGCGCCTCGTAGGCGCGCTGTTGCGCGACCTTGACCGATTCCCCCAACGCAGTGACGCACAACACGCGCCCGCCGCTGGTCATCAGGCGCCCGCCTTCCTTGACGGTTCCGGCATGAAAGACCACCGCCTCGGCCGTCGCGTCGGGGCCTGCCGGCGGCAGGCCGGTGATGGCGTCGCCCTTGCGAGGCACCTGCGGATAGCCGGCCGCCGCCATCACCACACCCAGCGCAATGCGCCGATCCCATTGGAGCTCGACCCCGCCCAGCGTGCCGTCGGCCGCATGCACCAGCACGTCGAGCAGGTCGCTCTTGAGCCGCATCACGATAGGCTGCGTTTCCGGGTCGCCCATCCGGCAGTTGAACTCCAGCGCCTTGGGCCGGCCCTGAGCGTCGATCATCAGGCCGGCGTAGAGGAAGCCGGTGTAGGGAATGCCGTCCTTGGCCATGCCGTCGAGCGTGGGCTGGATGATCTCGTGCATCACTCGCGCATGGACGTTGGGCGTGACCACCGGCGCAGGCGAATAGGCGCCCATGCCGCCGGTGTTAGGGCCGGTGTCGCCGTCGAACGCGCGCTTGTGGTCCTGGCTGGTCGCCAGCGGCAGCACGTTGCGGCCATCGGCGATGACGATGAAGCTGGCTTCCTCGCCTTCGAGAAACTCCTCGATCACGACGCGCGGCACTGCGCGGCCGTCGCTGCCGGCGGAGTGCTGCACCTCGAGCGGCGGCACGCCGGCATCGGTGCCGAGCATCCAGTCGATTGCCGCATGCGCTTCGTCCACGGTGGCCGCCACGACCACGCCCTTTCCGGCGGCCAGGCCGTCGGCCTTGATGACGATCGGCACGCCGGTCTTCTCGACGTGCGCGTGGGCAGCGGCGGCGTCGGCAAAGGTCTGGTACAGCGCGGTCGGGATGCCGTGGCGCTGCATAAAGTCCTTCGAGAAGGCCTTCGAGCTTTCGAGCTGCGCGGCGGCCTGGGTCGGGCCGAAGATGCGCAGGCCGCGCGCGCGGAACACATCCACCACGCCGGCAGCCAGCGGTGCCTCCGGGCCGACGACCGTGAGCGACACCTTTTCGGCCTGCGCGAAATCGGCCAGCGCCTGAACGCCTTCGATCGGCACGTTCTTGAGCCGCAGGTCGCTCGCGGTACCCCCATTGCCGGGCGCCACGAAAACCATCTGCACCTTGGGCGACTGCGCAATCTTCCAGGCCAGCGCATGTTCACGGCCACCGCCACCGATCACCAGGACTTTCATTGCGGTGCTCCTTGTCCGGCCAATTCGGCGTTGTGGAACACGGCCTGCGTGTCGTCCAGGTCCTCGAGCACGTCGAGCAGCTTTTGCATGCGCGCGGCATCGTCGCCGGCAAGCTCGATCGTGTTCTCGGCGCGCATCGTTACTTCAGCCACCTCGGGCTTCAGGCCGGCCGCCTCCAGCGCCTGCTTGACGGGCTCGAAGGCCAGCGGATCGCTCAACACCTCGATCGCACCGTCTTCGTCCGCGATCACGTCGTCGGCACCGGCCTCCAGCGCCGCTTCCATCACCTTGTCTTCTCCGGTACCGGGTGCGAAGACGAACTGCCCGCAATGCTTGAACTGGAAGGCGACCGAACCCTCGGTGCCCAGGTTGCCACCGTACTTGCTGAAGGCGTGCCGAACCTCGGCCACGGTGCGCACGCGGTTGTCGGTCATGCAGTCGACGATGACCGCCGCACCGCCGATGCCGTAGCCCTCGTAGCGCACTTCCTCGTAGTTGACGCCTTCGAGCGCGCCGGTGGCCTTGTCGACGTTCTTCTTGATGGTGTCGGCCGGCATGTTGGCGGCCTTGGCCTTGTCCACCGCCAGGCGCAGGCGAGGGTTCATGGCCAGATCGCCCCCGCCCTGGCGCGCGGCAACGACGATCTCGCGGATGATCCGCGTCCAGATGCGGCCCCGCTTCTCGTCCTGCCGGCCCTTGCGGTGCTGGATGTTGGCCCACTTGGAATGCCCGGCCATTTTTTCTTTCGGAAAGCTTAGGATTGGCGCGATTTTATGTGACGCCCTCCCCCTCAGCCTCCCGGAACACCGCCATGACCGAGCCGCTCCTGATCGCCCAGCATGGCGATACCGCTTGCGCGCTGTTGCCGGCACTGGCCAACCGCCACGGCCTGATCACCGGGGCCACCGGCACCGGCAAGACGGTCACGCTGCAGGCACTGGCCGAGGGCTTCAGCAAGATCGGCGTGCCGGTTTTCCTGGCCGACGTGAAGGGCGACCTCACGGGCATCGCGCAGACGGGCAGCATGGGCGAGAAGATGGCCAAGGTGCTGCAGGAGCGCGGCCTGGCGATCCCAGCGCCCTTCGCCTGCCCGGCCACCTTGTGGGATGTGTTCGGCGAACAGGGCCACCCGGTGCGCGCCACCGTCTCCGACATGGGCCCGCTCCTGCTTGGCCGCATGCTCGCGCTGAACGACACGCAGCAAGGCGTGATGGCACTGGTCTTCAAGATCGCCGACGACAACGGCATGCTGCTGCTCGACCTGAAAGACCTGCGGGGGATGCTGCAGTACGTGGGCGACAACGCCAAGCAGTTCCAGACCGAGTACGGGAACATCAGCCCCGCGAGCGTGGGCGCCATCCAGCGCGGCTTGATGCAGATCGAAGAACAGGGCGGCGACAAGTTCTTCGGCGAGCCCATGCTCGACATCAACGACTTCATGCAGACGGTGAGCGGCCACGGCATCGTCAACATCCTCGCCGCCGACAAGCTGATGAGCTCGCCGCGCCTGTACGCCACCTTCTTGCTGTGGATGCTCAGCGAGCTGTTCGAGACGCTGCCCGAGGTGGGCGACCTCGACAAGCCAAAGCTGGTGTTCTTCTTCGACGAGGCGCACCTGCTGTTCAAGGATGCGCCCAAGGCGCTGATCGAGCGGATCGAGCTGGTCGTACGGCTGGTTCGCTCCAAGGGCGTGGGCGTTTATTTCGTGACGCAGAACCCGCTCGACGTGCCCGACACGGTGCTCGGCCAGCTCGGCAACCGGGTGCAGCACGCGCTGCGCGCCTTCACGCCTCGCGACCAGAAGGCGGTGAAGTCAGCCGCCGAAACGATGCGGCCCAATCCGGGTCTGGACATCGGTGCTGCCATCACCGAGCTGGCGGTCGGCGAGGCACTGATCAGCCTGCTCGACGAGAAAGGCCGCCCCGGCATCACCCAGCGCGTCTATTGCATCCCGCCGGGCAGCCAGATCGGCCCGATCTCGCCCGAGCAGCGAAAGGCCCTGATCGCCGGCTCGCTGGTCGCCGGCGTGTACGAAAAGACCGAGGACCGCGAATCAGCCTACGAGAAGCTCGCGCAACGCGCCGCCGCCAGCGCCGATGCCGCGCAGCAAGCCGGCGCCGGGCCGGGCGGCACCGCTGCTTCAACCGGTGACGGCGACGGCGGCATGCTCGGCGGACTGGGCGGCATCCTGTTCGGCTCGACCGGGCCACGCGGCGGCAAGCGCGAAGGCTTGGCCGAGTCGATGGCCAAGTCGGCGGTGCGCACCATGGGCAGCACCGTCGGCCGCGAGATCATCCGCGGCGTGCTCGGCTCGCTGCTCGGCGGCATGGGAAAGCGGCGGCGTTGAGGGCGAGCAGGGTTCGGCGGTCATGAGGCGCGGCTGGCTGATCGCCGCCATCCTCGTGATCGCGCTGGTGCTGGCCCTGCTGGGGGCCGGGCGCTTCCGCATGTTCTCGGGCACGCCGCCGACCGACCTGGGTGTGCACGACGGCCGGTTCAAGCCGCCTTCGCCGACTGAAAACAGCGTGAGCAGTCAGGCAAGACTGCATGCCGAAAGCAGGCCGCCGGCCAGCGCGCGCATCAACCCACTGCCCTTGCGCGGCAAAGCCGAAGCTTCGATCGCGCGGTTGCGTTCGGTTCTCGAAGCGACCGAAGGCGTGCGCATCGTGCAGGCCGAGCACGATTACCTGCGCGCCGAGGCGCGAACCCGTTGGCTGGGTTTCGTCGACGACCTCGAATTCTGGTTCGATCCGGTCGACGGCGTGATTCATTTGCGCTCGGCGTCCCGGTTGGGAGGGCGCGATTTCGGAACCAACCGCAAACGCATCGACGAAATTCGCGCGCGCTATCTCGGTCTGGGGCCCAAGCCGGACTGAAGCGCCGGCGCGGTGGAGCGGGAGCGTCTCGATTTCTCAGCCGCTTCGTATTCCAAAACACACAAGGTGCGGCGATGCGTTACAGCGCGCGCTACTCGCAGGCAAACTCACCGCAATGCGCATCGGAAAACCCAGGCTTCGCCTTGCCGACGGCCAGGCCGTCCTTGAAACAGACATCGTCTCGGATCAAGTTCCCAAGACGCTGTGGTTCTCAACGTCCGAGCGATTCGGGGATCTGCTCGCGGACTCGTCGGACAGCCAGCTCGTCGCGCTCTTGATTCCGGCCATGATCAACGGCGAGCCGATAAGCCTGGACGGGTCGGTTTCCGAAAAGCTTTACTACAGCCTTCGGGGCCTCCAGCGTCTCCTGCTGGAAGTCATGCCCTTCCTGAAGAAGATCGACATTCGTCCCAACGAACTCGTATCCGAACGAACGGGGGCGAGCGGCGTGGCGACGGGCTTTTCCGGCGGCATCGATTCGTTCTGCGTGCTGGCGGATCACCACTACGCGAAGGTACCCGAGGGCTTCCGGATCACGCACCTGCTCTGCAACAACGTCGGCTCGCACGACACGGGCGGCGAGGCGACCTTCAGGCGCCGATACGAGCGCTTGTTGCCATTGACCGAGCGCCTCGGATTACCGCTGATCGACATCAACAGCAATCTCGATACGTTCTATGGCGACCGCCTGAATTTTCAGCAGACGCACACGCTGCGCAATGCTGCCGTTCCCTTGCTGTTCGGCGCCGGCATCCGGCGTTTCATGTACGCCTCGGCACACAGTTTTCGCGACGTTGCGGTATCGCGCTACCACGACACTGCGCCGACCGATCTCATCTCCCTGCCGATGCTCTCCACTGAAAGCACCGAATGCTTCTCGGTCGGCAGCGAATACTCGCGAGTGGAGAAGACGCTGAAGGTCGCCGAGTTGGCCGACTCCCACGATTTCCTGGACGTGTGCAACAGAACGTGGACCGAGAAGAACTGCGGGTCCTGCCCGAAATGCAAACGCACGCTGCTCACGCTGGAAATCGCCGGCAAGCTGCACGCGTACGAGCGCGTGTTCGATCTGGCGGCGTACCGCAAGGTCCGCAGCGGCTATCTCGGGCGGGTCTTCAACGCAAACGATCCCTTCTCGCGAGAGATCATGCAGTTCGCTCAGGCGGCCGGCTTCCCGCGCGATGCCTACTCCCGGCTCTATGGCGCTGCATGGAAGACCAAGGAATCGATGAAGCGGCTGGCCCGCTTTGCAAAGCCTGCGTGACGGCGGGAGCGCTTCGGTTCTCGTTCGCAGAGAGCCGCTGCACAACAGACCGCCGGTTTCGTCTGTGCGGCGCATCGCGCAGGGACGCCTCGAATCACCCCGCTGCGAGTGCCGGCGCGATTGTGAATCGATGACAGAACCGTGACACTGGATCGGTCCGATTCAGTCCATGGCGAGCAAGCTCATGCAGTCCCTTCCAAAGCGCGACAGTCGTTTCCTACTGGCGTTCGTCGCCGCGCCCGTCGGGGTTCTCCTGGCGGTGGTGGTGGTGAGCACGTTCGCAGCCATCCCGATCGAGCATTTCACTCGCGATCCCGCGGATCTCGCGGTGCAACACCCTCTGTGGGGCGTCGTATCGAACCTCGGCATCCTGTTGTGGTGCACGTGCGCGGCGGTCTGTGCTTTCAGCAGCCATGTGCTGGCACGGCGCGAGCAGCGAGCGACCGAGCGCGCGCGGCATCTGCGGGCCGCTGCGCTGTGCACCGGGGTGCTGCTGCTGGACGACCTGTTCATGGTCCATGACGACCTGGCCCGGCGCTACCTAGGCTTCGGCGAGCCCGCCGTCGTCGTGCTGCTGGCCTCCGCCGCGCTCGCCTACTTCTGGCGCTTCGGGCACCAGATCCTCGCCGGCAAATGGGGCCTGCTGTTGTTCGCAATGGCCTGCCTGATGTCGTCGCTGCTGATCGATCAGATCAACGATCGGGGCCTCCTCGGCACGGGCTCCTGGCCCTATTTCGCCGAGGACGCGCCCAAGTTCCTGGGCATCGCCGCGTGGTGCGGCTATCACTACCGGCTGGCCATCAGATCGCTCGAACCGGTGTCGGAAGCGTCCCAGTCACGCGCGGCCAACGATTCGCTTCACCCCGAGCAGGTCGTGCCTCGCGCTACAGCCTGATTGCGCGACGGCGATCGGCTCGCTCGACTCTCGTTCACGCGGCCTCGGCCGCCACCGGCCGGGTGATCGGCCCCTTGCCGCTGTACCGGTCGAGATAAAGATAGATCACCGGCGTGATGTAGAGCGTGATCGCCTGCGAGAAGATCAGGCCGCCCACGACCGCCAGGCCCAGTGGCTGCCGTAGCTCGGCGCCGGCCCCCAGGCCCAGGGCGATGGGGAGCGCCCCCATGAGTGCGGCAGCAGCACCGAGGAATCGGACGGATTGCTCTTGCGGTACGAGGGCACCGTGGTCATGTCATCGGGCAGCGCGCGCTGCGCGCGCAGCAGCGCGGCCTGCACATCCACCGCGGCGTCGTCGATGTCGCGATCCTCGTCGAACTCCAGGGTCAGCGAGGTGCTGCTCAAGGTGTTGGTCGAGCTGATCAGCGCCAGGCCGGGGATGGTGGCGAACTGCTTTTCCAGCGGCAGCGCCACGGAAGTCGCCATCGTCTCCGGGCTCGCGCCGGGCAACGAGGCCGAGACGCTGATGACCGGCGTGTCGTAGCTCGGCAGCGCGGCGATCGGAATCTTGGTGTACGCAATGACGCCGGCCAGCACCATGGCCAGGTTGAGCAGCACGGTCATCACCGGCCGCCGGATGAACAGCTCCGATAGATTCATGGTGTCGGGGTGCGAGCCACCGCGCTGGCGGCGCTGGCCACTGGAACCGCCTGGTCGGTGCCGCCCTGCTCCACCACTGTCGATCCCGGCCGCAGGTTCTGCTTGCCCATGACCACGATGCGCTCTGCCGCGCGCACGCCCGTGACGACCGCCGTTTCGCCGCTCGATGCCACCAGCTCGATGCTGCGCAATGCCGCCTTGCCGTCGGGCCCGACCACGTACCGTCCTGTCGCGCGCGCCCTGGATGATCGCGGCCTGGGGAACGAGGATGGCGTCCGGCAGCGTGCGCACCGCCATCTCGACGTTCACGTAAGCGCCCGGCCAGAGCAATTGCTTCGAATTCGCGAACTGCGCCTTGGCCTGCACCGAGCCCGACGCGGCGTCAACGGCGCTGTCGACGAATTGCAGCGTGCCTTCGAGCGCTGTGCTGCCGCCCGGACCGTGCGGCAACTGCGCCGTGACGCGGCCGCTGCCGCCGCCGCTGCGCAGGCTGGCCAGCAGGTCGCCGAGGTGCCGTTGCGGCACTTCGAAGGCGACCGCGATCGGATCGAGCTGGGTGATCGTGACCAGCGGCAAGGATGCGGGCGTCACATAGCTGCCGGCATACACCCCGATGGCGCCGGCGCGTCCGGCGCTCGGCGCGGTGATGCGGCTGCAGCTCAGCTTGACCTGCGCGGCGCGGATCGCCGCGCGATTGGCCGCCACAAGGGCGCGCTGGGCCTCGGCCAGGCTCAAATTGGTATCGACCGCGCTTTGCGACACGAACTCCTGGCGGAGCAGATCGCGGCGCGCGAGAGCTGCCGCTCGGCATCGCCCAGGGTCGCAAGGTTGCGCTGCAGTTCGGCCTGGGCCTGGATCACGCGCACGGGGCTGAGCCTCGTATGAAGCAATGTGAACATCCGTAAAGCGACGGGCAATAACAGCGTGCGCCTTCTCACGCTGCGGCGCGCTGCACGCGCGAAGCCTCGTCAGGCGCTCGCCGGGCGCGAGGCGCTTGCCATAATCTCGCATGACCCGCAGCCATGCTTCCGAGCCCGCCCGATCCGACCCGATTTCGCCCCCGCTTGCACCCCCGCTCGCACCACATGCGCCGCTGACCGACTACTACGGCGACGAGCAGGAGCACCAGCAGTTCCTCCAGCGAATCTTCGACGACACCGCGCCGGATTACGAGCGCATCGAGCGCATTCTCGCGCTCGGCTCCGGAGCGTGGTACCGCCGCAAGGCGCTGCAGCGTGCGGGGCTGCGACCCGGCGCGCAAGTGCTCGATGTCGGCATCGGCACCGGACTGGTGGCACGCGAGGCGCTCGGCCTGATCGGAGGCAGCGGCCGGTTGGTCGGGGTCGATCCCAGCCCCGGCATGATGAGCGAAGTGAAGCTGCCCGGCCTGGAACTGCTGCGCGGGCGGGCCGAGGCGCTGCCGCGTGAGAACGACACGAGCGACTTCCTCAGCATGGGCTACGCGCTGCGTCACATCGCAGACGTAGGGGCGGCCTTCGCGGAGTTCAACCGGGTGTTGCGCCCGGGCGGGCGGCTGCTGGTGCTGGAGATCACGCGCCCGAACGGCGCCGTGCCCACCGCGCTGCTCAAGGGCTACATGCGCGCCGTGGTGCCCTTGATCGCCAGTGTGGTCGGGCGTCGCAAGGGCAGCGCCGAGCTGTGGCGCTACTACTGGGACACGATCGAGGCCTGCATTGCGCCGCAGGCGGTGCTCGACGCGCTGCGCGCCGCGGGGTTCCAGGATGTGCAGCGCCACGTCGAGCTTGGCATCTTTTCCGAATACACCGCCGTCAAACCCGCATGAACGCCCGCGACAACACGCTCGCCTCTTCCCCCTGCGCCGCGTCGACGCAAGAACACTGCGACGTGCTCGTGATCGGCGGCGGCCCCGCCGGCTCCACCATCGCGGCCCTGCTCGCACAGCAGGGCCGCGATGTCGTGCTGATCGAAAAGGCGCAACACCCGCGCTTTCACATCGGCGAGTCGCTGCTGCCGGCCAACGTCGCCTTGTTCGAGAAGCTCGGCGTGCGCGAACAGGTCGAGGCGATCGGCATGCCCAAGTGGGGCATCGAGTTCGTCTCGCCGGAGCACGAGCACCGCAGCTACCTGGAGTTTTCCGAGGCCTGGGACAAGTCGATGCCCTACTCGTGGCAGGTGCGCCGCTCCGAGCTCGACGAACTGCTGTTCCGCCACGCTGCCGGGCAAGGCGCCCGCACGATCGAGGGCTGCCGCGTTCGCGAGGTCGCCTTCGATGCGGACGGCGCTGACGTGCGGGCTACGCTCGACGACGGCGCCCCGAGAAGCTGGCGTGCCCGCTTCGTGGTCGATGCCTCGGGCCGCGACACCTTCCTGGCCAACAAGCTGCGCTGCAAGGAAAAGAGCGCGGCGCACAACAGCTCCGCGCTGTTCGGCCACTTCACCGGCGCCGAGCGGCTGCCCGGCAAGAAGGAAGGCAACATCAGCATCGCCTGGTTCGAGCACGGCTGGTTCTGGTTCATCCCGCTGGCCGACGGCACGACGAGCGTGGGCGC
>NZ_JACDCW010000178.1 GCF_013817345.1 Methylibium sp.
CGATCGACTCGACCACCGCCTCCAGCGACTTCTTCTCGCGGCCCAGCGACTGGGCGTTCTTGGGATCGTTCCAGACCGTCGGGTCTTCGAGCGCGGCGTTGACCTCGCTCAGGCGGCGCGATTTTTCATCGTAGTCAAAGATACCCCCGGAGCGCTTGCGTGCGCTGGCGCAGATCGTCGAGCTGCGTGCCGAGGGCGTTGATGTGTTCGATGTCCATGGCCAATCCTTCGTGTTCGAGTGCCTGCGTCGGGGCGCGCCGGGCGAAGCGGCGATTTTCTCATGGGCCCTCGCGGACGAGGGCCGCGCGGCGCCTCAGAACGTCACACGGCAACGTTTCGGCTCGCGGGTGCCTTGCTTCGCAACGGCTGCCGCGTTCAGCCTCGCCGGCAAGGCATCAGCCCGCTTCGAGAAAACGCTCGATGTGAGCGGCGAGTTGCTCGGGTTGATCGTGGTGCAGCATGTGGCCGGCGTCTTCGAGGATCACGCGCTCGACTTTGGGCACGACCTTCAGCCGCGTCTCGAATTCGTTGCGCGGGTAGCGATCGCCCCAGTACTTCGCCACGTCGGTCTGCCGGCCCTCGACCCACAGCACCGGCGCCGTGATGCGCGCCCAGCAAGCCAGCGCCTCCTCGGCGCGGTAGAGCACCGGGTTGGCCCGCTTGTGCGCGGGGTCGCCCTGGATGACCCAACGGCCGGTCGCCTCGTCCCGGCGCGACCAGTGCGGCGCCAGCCAGGCGGCCCGCTCGGCCGTGAGGCGCGGGTTGTTGCGGCGCAGGCGCTCGGCCACCTCGTCCACGCCGGCGTAGTCGCGCAGGCGTTGCGGCTGCCTGAGTTCGTCGAGCCAGGCCGCATAGCGCTTCGGCGCCAGCGTGGCAGGGCCGTCCGGCAGGCCGAAGCCCTCAAGGTTGACCAGCCGGCGGATTCGCTCGGGCCGCACGCCGGCGTAGAGCATCGCGACGTTGGCGCCCATGCTGTGGCCGAGCAGATCGACGGGCTGGTCGGGCAGCACCGTATCCAGCAAGGCGTCGAGGTCGCCAAGGTAGTCGGGGAACCAGTAGGTGTCGGAGCCGGGCAGCGTGCCGCTCAGGCCGAAGCCGCGCCAATCGAGGGCGATGACGTGGCGCTCGTGCTGCAGGGCATCGACGAGAAAGTGGAACGACGCGGCCACGTCCATCCAGCCGTGCGCCAGGACGAGCGCGGGACGCTGGCGCGTCACAAGGCCTGGATCGCCCCACGTCAGCATGTGCTGGCGCAGGCCGCGTACCGTCTCGAAGCGGCTGGCCGACAGCCGTGCGGCGCGATGGGTTGAATCCGGGCGGAGGGAAGCAGAAGCGGTCACGGCGGAGTCACGAAATCGGCGGGTCCGCATCATCGCAGGCCGTTTCCTGAAATACTGACCTTCCCGGGTATCGGGATCTCAGCAGGAGCGTCGGCCGGCGAACACCATGACGAAGAAGCTCGCGATCCTGCAATCGAACTACGTGCCCTGGCGCGGCTACTTCGACCTGATCGCCGCCGTGGACGAGTTCATCGTCTATGACGAAGCGCAGTACACCAAGCACGACTGGCGCAACCGCAACCTGATCAAGACGCCGCAGGGCCCGCAGTGGTTGACGGTGCCGGTGAGGAACAAGGGGCTGCTGGGGCAGACGGTGCGGGCTGCCGAGATCGACGGCAGCGCCTGGGCACCCAGGCATTGGAAGAGCCTGGAGGCGAGCTACGGGCGGGCTCGCCATTTCGACGAGGTGGCCGAGCTGCTGCGCCCGGTGTACCTGGAGCAAGGGCACCGATTGCTGTCCTTGTTGAACCGCCGGCTCATCGATCTTGTCTGCGGCTATCTCGGCATCGCGACCCGCATCACAGATGCCCGCGACTACGTGCTCGAAGGCGACAAGACCGGGCGCCTCGTGGCGCTGTGCGAACAAGCGGACGCGACGCTCTATGTATCGGGGCCCACTGCCCGGACTTATCTCGATGAGCAACGCTTCGCCGAGCGAGGCATCGGCGTGCAGTGGTTCGACTACGAAGGCTACGCCGACTACCCGCAGCTCTGGGGGCCGTTCACTCCGCGGGTCTCGGTGCTCGACCTGATGTTTAACTGCGGCCCGCAGGCCGCGGACTATCTGAGGCATGCAAAGCCATGAAGAAACGCCTGGTCGTCTTCGGCCTCGGTTCTTATTCGGAACTGGCGCAGCACTACTTCGGCAGCGGCGGCGAGTACGAGGTGATGGCGTTCGCGGTCGATGCCGCCTTCGTCACCGGAGATGCGTTCTGCGGCCGGCCGGTGGTGGCGTGGGAGGAGGCGCTGCGGGCGTTTCCCTGCGCGACGCACGAGATGTTCATCGGCATCGGCTATTCGCGCGTGAACCGTCTGCGCCGGGAGAAGTACCTGCTTGCCAAGGAAGCGGGTTATCGGCTGGCGAGCTACGTGCATCCGACGGCCTCGATCGCAGACAACGCCCGGCTCGGCGACAACGGCCTCGTTCGCGAGAGCGCCGTGATCGGCCCCTTCGTCTCGATCGGCGACAACGTCTTCATCGGCCCGACCGCCTGCGTCTCGCACCACACGGTGATCGAAAGCCACTGCTACCTTGCGCCGGCGGCCGTCGTGTGCGGTTCCGTGCATGTCGGCCAGGCCTGCTTCATCGGCGCGAATGCGACGCTGAGGGACAAGCTGAAGATCGGCGCCGATTGCGTGATCGGCGCTGGAGCGGTCGTCCTGTCGGATTGCGAGGCGGGCGGCATCTACCGGGCCGAATCCGCTCGGCGCAGCGAAGGGCGCAGTTCGCAGTTCGCCCGGTTGTGAAGACGGGCGACGCAACGCGCACCTGACCAGCGGCCTGCGGAACCCGCCATCGTTCGCCCTCGAGGAGATCGGCCCGTGATCCCATTCAACCGCCCCCACCTGACCGGCCGCGAGTTCGCCTACATGGCCGAAGCGCATGCGCACGGCATGCTGGCCGGCGACGGGCCATTCACCCAGCGCTGCCATGAACGGCTCCAGGCGCTGCTCGCGGTGCCCAAGGCGCTGCTCACCCACTCCTGCACCGCAGCCCTGGAGCTCGCCGCGCTCCTGGCCGACCTGCAACCGGGCGATGAAGTGCTCATGCCCTCGTACACCTTCGCATCGACCGCCAACGCCTTCGTGCTGCGCGGCGCGGTGCCGGTGTTCATCGACATCCGGCCCGACACCCTCAATCTCGACGAGACGCTGATCGAAGGCGCGCTCACACGGCGCACCCGCGCCATCGTGCCGGTGCACTACGCCGGTGTCGCCTGCGAGATGGACACGATCATGTCCATCGCCCAAGAGAACCGGCTGATGGTGATCGAGGACGCCGCGCAGGGCATGATGGCCCGCTACAAGGGCCGCTGCCTGGGATCGATAGGCCACCTCGGCTGCCTCAGCTTCCACGAGACCAAGAACATCATCTGCGGCGAAGGCGGCGCCTTGTTGATCAACCAGCCGGGGCTCATCGAGCGGGCCGAGATCGTGCGTGAGAAGGGCACCAACCGCAGTCAGTTCTTCCGCGGCGAGGTCGACAAGTACACCTGGTGCGAGATGGGCTCTTCCTTCCTGCCTGGCGAGTTGAACGCGGCCTTCCTGTTGGCCCAATTGGAAGACGCCGAGAGCATCACGCAGCGGCGGCTGGACGTCTGGGATTTCTATCATCACGCCTTGGCGCCCGCAGAAGCGGCGGGCCTGCTGCGCCGCCCGGTCGTGCCCGAGCACTGCCGCCACAACGCGCACATGTACTACGTCCTCGCCCGGTCGCCGACGCACCGCACGGCGCTGATCGCTGCGATGCGCGAACGCGGCGTCGGGCCGGTCTTCCACTACGTGCCGCTGCACAGCTCGCCGGCGGGCCGGCGCTACGGCCGCTGCAGCGGGCCGATGACGCACACCGACGCACTTTCCGAGCGGCTGCTGCGGCTGCCGCTGTGGATCGGGGTGGACGAGCAGCGTGTGGTGGACAGCCTGCTGGCTTCGGTCGATGCCGTGGCGCAGGGCGCATGAAGATCGTTCACCTTGCTCCGGACGAGAAGTTCGTTCCTCTCGTGCAGGTGCTCTTCGAGGAAGCCTTCCCCGGCCGCAATACCTATCTCGTGCCGCGGCCGAGGAGTGGTTCGCTGAAGTACGTCGCCGACTTGACGAACGTGCGGCTGCGGCGGTCGATCTACT
>NZ_JACDCW010000179.1 GCF_013817345.1 Methylibium sp.
CTGCACCGAGCGCAGCCAGGGCGTCCTCAATGCTGACCTTGGGATCGCTGACGGTGCCAATGGCAACGCCGGTAATGTCATCGCATATGGGTCCGAGAACGCCGTTGATGTCGCTCACGCGAGCACCGGCCGGCCGTCTCGATCGACTTCGGTGCCGATTTCCATGTCGCCGTCGTACTTCTCCGCGTTGAACGGATACGAGGGCACCTCCCGCACAATCCTTGTCTTGGGGTCCATCACGCCCTGAATGGCGTTGCGCAATACGCTGATGACGCACTCGGGCACCACCACGCGCTTGCCGCGCTTGAGCGTGGCGCCGTAGTCGCCGTTGCTGATGTAAACGGGATCAACCGCGCCCTCTAATTCGGACTCGGGAATCTCGACGATGTATTTCTGCATCGAGCGCGCCAGCGCAACTACGCTCACATCAGAAACGGTCGGGGTCTTGGTAGCCATCTGATCTCCAAAAAGAAAAGGCCCGGAAGGGTTTCCCCCACCGGGCCTCACTGCGTTGTCTACTGCTTTGTTTACAGAGCCGTTACGCCGACTTCAATCCGGCGCATCCATGCCTCGTTGAGCCGGACCGCCTGGAACCAGGCTTTCCAACCAACTGAGCCGCGCTGGCCGAGAGGATCGCCGCCGCGGGCTTCACCCGGACGCAGAACCTTGATCTCGGAGCTGGACATGCCCTTGAGCGGCGTGGTGCCATACGCTTCCTTGGCTACGACGATCATCGGGTACACGTCGATGTTGGCGCCGCCGGTGGACTTCAGACCGGTAGCGCCGATCGCCACGCCCGCATTTGCGAACGAGACGAACAGCGGCGAGCACACAAAGCGCACGTCCTCGACGGTGCCGAGTTCTTCCGGGCACAGCACTTGACGCGAGCCGTAGTCGGCCACCTTGGTGAAGCCTGGCAGCGCACGGATGTCGGACGCGGCGTCGGTGTGGGTGAAGGCGACGAATGCCGCTTCTACCGCACGGGTGCCGATGTTGGTCGATGGCGACAGGATCGAGGTGATGCGCTTGGCACGGTTGCCCATGAGGTTGCGCACCGACTCTTGCACCAGGGCGAGCGTGATCTTGCTGGCCACCGTGACGCGCGATGTACCGCCGCCGTACTTGACCGACGTGCCACCCTTCAGCACGTTGTAGGTCACGATCTCAAGCGTCTCGGCGGCGTTTTCACCGGCGAGCATCATTTGATCGTTGAGAACGGGGTCCTCGTGCAGGTCTTGAATCTTGTCGGTGAGTTCGACGAAATCGCCGTACTCAGCCAACACGACCGACACGTCGGTGTAGCCAATGCTCTTGGCCGCAGGCGTGACGCCTTCGGTCAATGGCGTGGTGGTAACGGACCAGGGGTTCGGACGACGGAACTTGACGTTCTCGCCCTTGTGCTTGGGGACTGGTTTGACCAGGCCCATCTTCTGCAAAACGATGATGGGCTCGGCGTGGGACAGCATCTGCTCATGCGCGTAGATGCCTACGCGCGGGGTGATATCGCCGTAAACGGACATTTAAATTCCTTTATCTTTGCTGGCGCTCGCGCGCTTTGTCGCGCTGGCGAACACGCCAATTGAAGTTGCCTTCCGGGTCTGATTCAGGATCAGGCTCGCCGGTTGGATTGGGAGCGCTTTTCGTCGTCGGCACATCGACCGACCGACTCAGGCGCGCTTCACGATCTTTCTTGATCCGGGTTACGTCGCTAGCAGGGGCTGGCGCAGCAGGGGGGGCGGATGCAAGCTCAAACGACCGCAGCAGGACGGCGTAATCGCGCGTACTGTCGCTGTCGAATCTCTTTTGCGTCTGCTCATCCTGTTGGGCGAGCCAATAGTTGAACTCGGGCGATTCCATCGTCTCGCGCCAGTTGGGGTACATCCCTCCGAGGACTTCCAACTTGGCCTGAAACTTCGCCCGCTCGACCTGTTCGTTGAACGTGCGCTCGGTCTGAGCAACACGCGCATTGACCGCGGCCGCAAGTTCGGGAAACTCTGCTGCTAGCCTCGCTTGTGGATCATCTTCGCCTGCCGCTGGTGCGGGAGCCGGTGCTGGTGTAGCGGCTTGACGGCGCTTGGCGGCGTCTTGCTCGCGCTGTAAGGCAGCGGCGCGTCCGATAGCGGAGCGGCGCTCGTTATCAATCTTGGCAAAGTAATCGCGCGTGGCCTGATCTAGCTTGCTCAAATCGAGCGCGGGTGGCGCAGGAGCAGCGGCCGGTGCCGGCGTAGGCGCGATTACTTTCGTTTCGTCTGGAGTCGCTATAGGCGTCTCAGTGACCGGTACAGGAGCGGGTGCAGGTGCAGCCGGTTCCGGGTCGGACTTTTCAGAGGGCGCGTCAGGCAGTTCTTCGCCGGTGGCGCGCGCTTTGGAAAGTTCGTTGAACAGACTCTCTAAGTCCTCGGGTGTCTCGGTCGGGGTCGTCATCAATGCTCCAAAATGCAAAAAGCCCGCGGGTTGCGGGCTCTTTTGAGGGGGTGGTGCCGATCAGTACATCAAACCGACCACACCCTTTCTCTTAGGAATTCAAGGGCTTGCATCAGGTCGGCGGCTTGGTGGACTTCGCTCAAGCCGTCTTTGGTCCAGGAGGCGATGAAGCCGTCGCTAGTGGCGGTCAGTGTTGCCACGTAGAGCGTGCGGGCGTCCATGCCGCCTCCCCAATAAATTTAGTACATCGCCACCGGCGGCTGGTCAGACTTAGCGGCCGCGCGCGGCGGGTCGTTGTAGCGCAGCACCTGGCGCCAGACGGTGATCTGGCCACGCAGGTGCTGGGTCATTTCTGGCGGGTTCTGCTTTTCCAGTTGCTCGCACAAACCCTTGAGCTTCAGTTCGATCTCCACCCGCTTGATGTGGATGATCGGATCGCTCATATCCAGGCAACTGGGCGCTTACCCGGCTTCACCATGTCGGCCGGTACGCGACCTTGATCGCCGTCGGCAAACACCATGTAAACAAAGCCGTCTTTAATCACATAGCAGCCGGGAATCTCATTCTGGCCTGCCGGCGCGCGCGCCACGAAATAGACGGAGCGCATGGCGCCGGCCGGGCAATCGCCCCGCTCGGCATACAGGCTCACCGCGTCGGACTTGCCGCCGTTGCCGTCGTTGAACACAATGTGGCCGACCGGAGCCGGCGCATTCGTTACCACTGCCAGAAATATCGCTTGTGCAATCAGGTTCATATGCCCGTCCCGTAAACAGACTTCGCTGCCATCTCCGCGTTGAATCTTTGGTTGTCGTTGTCTATGTCCATCCGCTTGATGCCAAGCGAATTGGTAAGTTGTTCCATCGAGATGTTGGCGTCGGTGGCGAGCTTTTGCATCGCCAACTGGAAGTCCTTGTCGTGCATCGCTTCTTCGAGCTTCAGGCGAGCGGAGCCCAGTTCGGCATCGTTCTTGATCGACAGCTTGTCGGTCGCATCCTTCATTTCGGCCACCACCACGCGCGGGTCTTTGGGCGGTTCGGGCGGGTTCTTGCGCATCTCCTCGATCATCTGCTCGATCTTTTCGGGCGCTTCGAGCAGGGAACGATTCACGCGCAGCAGCCGCACGCCTTCTTCGAGCACCTGATCCCACTTGGTCGCTTGCGCGAACAGCGGGTTGCTTTGCAGGAACTGCATGAACTGCATGAAGCTCTGCAACTGCTGCTCGCGCTCCATCAGCGCACTCGATCCGCGCGCCTGGATGTTGAAGTCGCCCTTCAATTCCTCGTCGGGGTTGAACTCCATGTTCCAGTTGTAACAACCGGTGATAAACGGCACCGTGATGCCGTCATCGACCGCTTTCACGCTGCGCCGCAGCATGACACCGGCGGCGTCCATCAGCATCGACATGCCACCCTTGGTCTTGGTGATATGCGCGGCCTGGTCGCCCTGCGCAATCAGCGGCAGCGAGCTTTCTTCGTCGGCCAGTCGAATCGCCAACTGGAACAGCGGCAGCAGCCATTCGAGATGCAGCTTCGTCTCGAACAGCTTCATCACCGTGTTCACGTCCTTGGACGAGTCGGTCAGATACCAGACCTTGCGCGGGGTCATGCGCGGGCTGCCATCGGCCGGGGTAATCGCTTCCGGCGCGTACACAAGCTGACCACCCACGGCCAGGCCGGAGTTGTCGTAGATCATGCGCACGGCGCTGTTGGCCATCATCTGCGAGGAGCGCATCTGGCG
>NZ_JACDCW010000180.1 GCF_013817345.1 Methylibium sp.
CCCTTCGCTGCACTCAGCGGCTCGACATTGATGGCTTTGGGCTTGAGTAGATTGGTTTGCATCAGGTCTTCCTGTCAATACCCTCGGCTCGTTACACCGATAAGGCTGATGGGGCACCGGAAGCAATCTGCCTTGACGGCGAACTGCGCCCGGACCGGTAAAACAAAGGCACGGCGCCGGCCACGGGCGCTCGGCCCGGCGCAGCACCGCGCGGCAGACTCAACGCGAATAGAGCTCGACGATGAGCGACTCGTTAATGTCCGAGCCGAACTCGTCGCGGTCAGGCGACTTCTTGAAAGTACCTTCGAGCTTGGTGGCATCGACGCTCACCCAGGCCGGCATGCCGATCGATTCGGCCAGCTTCACCGCGTCGATCACGCGCAATTGCGTCTTCGACTTTTCGCGCACCGCTACAACATCGCCGGCCTTGACCAGATACGACGGAATGTTCACGGACTGACCGTTCACGGTGATGCCCTTGTGACCGACCAGCTGCCGAGCTTCGGCACGGGTCGAGCCGAAGCCCATGCGGTAGACCACGTTGTCCAAGCGTGATTCGAGCAGCAGCAGCAGATTCGCGCCGGTGTTACCGCGGCGGCGTTCCGCCTCGGCGAAGTAACGGCGGAACTGCCGCTCGAGCACACCATACATGCGCTTGACCTTCTGCTTTTCGCGCAGTTGCAGCCCGAAGTCGGAAGTACGCGAACCCGAGGTGCGGCCATGCTGCCCGGGCTTGGATTCGAACTTGGACTTGTCGCTGATCGCGCGGCGGGCGCTCTTCAGGAAAAGGTCGGTGCCTTCACGGCGGGAAAGTTTGGCCTTGGGGCCGAGATAACGTGCCACGTTGCTTCCTTGATCGTCTGACGTGCGACCGAGCGGGATCGGATCTCACGCGAGTCTGGCCGGTGTTGTACGGATCGCCCGAAGGCGACAACCAGACGGTGGGCTTGAAACTGAAACCTTGCGGCTTCAACGAAAACCGCCGACGGCACCGAAAATGCCCGCCGGCGAATGCCAGAAACCTGCGGTCGGGTGCAGCACCCGACCCGGACAACTCAAATGCGCCGGCGCTTCTGCGGGCGACAGCCGTTGTGCGGGACCGGCGTGACGTCGGAGATCGAGACGATCCGGATGCCCAGCGCGGCCAGGGCACGCACCGATGACTCGCGCCCAGGGCCCGGGCCCTTGATCTCGACTTCGAGGTTCTTGATGCCTTGGTCCTGCGCAGCGCGGCCGGCCACTTCGGCAGCCACCTGCGCAGCGAACGGTGTCGATTTGCGTGAACCCTTGAATCCCTGGCCGCCGCTCGACGCCCAGGCCAGCGCATTGCCCTGGCGGTCGGTGATCGTGATGATGGTGTTGTTGAAGGACGCGTGGACGTGCGCGACGCCGTCCGACACGTTCTTGCGGACCTTCTTGCGCACGCGTTGCGCGGCGGTATTGGGTGCTTTGGCCATGCTTGACTCTCTTTGATCTGCGGGCGGTTCGGCAAAAAGCCAGGCTTACTTACTTCTTCAGCGAGGCAGCCGACTTGCGCGGGCCCTTGCGGGTGCGGGCATTGGTGCGGGTACGCTGACCGCGCATCGGCAGGCCGCGACGGTGGCGGATGCCACGGTAGCAGCCGAGATCCATCAGGCGCTTGATGTTGATCGTGGTTTCGCGGCGAAGATCGCCTTCGATGTTCAGGCGGCCCACTGCCTCGCGGATCTTTTCGAGATCGGCGTCGGTGAGATCCTTGATCTTCTTGGTGCGCTCGATGCTGCAGTTGTCGCAGATCTTTTGCGCCGTCGTACGGCCGATGCCGTAGATCGCGGTCAAGCCGATCTCTGCGTGCTTTTGCGGCGGGATGTTGATGCCTGCGATACGTGCCATGTTCTTCCTCTATCTGCTTTTAGCGAAGGCGGAGTCTCAGCCTTGTCGCTGCTTGTGACGCGGATCGGTGCAGATCACGCGCACCACACCTTTGCGGCGGATGACCTTGCAATGGCGGCACATCGTCTTCACGGATGCGGCTACTTTCATGATCTTCTCCTTGACCTCTTGCGCTGTTGTCTTGCGGGATTCATTGCGTGCGACCGTCTCATTTCGCCCTAAAGACGATGCGGGCCCGGCTCAAATCGTAGGGCGTAAGTTCCACCGTCACCTTGTCACCGGGCAGGATGCGGATGTAGTGCATGCGCATCTTTCCCGAGATGTGACCGAGCACCACGTGCCCGTTCTCCAGCTTCACGCGGAAGGTCGCATTGGGCAAGTTCTCGAGGATCTCGCCCTGCATCTGGATGACGTCATCTTTCGACATGTGTTTAGCGGCTACCGTTCTTCATTCAAGTGGCTTTGAAACTGGCTTTTTTCAGCAACGATTCGTACTGCTGGGACATCACATAGGACTGCACCTGGGCCCAGAAGTCCATCGTCACCACGACGATGATCAAGAGCGAGGTGCCGCCGAAATAAAACGGCACGTTGTACTTGAGCACCAGGAATTCGGGCAGCAGACACACCGCGGTGATGTAGATCGCGCCACCCAAGGTCAGCCGGCCGAGGATGCGGTCGATGTGCCTGGCCGTCTGCTCGCCAGGGCGAATACCAGGGATGAAGGCACCGCTTTTCTTCAGGTTGTCCGCGGTCTCGCGGCTGTTGAAGACGAGCGCCGTGTAGAAGAAGCAGAAGAAAATGATTGCCGCCGCGTAGAGCATCACATAAATCGGCTGGCCTGGAGAGAGCAGGCCTGCCAAATCCTTGAGCCAGCGCAAGCCATCGCCAGTGGCGAACCAGCCCACCACGGTGGCCGGTAACAGAATGATCGATGACGCGAAAATCGGCGGAATCACGCCCGACATGTTGATTTTCAGCGGCAGGTGCGACGACTGCCCGCCGTACACGCGGTTGCCAACCTGGCGCTTGGCGTAATTGACCAAGATCTTGCGCTGCCCGCGTTCAACGAACACCACCACATACGTCACACCGACAACGATCGCCAGAATGAAGATCGACACGATGATGCTCATCGCACCGGTCCGCACCAGCTCGAAGAGACCGCCCATCGCGCTCGGCAGACCCGCGGCAATTCCGGCGAAGATGAGGATGGAAATGCCGTTGCCCAAGCCGCGCTCGGTGATCTGCTCGCCCAGCCACATCAAGAACATCGTGCCGGCAACGAGGCTCACCACGGCCGTCACGCGAAAGGCCATGCCCGGATCGATCACCAACCCCGCCGAGCCTTCGAGTGCGATCGCGATGCCCAGCGACTGAAAGATCGCCAGACCCAGCGTGCCGTAGCGCGTGTACTGCGTGATCTTGCGGCGACCGGACTCGCCTTCCTTCTTGAGCGCCTCGAAGGTCGGCACCACGTAGGTCATCAACTGCATGATGATCGACGCGGAGATGTAGGGCATGATGCCCAGCGCGAATACGGTGAAGCGCGACAACGCCCCGCCCGAGAACATGTTGAACAGGCTCAGGATGCCGCCTTGCTGACCCTGAAAGAGCTGCTGAAGCTGCTCCGGGTTGATGCCAGGCACGGGAATGTGCGCCCCCAAGCGGTACACCACGAGCGCCAGCAACAAGAAGACCAGCCGGCGACGCAGGTCGCCGAACTTGCCGCTCTTGGCCAGTTGATTCGCGTTCGTTGCCACGCTCTTATCGCGCTCTTGTCGATTTCGCCGGTTGAATCGGCATCACGAAAGCGAGCCGCCAGCAGCCTCGATCATCGCCTTGGCGCCAGCGGTCGCACCCACGCCTTTGAGCGTGACGGCCTTGCTGAGTTCGCCCGACTTGATGACCTTGACGACCTTGGCTCTTTCCGCGACCAAGCCAGCCTGCTTGAGCGTCAACATGTCCACTTCTGCCACGGCCAGCGCCTCTAGGTCGGCCAGCGTGATCTCGGCGTTGTACTTGAGCGTCAGCGACTTGAAGCCGCGCTTGGGCAGGCGACGCTGCAGCGGCATCTGGCCGCCTTCGAAGCCGACCTTGTGGTAGCCGCCGGCACGCGACTTCTGTCCCTTGTGGCCGCGACCCGCGGTCTTGCCCAAACCCGAGCCAATGCCGCGACCGACACGGCGCTTGGCATGCTTTGCGCCCGAGCCGGGCTTGATCGTGTTGAGTTCCATTGTCTTCTCCGAGATCAACCGCGGTCAGAGCACCTGAACCAGGTAAGCCA
>NZ_JACDCW010000181.1:0-3767 GCF_013817345.1 Methylibium sp.
GCCATGCGCGAGGCCCGCGCCCAGCGCGCCGACGACCTCATCCGCGCCGGCGACCTCCGCCTCGAGCACGTCGCCCGCCTGTGCGGCTACGCCGACGGCGCCGCCTTCTCGCGCGCGTTCAAGTCCATCCGCGGTACGCCACCGAGCCGATGGCGCCGGCGCCCGCAATGATCAGCGGGCGAGCACCCCGAGGTTCGACCCCGACGACATCAGACGGCGATTGGCGCGATAGAACGGATCAGCATACCGCGCCAACGCCGCGGGGCGATGCTAGTGTCTTGTAACGTAAATAACTATCTAAAGTCCCTGTTCGGTCCTTAGCCTGCTGCAGAAGGGGGCGATCCGAGCGAGGATGTAAACGCCGCCGCAAAATCAGGCCACGAAACCGGCCCTCACGGCCGTCCGTGCCGGAGCAAAATCAGGCCAGTGCTGGTCCTATCTGAAGAACGACTCCGGTGATCGCTCGTTTCTCCCGGAGGGTCGTCCCGATGGGGGAAACGAGCGATCGCCGGAGTTCCGTGCGAAGCACGGCAGGTAGGGCCGGAGCCAGCGTGGTGGTCCGGATGCGGCGGCGGTGCGGCCATTGAGCCCATTCCCAGGCGATGTGCCGGGAACCAGGGTCGGGGATGCACACCGTGGAAATCTACGCCCAGGTTCGCCGGCAGGTGATGGTGGAGGGGCAGAGCCAGCGCTCGGTCGCCCGGGACTTCGGCATCAGCCGGGACAGCGTGGCGAAGATGCTGCGCCACGCGCTGCCGCCGGGCTACCGACGATCGGCGCCGGCGGCGCGGCCCAAGCTGGCGCCCTTCCTGGTGTGGATCGAGGCGACGCTGGAAGCGGACAAGCTGGTGCACCGCAAGCAGCGGCACACCGCCAAGCGGATCTTCGACCGGCTGAAGGCCGAGCACGGCTACACCGGCGGCTACACGGCGATCAAGGATGCGGTAGCCGAGCACGAGCGGCGGACGCGCGAGATGTTCGTGCCGTTGGTGCACCCGCCGGGCGACGCGCAGGTCGACTTCGGCGAGGCGCGGGTGGTGATCGGCGGCGTCGAGCAGAAGTGCCATTTCCTGGCCATGGATCTGCCGCACAGCGACGCGCCGTTCGTGGCGGTGTTCCCGCGCGAGACCACCGAGGCGTTCTGCCAGGGCCATGTCGACGCGTTCGCATTCTTCGGCGGCGTGCCGCGCTCGATCCTCTACGACAACACCACGATCGCGGTGGCGAAGATCCTGGCTGACGGCGAGCGCAAACGGACTCAGGTGTTCGATCAACTCGTCAGCCACTGCCTGTTCAAAGACCGCTTCGCGCGCGTCGGCAAGGGCAACGACAAGGGCAACGTCGAAGGGTTGGTGAAGTACGCCCAGCGCACGATCCTGACGCCGGTGCCGCACGCGCCGGACTGGGAGACGCTGGGCGCGCAGGTGCGCGAGCGCTGCCTGGCGCGCCGGGCCGAGCGCGTGCGCGGCAGCGAGGGCACCATCGGCGAACGATTGCTGGCCGACCAGGCCGCGTTCCTGCCGTTGCCGGCGGCGCCGTTCGACTGCTGCCGGATCGTGGCCGGGCGCGTCAGCAGCCAGTCGCTGGTGCGCTTCCAGCGCAACGACTACTCGGCGCCGGTGGCGCACGGCTACCAGGAGGTGCTGGTGAAGGCGTACGTCCATGACGTCGTGCTCTGCCGTGGATCAGAGGTCATCGCGCGCCATCGGCGCAGCTACGATCACGAGGTCATGGTGTTCGATCCGCTGCACTACCTGCCGCTGATCGAGCGCAAACCCGGCTGCCTCGACCAGGCGGCGCCGCTCGCCGGCTGGGTGTTGCCCGAGGACTTCGCCGTCCTGCGTCGGCTGCTGGATGGCCGGATGGGCAAGCGCGGGGCGCGCGACTACATCGGCGTCTTGCGCCTGCACGAAGCCTTCCGCGCCGATCAGGTGCATGCCGCCGTGGCCGCGGCGCTGCGCTTGGGCGCCATCAGCTACGACGCGGTGAAGCACTGTCTGCTGGCGGCGCTGGAGGGCCGTCCGGCGAAACTCGATCTGGTCCACTACCCGCACCTGCCGCGGGCCGAAGTCGCGCTGACGGATCCTGCCGCCTACAACGATCTGCTGGTGGAGGCCGCGCCATGAACTCCACCACGCCGGCCACCGTCACCACCGTGGTGGCTGGCACCGCCGTCGATCCCACGCCACCGGCCGTCATCCTCGCTCACCATCTGAAGGAACTGCGCCTACCGACCTGTTTGCGCGAGTACGACCGGCTGGCGCGCCAGTGCGCCAGCGAGGGCGTCGACCATGTGCGCTATCTCCTGCGGCTGGTCGAATTCGAACTGATCGACCGTGAGCGCCGTCTGGTCGAGCGCCGCATCAAGGCCGCCCGCTTTCCTGTCACCAAGAGCCTCGATGCCTTCGACTTCCTTGCCATCCCTGCGCTGAACAAGCCGCTGGTCATGGACCTCGCGCGCGGCGGTTTCGTCGATCGCCGCGAGAACGTCATCGCCGTCGGCAACTCCGGTACCGGCAAGACTCACATCGCGCTCGGCCTTGGCCTGGCGGCCTGCCAGCGCGGCTACAGCGTCCTGTGGAAGCCCGCCGCCACCCTGGTCAATGAACTGATCGAGGCGCGCGACGAGAAGCACCTCCTGCGCTATCAGAAGTCCCTCGCCAAGGTCCAACTCTTGATCGTCGACGAACTCGGCTTCGTACCGCTGTCGAAGACCGGCGCCGAACTGCTGTTCGACGTCTTCTCGCAGCGCCACGAGCGCGGCGCCACCCTGGTCACCAGCAACCTGCCCTTCGACGAATGGACCGAGGTCTTCGGCAGCCAGCGCCTCACCGGCGCCCTGCTCGACCGCCTCACCCACCACGCCCACGTCCTGACCTGCAACGGCGATTCCTATCGCCTCGCCGACGCCAAGCGGCGACGCGCCAAGCAGGACAAGCCGCCCGCCAAGACCACCGCCGAAGGCTGATCCGGCCAGGATCCGGAGCCGGCGGCTACGCCGCCACAGTGGCCTGATTTTGCTCCGGCGGCTGGCCTGGTTTTGGTCCGGCCTTTACACAGGAGGCGGCGCCGTCGGTGCAGCACCTGGGCAAGCGCCTGACCGCGATCGGCTGGGTGTCGAAGCGCCTATCCACGCCCGGACGCCCCGCGGGCTACTGCAACCCGGCCTGGCGCCTCGGAAAGGAGGAAATCAACCCCGACATCCCCGACAGTGGCTGATGACGGGCAGACTGTCGGGGTTGTCATGGTCAAAAACGCGATTGCCGTTTCGTGGAAGGCACCCGCGTATGACGGCACTCCAGAGACGGCGGCATCGTGCAGCGGATTGACAGGCCACCTGTCGGGGTTGTCAGGGCGGATCGCCGCCTTCGAGAACCTACGTCATGCGCCTGCCCTGAGGACAGCGAGCATGTCGGGGTTGTCGGGGTCGAGAGTGGGATTTCAGACCGGTTCACCGGCGATCAGCGATCGCCATCACCTTCGGATGTCTCCATGTGGACGAGAGCCAATCCTCCAGACCAATCGACGCGCCGCCGTTACAGCTGGCGCGCGTCGGAATGCCTGCGCCTGCGCATCGTCGATGTCGGCGTCGATGGCTCGGCGACCTGGGGCGAGGTCGTCTGGTCCCATGAGGGCAAACCAATCGGCTACCTGCTCTGGGCGTATCGTCGGGACGAGCGCGGCGGTGCACTTGTCATCGATGCGCAGGAGATGGGCTTCCCGGCGGTCTACCGAATCGCACTGGTGCACACCCGAGTCGCCTCCAG
>NZ_JACDCW010000181.1:3777-4158 GCF_013817345.1 Methylibium sp.
AACATGCGACCCTGGTTCGCATGCCCTCGCTGTGCCAGTCGACGACGCGATCTATTCAAGCCACCGCGGCAGGCGATCTTTCACTGCCGGGAGTGCGTTGGCGTCCAGTACGACTCCCGCCTGCGTAAGCACCCACGCCGCCTCCTGGAGCGCGCTAAGCGGGTTCTCCAGCGGCTCGGTCGGCAATGGTGAAGCGCAGTCGCCCCTCGTGATCCGCGGTTGCGCTGCCGGCAACGTTCCAGATACGGGTTTGGTAGCGATAGGAGGGGCCGATCCACGGTGCCTCGGGCCGCCGGCTCATCCGCGCCGACGCGCGCGCTGCGTCCGCTGGAACTCTGACCGCTGGCCGCACAGACGGCGCATTGGGCGAAACGTCAGCCA
>NZ_JACDCW010000003.1:0-59197 GCF_013817345.1 Methylibium sp.
CGTCGGGTGAGCGGCGCAGTGAAGTTAAGGGGGAGGTGTCGGCCGGCAGGCCGACGCCGGAGGACATGAACGGAGCCGGTCGCCCGATGCCCTCGGCAGCTGCGCTGCAGCACCAGCATTGTTGCGTTTGAATGCGGCTTGGTATGAGGGGCCCGGTCTCGCCGCCTCTGCGTCGCTGGCGGCGACAAGCATGCGATCGACCCGGGGAACGCGCCGGTCAGCAGCCTCGCCGCGGCGGTCCCTGCCCCGCTCAGTGCCCCTTGGCCTGAGCCTTCATGCCGTCGAGCAGCGCATCGTGGAAGGCCTTCGGATCCTGGATCTGCGGCGCATGGCCAAGCTGTTCGAATTCGACCAGCCTTGAACCGGGAATCGCCGCCGCCGCACGTTTGCCCAGCTCGGCATAGTTGCCCAAGCGCGCCTTGAGCGGCGCCGGCGCACGGTCCTTGCCGATCGCCGTGGTGTCCTTGTGGCCGATGATCAGCAGCGTGGGCACCTCGATCTCACCGAACTCGTGAACGACCGGCTGCGTGAAGATCATGTCGTACACCTTGGCCGAGTTCCACGCGACGATGTGCTTGCCCGGACCCTCGTTCAAACCGGCGAGCATCTGCACCCAGCGCTCGTACTCGGGCTTCCACTGGCCAGCGTAATAGGTTGCCTGCTCGTAGCGGCGGATGCCCTCGGCACTCGTCTTCAGCTCGCGCTCGTACCACTGATCGATGCTGATCCAGGGCACGCCCTCGGCCTGCCAGTCTTCCAGGCCGATCGGCGCGACGAGCACGAGCTGCTCGGTCTGCGCCGGATGCATGAGGGCGTAACGCACTGCCAGCATGCCGCCGGTCGGATGGCCGATGACGGCCGCGCGCTCGATGCCGAGCGAGGCGAGCAGTTCGCGCGTGCTATGCGCCAGCTGCTGAAAGCTGAACTGGTAGCGCTGCGGCTTGCTCGACTTGCAGAAGCCGATCTGGTCGGGCGCGATGACCCGGTAACCGGCCTGGCTCAGCGCGTCGATCGTGCCTTGCCAGGTCGCGGCGCAGAAGTTCTTGCCGTGCAGCAGCACGGCGGTGCGGCCGTTGGCCTGGGCGCCGTCCTCGGGCTTGACGTCCATGTAGGCCATCTGCAGCGGCTGGCCCTGCGAAGTGAAGCGAAAGCGCTGGACCGGATGCGGATAGTCGAAGCCTTCGAGCTCCGGGCCATAACTCGGCGGACCGTTCTTCGCCGGGCCGGCCACCTGTGCGCATGCGACGAGCGAAAAGGCTGCAGCAAGCAGCCCTGCTGAAAAGGGGCGCGGCAAATGCATGGTCGGGCCTCAGATGTCGAGCGACACGGTGGCCTTGGTGAAGGCCTCGATGTTGTCGAGCAAGGCGTCGAGCGCCTGCGCCGCACCGGCTTCGTCGCGCTGCGCGATCGCCTGCGCGAGCCGGCTGTGCAGCTTGGCCATGGCGGGCAGATCGGCCGCCTGCTTGTAGTGCAGGAACCAGAAGCGGCGCGAGAGACCGTGCATCAGCCCCATGGCGCCAGCGGCGAACTCGTTGCGCGCCGCGCGCAGGCTCAGGTCGTTGAACTCCTTGTCCGCGCGCATGAAGGCGGTTTCGTCACCGCTGCGCGCGGCCGCTGCGAATTCCTTGGCCAGGCGCTCGAAATGGTCGAGCTCCTCGGCGCTGGCGCGGCGGGCGGCGCAGCGGGCGATCAGGCGCTCGACTTCGCGGCGCGTTTCCAGCAACCGGAGCTGCTTGCGGATGTCGATCTCGGAGACGAGGTTGCCGCGCTGCGGCAGGATCGACACGAGATGCTCGCGCGAGAGGCGCTGCAACGCTTCGCGCACCGGCGTGCGGCCGATGCCGAGGCGCTGCGACAACTCCGCCTCGCTGATGGCAACGCCGGGTGCGAGCTGCAGGGTGACGATGAGCTCTTCGATCTTGCCGTAGGCCTGGCGCGTCAGCGTCTGCGCTTTCGGCGGCGGCTCCCCGTTCTTCACTGCCCCACTGCCGTTGACCGGTGCCGGCCGCTGGCGCGCGAGCCGTGCGCGCGGTGCCGCCGAAGAAGAGGTTCTGCTGGGCATGGGGTGGGTCCGTTTCGGCCCGTGATAGAAACCGAAAACATACTGCTGATGTGCCGGCGATTATGCGGTGCACAGGCTCGCAACCGCCCCGCGCCGCACCCGCCAAGGCTCACATCGCCATGGCGCCGCGCTCCTCGCTGTTGAGCACCGGCCCGTCGAGCGTGACACGCGTGTTCTGCACGTCGTCGTTGCGAAAGCGCGCGACGATGGGCTTGAGCTCTTCCTTGACGTGCTTCTCGCTGCGACCATTGAACAAGTGGCCGAGCAGCCCGCGTTTCAGGTCGCTGGTACCCATGAACCAGTCGGCGATCGGGTACGAGAGGTTCATGTTGTACTTCATCATGATTCCCATGTTGTGGTGCGCCGTGTGGTGGCGCCGGATCGTGTTGACGAAGGGCATGTTGCGGGTGAACCAGTTGTCGTGGACGTGGCAGCAGTAGTGGAAGGTCTCGTAGTTCAGGTACATGCCCACCATGGTGATGAAGACGATGTAGCCAGCGTTCGGGTTGATCGCCAGGCTGGCCAGGTAGCCCAGCGTGCCGCCGCCGATGCCCAGCACGATCAGCACGCGCCAAGGGAAGAACACGATGCGGAACTCGCGGGTCGAGTCGATGGTGACGTCGTTGTCGGTGAAGTACTGGTGGTGCTCGCGGGTGTGGCGCTCGTAGATCGCGCGCAGCGCGAACACGTCGATGCGCCGGTGCATCACGAAGGTGTGCATGGCCCACTCGACGAAGTTGCCCGCCAGGAACACCGGCACCACCAGCGCCCATTCCCAGGTCGGATTCTGTAGTTGCGTGGCGCAGTACCAGATGGCGCCGATGCCGGCGGCATACATCACCGCGATGTGCACCAGCCCGTTGTAGAGCGGGCTGACCTTGGACATGTACTGCGCGCGGAACTTGCGCTGGCGGTCGGTCATCATGGCGGTCTCCTGGAAATGCGATGTGGCACTGATATATTAGTAAGGTACGGCGCATTTGTCAAGGCGCTCTGCCCAATGTGCCCGCTATGGTTTGTACCGATACCGCACTAGCGTATCACTAACATACTAGCACCATGGAAGACATGTCACGGGCGGCCAAGCGCACCCCGGCCCTCTCGGGCGGACATGGCGAAGGCGCATCAGCGCTCCACCCATAGGCCCCGGCGCGACGCTGCGGCACATCCACCACCCGCAAGGAGACAGAGCCCATGAGATCCGAACGCAGAAAAGTCCTCACCTACCTCGGTGCGGGCGCAGCGTCGCTGGCCTTCCCGTATGCCCGCGCACAGGACTGGCCGAGCAAGCCGGTCAAGCTCGTCATCGGCTACAGCACCGGCGGCGCCACGGATGCGACCGCCCGCCTCGTCGGCCGGGGGCTAGAGGCAAGCCTCGGCCAGCCCATCGTCTACGAATACAAGCCCGGCGCCGGCGCTTCGCTCGGGGCCGAGTACGTGGCGCGTGCCGAGCCGGACGGCTACACGATCGGGCTCACCGACACCGGCCCGATGAGCATCATGCCGAACCTGCGCAAGCTGAGCTACGACCCCGTCAAGGACTTCACGCCGCTGTCGTATGTGTGCGAGACCGGCCTGGTGGTGCTCGTGCACCCCAGCGTTCCCGCGAAAAACCTCGACGAACTCGTCGCGCTGCTGAAGGCTTCGCCCGACAAGTACAACTACGCCAGCTCGGGCGTCGGTTCGGTGCATCACCTGGCCGGCGAGCTCTTCAAGATCAAGGCCGGCGTGAAGGCGATGCACGTGCCCTATCGTGGTGCGGGCCCGGCGCTCACCGACCTGATCGCCGGCCAGGTTCCGATCATGTTCGCCACCATCGGCCCGGCGCTGCCCATGATCGCCAGCGGCAAGGCTCGCGCCCTGGGCGTCACGTCGGCCAAGCGCTCGAGCGCGCTGCCGGACGTGCCCACGCTGGCCGAGCAGGGCCTGCCGGGCTACGACGCCTCGCTCAAGTTCTCGCTCGTCGCGCCCGCCGGGCTGCCCGCACCGATTGCGGCTCGCCTGCAGTCTGACCTCCAGAAGATCGTCGCCGACCCCGAGCTCGCGAAGGCCCTCCAGAAGCTGGGCAACGACGACATCGGGCCGCGCACGCCGAAGGAAGTCACCGAGATCACGCGCGACGACCTGAAGAAGTGGGGCTCGGTCATTCGTGAAGCCGGGATCACGCTGGACAGTTGAGCGATCCGGCCCAATGACTCCGATTCAGCACGATCCCCAACGGCGCTGGGACACCCTCGCACAGGACCGCAACGCGCGTCTTGCTCGGGCTGGTGAACTCGTCGCCGGCAAGGTGGTCGGCGCTGCCGATGCCATTGCCCTGCTCGAAGCGGTGCTGCAGCCCCACGACCGCGTGTGCATCGAAGGCAACAACCAGAAGCACGCCGATTTCCTTTCGGCCTGTCTCGCGAAAGTGGACCCGGCGCGCGTACACGGGCTGCACATCGTGCAGTCCAACCTTGCACTGGCGTCGCACCTCGATGTGTTCGAGCGCGGCATCGCGGCCAAGCTCGACTTCTGCTATTCGGGCGAGCAAGGCGTGCGCATGGGCCGACTCATCAAGGAAGGCCGCATCCAGGTCGGCGCCATCCACACCTACCTGGAGCTGTACAGCCGCTACTTCGTCGACCTGACGCCGCGCGTGGCCTTTGTCGCGGCGCAGAGCGCCGATGCGCAGGGCAACCTGTACACCGGCCCGAACACCGAGGACACGCCGGCAGTGGTGGAAGGCACCGCCTTCAAGAGCGGCATCGTGATCGCCCAGGTGAACGAGATCGTCGAGCGCGTGCCGCGCGTCGACGTGCCGGCCGACTGGGTGTCCTTCGTCGTCAAGTCGCCCAAGCCGCACTACATCGAGCCGATCTTCACGCGCGATCCGGCGCAAATCAGCGAGATCCAGGTGCTGATGGCGATGATGGTCATCAAGGGCCTGTACGCGCCCTACCAGGTGAAGCGGCTCAACCACGGCATCGGCTTCGACACGGCGGCCATCGAGCTGATTCTGCCGACCTATGCCGAGTCGCTGGGGCTGAAGGACCAGATCTGCGAATACATGAGCGTCAATCCCTGCCCGACGCTCATTCCCGCCATCGAAGCGGGCTTCATCAAGGGCATTCACTGCGCCGGCTCCGAGCTCGGCATGGAGCGCTACATCGAGCAGCGCTCCGACGTCTTCTTCACCGGCCCCGACGGCTCGATGCGCTCGAACCGCGCGTTCTGCCAACTGGCCGGCCACTATGCCGACCTGTTCATCGGCTCCACGCTGCAGATCGACCTGGAAGGCAACTCGTCCACCGCCACGCTCAACCGCATCGCCGGCTTCGGCGGCGCGCCCAACTTCGGCTGCGAGTCGCGCGGGCGCCGGCATTCGAGCCCGCCGTGGCTCAGGGCCGGTGCCGAAAGCGCCGGCAGCCCGTCGAGCATGCCGCGCGGGCGCAAGCTGGTCGTGCAGCTGGTCGAGACCTTCCGCGACAAGATGCAGCCCACCTTCGTGGAACGGCTCGATGCCTGGCAACTGAAGGAAGACTTCGGCCTGGACCTGCCTCCGGTAATGGTCTATGGCGACGACCTCACACACATCGTCACCGAGGAAGGCATCGCCCATCTGCACCGCTGCGCCACGCTGCGCGAGCGCGAGCAGGCGATTCGCGGGGTGGCCGGCTACACGCCGGTCGGCCTGGCGCGCGACCGCCGCGAGGTCGATAACCTGCGCGACAAGGGCATCGTCCAGCGGCCCGAAGACCTGGGCATCGATGCGCGCCTGGCCACGCGCGACCTGCTCGCCGCCAAGTCGATCAAGGAGCTGGTGCGCTGGTCGGGCGGTCTCTACGATCCGCCGAAGCGGTTTCGCAACTGGTGAGCACGATGGAACACCTGCAATACGAATTCGGACCCTTCACGCCTGCATCCGGCACAGCAAACACGCTGGTCGGCGTGGTCGGCTCGGGGAACATGGAAGTGCTGTTCGAGCCGCGCGCCTTGGGCGGCATGATCCGCTTCGTGATCGACACGTCGATCTCGGGATTCGATCCGACATGGCGTGCCGTGCTGGAAGCCTTTGCCGAGCGGCACCGCGTCGGCGACTTGCTGGTCACCATCAACGATGCGGGTGCCACCCCGTCGGTCGTGGCGCTTCGCCTGGCGCAAGCCGCCGAAGAATTGAGGGTTTGAAATGGATGCCCATCCACCCCATGCCGTCACGCCACTGAGCTTTTACGAGGCTACGGCACGCCAGCGGGTGCGCGGCCTGTTCGACCCGGGCTCGGTGACGGAAATCCTGCCGCCGCAGCAGCGCGTGATCAGCCCTCATCTGGCGGCGCTGGGTCTGCCGACCGCCTTCGACGACGGCGTCATGATCGGCCACGCACGGCTCGAAGGCCGCACGGTGCTGTTCGCCTCCGAAGAGCCGGACTTCATGGGCGGCTCCGTCGGTGAAGTGCACGGCGCCAAGCTGACCGGCCTGCTCCTGCGCGCCGCCCGTGACAAGCCCGACGCGGTGGTGCTGCTGCTCGACACCGGCGGCGTGCGACTGCACGAGGCCAATGCGGGGCTGATCGCGATCTCTGAGATCCAGCGCGCGGTGTTCGATGCACGTTCCGCGGGCGTGGTCGTCATCGTCGTGTGTGCCGGCCGCAACGGCTGCTACGGCGGCCTGGGCATCGTCGCGCGCGGCTGCGACCACATCGTGATGACCGAAGAAGGCCGCCACTCGGTGTCGGGGCCGGAGGTGATCGAATCGCAGAAGGGCGTCGAGGAGTTCGATGCCACCGACCGCGCGCTGGTGTGGCGAACGATGGGCGGCAAGCACCGTTACCTGATCGGCGAGGCCGACGCGTTCGCTCTCGACAGCATGGAAGATCTCCGCCGCGCGGTGGCCGCATTCTTCGACAAGCCCGTCGCGCTGAATCTGGAAACGGTGCGCCTTGAACACCAGGCGCTCGAAAGACGGTTGCAACGCTTCGGCACGGCCCTTGATGCCACCGACATCTGGGCCGGCCTGGGCGTGCGCGATACGGTCGGCTTGCCGATGCTGGACAAGGACGACTTCGTGTCCATGGCCGATGCACTGCGAGAGCGTTCCGATGCCTGAGGTCATGAGCCTGTGCGACAAGCTGTTCCCCGACGGCCACGATGTGAACGCCGAGGGCGACCTCGTCCGCGGCACCGGCACCACCCCGCAAGGGCCGGTGGCCGTGATCGGCACGCGCAACCACGCTGGCATCGGCGTCGATCTCGCGTTCGCGCTGGCAACCGAGGTGCTGCAGGTCGTCGAGCGTTTTCCGAAGCGTCCGATCCTGATGCTCGTCGACACGCAGGGGCAGCAACTCTCGCGCCGCGACGAGTTGCTCGGCAACGGTGGTTATCTGGCGCACCTGGCCAAGTGCTTCGAGGTCGCACGGCTGCAAGGGCACTTGCTGCTCAGCCTCGTTTACGGCGAGGCGGTCAGCGGTGGCTACCTGGCGCTCGGCATGATTGCCGACCGCGCCTACGCGCTCACCGACGCGCATATCCGGGTGATGGCGTTGCCGGCGATGTCGCGCATCACGCAAATCCCGATCGAAGAGTTGCAGGAGCTGTGCCGCACCTCGGCCATCTTCGGCCCCGGCGTCGACAACTACCAGCGGCTGGGCGCCGTCGAGGACGTATGGGCGGGCGATCTGGCGGCCGCACTCGTCAAGGCGCTTCGCGCGCCGGCCGACGGGGACCGGCGCGCACAGCTCGGCGCCGAGCGTGGTGGCCGTGTGCATGCCGAGCGCGTCATCGCTGCCGTGCTGGCGGCGCCCTGAACACCGCGGTCATGGCGATGTCGAGCCCCGCTCGCGCACTGCGCCATCGGCGGGTATGGCTCACGCCGGCGCTGAGCCGAGGCGATGTGGCGGGGTGCGAGGAGCCGGCGGCTATCGATCGGGTGATCGACTGGGCCCGCAAGGGCCGGCCGGTGATCGGGCGCGGCGCCCTGCCCCACGACACGCCCGACCTGCTGCCGCTGGGCCTGGCATGGATCGAAGCCGGCCGGCGCCTGCGCCTCTCGTTCTGCGTCCCGATGCACGCCGTTGAACGCATCGAGGAGCCGTTGCCGCTCGCCGAGGTGGCGCCCACCCTGCCGCCGGCGATGCGCAGCTCGGCGATGCGCCTGGTGCAGTTCGCCGTTGACATCGGCATGCCACTGCGGGTCTATGGCTCCGTGTTCTGGCAGCACACGAGCGGTGAGGCCTACCTGCACGACCACTCCGACCTGGACCTGCTAGCTCAACCGGAGACGGCCGACGATGCGAAGCGTTGGCTGGACGCGCTCGAGCTCACCGAGGCGACCTCTGCCGTGCGGATCGACGGAGAAGTCGAGCTGCCGACCGGCGAAGCCGTGGCGTGGCGAGAACTGGCTGCGGCCAGCGAAAAGATCCTCGTCAAGTCGGACGCGGGGCCGAGCCTGCGCCCGCGTGCAAGCGTCTGGTCGGCGTGGGCACCGGTGGCTCAGCCATGTTGACGATCTCGCCGACACCGGGCGTCGCTTTCGGAAAGACGCCGACGCTGACCGATGCGAAGCCGATTCGCAATGCCGCCGTGCAAGCCCTGCTGCAAGAGCTGATCACCTACCCGAAGCCGGGCCTGGTCAGCCTCGTCGATACCGGCAGCCATGCCGACATGGACGCGACGAGCTTCGTGCGCAGCACGCTCGCGCTGAGGCGCTATTTCGAAGACGCGGCGCGCTCGGGCAGCGAGGGCGCATCCTTCGAGACGCTCAGGCAACTCGGCCTGGCCGCCGAAGCCCGCATGCTGCGCGCGACGCGCGGCGTGAACACGCACCGGGGCGCCATCTTCAACCTGGGGCTGCTGGCCGCCGCGGCCGGCGCTCGACGCAGTGCTTGTTCGGGCGCACCGATGTCCACGCTCGGCGAGTATGTGAATCACACCTGGGGCCGCGCCATCGCGCAACACCGAAGGGATGCGACGAGCCATGGCAGCCTCGTGAGTGACCGCCATGCCGTGGGCGGCGCCCCGGCCGAAGCGGCGGCAGGCTTTCGCTCGGTTTACCGGATCGGATTGCCCGCCTACCGCGCCGTGCTGTCTCACGGCGGCTCCGCGAACCAAGCGCGTATCCAGGCCTTCTTCGAATTGCTGGCTCGCCTGGACGACACCAACCTGCTGCATCGAGGCGGACCCGGCGGCTTGGCGTATGCCCGCGCGCGCGCCGGCGTGTTCCTCGGTGAGGGCGGCGTGTTCCAGCCGCACTGGCGCGAGCGGGCCGTGGAAGTGCACCGCGCGTTCTGCGTGCGCCGTCTCAGCCCTGGCGGCAGCGCCGACCTGCTGGCGGCGTGCCTCTTCGTCCACGCCATCGAAGCCTGACGCGCCGGTGCAGGACTACGCGATCCTTTGCCCCGGCCAGGGCAGCCAGTCGCCCGACATGTTCGAGCTGGTCGCGGCCGACCCGCGCGGGCGCGAGGTGCTCGAAGAGGCGAGCGACACCCTCGCGTACGACGTGCTGGCGAAGGCACGAAGCGGCGACGGCCTCTTCGACAACGCCTTCGCGCAGCCGGCGATGGTGGCGCTGGCCCGCGCCACCTGGGCCCTGCTCGAGCCGCAAATCCCTACGCCGGCCCTCTTCGCCGGCTACAGCGTGGGCGAGGTGTCGGCATGGAGCTGCGCCGGCGCCTGGGACGTGCGCCTGTCCGTCGCGGTGGCGGTGGCGCGCGCCCGAATCATGGACGCGCACAGCCCTCCCAACTACGGCATGCTCGCCGCCCGCGGGCTGCCGCTGGAGCGGCTTCTCGCGCACGCCACGGGCCTGCACCTCGCCATCGTGAACGACGTCGACCACGCGGTGCTGGCCGGCGCCGACGCGGCCCTCGGCGCGGCCGAAGCCACCCTCGCATCGCATGGCGCATGGACCCGCCGGCTCGGCGTGCACGTGCCGTCTCACACGCCGGTGCTGAAAACGGCGGCTTCGAAGTTCGGCGCGTTTCTCGCGACGACTCCGAGCCAGCCCGTTTCCGCACCCGTGCTGCGTGGCGTCGACGGCCGACGCTGCCTGCAAAGCAGCGAGGCGCCGCAGGCGCTGCAGCGCGCGGTGTGCGAGCCGATCCGCTGGGACGACTGCATGCGCGAGATCGTTGAATCGGGCGTGCGCGTGGTGCTGGATCTGGGGCCCGGGAGAGCCCTGGCCAACCTGTGCTCCCAGGCTCATCCGCAGCTGACGGCCCGCTCCGTCGCCGATTTCAGATCGGCCCGCGGCGTGGTCGATTGGCTGCACCGTCAAGTGGAGGCCTGAGCGTCGAGCACAGGCCCGTATTCAACATTTCAGGAGAACGACATGGCACAAAGCCAAAGCCCCACGCCTTCCGAAAGGAAGAAGCGCACGATCACCGAAATCCGCGCGTCCAAGCAGACCGGCGAAAAGATGGTCTACACCTCGGTGCCCGACTACACCTCGGCCAAGTGGGCCGAGATGGCCGGCGTGGACGTGGCCGTGGTCGGCGACAGCCTGGCGATGGTGGCGCACGGCCACACGAACACCATCCCGGCCACGATGGACATGATGGTGATGCACGCCCAAGCCGTGCGCCGCGGCGCGCCCAACACCTTCGTGCTCGGCTGCATGCCCTACCAGAGCTACAACACCGTGGACCGTGCGCTGCTCAATGCCACGCGCTTCATGCAGGAAGGCGGCTGCGACGCCGTCAAGCCGCAAGGCGGCAAGTCGCAGGCGCACATCCTGAAGGCGCTGGTGGATGCCGGCATACCCACCGCCTCGCACATCGGCCTCACGCCGCACACCATCGCCATGTTCGGCGGCTTCAGGATCCAGGGCCGCACGGCCGACGCGGCGATGAAGATCCTGGAAGACGCCCTGGCGATCCAGGACGCGGGCTGCTTCATGCTGGAGTTCGAGGCCGTGCCGGCGAAGATTGCCGCCGTCATCTCGCGCCAGCTCGAGATCCCGACCATCGGCATCGGCGCCGGTGCAGGCTGCGACGGACAGATCCTGCTGTCGTACGACCTGCTCGGCGTGTTCACCGACTTCAAGGTCAAGTTCACCAAGCGCTACGCCAACCTGACCGAGGTGGCCGTCGCGGGGCTGAGCCAGTACGTGGCCGAAGTGAAGGCCGGGCAGTTTCCCGACGACGATCACAGCTACGGGGTGGACGAGAAGGAGTACGAGCGCTTCCTGGATCTGGTGGAAAAGCGCAAGCAGATCTGAGGGCTGCGGTGGTTCACTCGCGGCGATGATCCAGCGCATCGATCCACAGCGTGGCGCATTCATGGCCGAAGTCGAGTGCCTCCGTGGCGCTGGCGTGGTGCTTCCTCGGTACGTCCACCGCCACCTCGTCTTCGCTTTCCGAGCCGCGGATGTGCACCGTCACGGGCCAGGTGTCGAGAACCGCGGCGGACAAGGTGGACATCCTGATGCGGTAACCGCTGTGCGCACCGAAGGCCTCGAGCCGCGGCCCGCGGGCCACCACTTCGTATTTCATTTCTGCCGTTCCTGTTTTCAAGAAAGCGCAGAGTCTTGTACCGCGCAACGCGCGGTGAGTCGGCGGCGAGGCGCACACGACCGTGCATGCCGCCGCTGCCCGAGGCGCCGGTCCGCGGCGCGCATGCAGCCCGGCTGCACAGGTGATCGAAGGGCGATTGCGGCCCTCGCCCATAAGCCCTCGCCTACAATCCGCGTCGACGGGCCTCCCCGCATGGGGGCGCGGCCAACCGGGTCAGGTCGGGAACGAAGCAGCCCTAACCGTTAGCTCTCAGTGCCGGGGTCGGGCTCGTCACCCTTTTCCCTTTCGTCAACCGCCACTCGCCTGCCTGAAGGCCATCACGGCCTGGTTGCGCAAGGTGCGAAGCAGCGAAAGCTCTTTTTCGCTGAGCACGATGGCACCGGCCTCGGCCTTGTCGGCGTAGATCAACCCGACCGGCGCGCCCTTCACGAGCAGCGGCAACAGCAGGAAAGCCGGCGCGTCGACGCTGGCGGTGTACCAGGCCGGCAGCCGCGCCCGCATGCTGGCCGTGGTGGCATCGGCGATCAGTGTGTCGGCGCCCTTGACGCACACTGCGCTGAACAGGTCCGCCGGTGCATCCGGCACGGGCCGGGTGCCCACGCGAAAGGCGGCGCGCAACGACTCGTCGCCCTCGCCCAGCATGAAGCGGCCGACCAGCGCGCCGCTCTTCGCGTCGCGCAGGCAGAAAAGCACGCGGCGGAAACCCAGCGCGCGGTACATGGTTTCGAGAATCATGCGCAGCACCTCGCCGAGCTTGACGTCCTCGACCATGCTGTTGGTGATGTCCTGGATGCCGGCGGCAAGCACGCCGGCCGGGTCGGCTGCGGCGGCGCGGTCGCGTCCCTGCGCAACGGCGAGCACCAGTGTCGATTCGCAGCCACTGGGGCCGAGGGCCACGTCGGAGATCGTGTCGGGCGCATCCGCAGGTGCATGCCCCGTGCTCCCGACCGCCGGTGTGGGTGTACGGGCCGCATCGCGCGGTGCCATCAACCGCTCGGCGGGTGCGCCGGGGCGCAGCACGATCTCCAGGCCCGAAGCCAGTTCGGTGAGGCGCACGCGTGAGCGTGCGACCGCGCCGAGGATGTCGGGCGCCGGCACACCGAGCACTCGCGCATAACGAGCCCCGACCTCGGCGAGACGCCTGGCGCCTTCCTCGGGCTCATGCTGCAGCAAGGTGTCGGCCATGTCGTTGGCGGCGGTAGCGACCCAGCGCAGCCGTTCCGCCGCAGCCTGCGGCGGCTGGCCCGGCGGCACGCCGCCGTCGCCCTGCATGCAGCGCTGCAGCGTCTCGGGCAGGCCCCAGTGACGCGCCACGCCGAGGCCGAGTTCCTCGTAGCTCAGGCCGAGCACCGATTGCGATGCGCGTGCTTCCGGTACCGGCACCTTCGGGTTGTCGCGCGCCGGCACGGCGCCGGGTTGCACGAGCCGGCGCACCTGCTCGGCTTCCTCCGGAAAATAGAACTCGGCCAGCAAGCGGCCGAGGTTGCGTAACATGGCACCGAGAAAGGCTTCCTCGACCGCCCCGGGCTGCGACATCGAGCGCGGACACAGCTCCTCGGCCAGGGTGCCGGCCAGCAGGGCTCGCAGAAACTCCTGCTTGATCTGCTGCGCATGCAGCTTGTCGTTCATGTGCTCGACGAGCACCAGCGACAAGGCCAGGTTGCGCACGCCGGCGAAGCCCATCAACGCGACCGCGCGCGACACCGTGCTGATGCTGCCGCCGGCTTGCGAGTAATGGGCGGTGTTGACCAGTCGCAGCAGCTTGTGCGTGAGCGCCACGTCCTTGAGGATCTCGCCGGCCAGGCTGGAGAGACTCTCGTTCTCGGATGCAGCCACACGCTGGATGCGCGCGACCGAATCCGACAGCGCCGGGAAGTCGGTCTTGTGGCGCATGCGGCGCAGCAGGAAGTCGAGTGCGCCGGCCTTGGTCTTGCTGCTGACGCTGTCGCCGGGGTTTCTTGCGTCAGCTACCGGCGTGAGCCAAAGGCGCAGCGCATCGCGCAGTTCAGCCGCGTCGGCGTAGCGGCGCACCGGGTCGCGCGCCAGCGCACGTTGAATCACCCCGCGCAGCGCGTCGTCGACCGGCTGCGGCAGCTTTGCCGGAAGGGCGAGGTCGGTCTCGACAATGCGCTTGCGCACCGCCGGCACCTCGGCATCGTCGACCAGCGGATGGCCCAGCATCAGCTCGGCCAGCAGCAGCCCGAGCGCGAACACATCGACCGCCGCCGTCGGCGCTGCGCCGCGCAGCGTCTCGGGCGCCGCATAGCGCGGCGTACCGACGGCGACCGCCGCGACGCCACTCCTGACCGCGATGCCGAAGTCGGTGACACGCGCCCGGCCGGCGGCGTCGATCAGCAGGTTGGAGGGCTTGATGTCGCGGTGCACCAGGCCGGCGGCGTGCGCCTGCGCCAGTGCGTCGAGCACACCGAGCAGCCACTCGACCGCTTCGCGCGGCGCGAAGGGACCGCGGGTGCGCAGGTGGCGGTCGAGCGGTGCGCCGCTGATGTACTCGAACACGAGGTAGGGCTGCGCATCGGCGCCGCTGCCCTGCACGTCGGCCTCGAACACGGCCACGATGTGCGGATGGTTGAGTGCCGCGACATGGCGGGCTTCGGCCAGCCAGTCGCCGAGGTTCGCCCCGGCTTGCGGCGTCATCAGCTTGAGCGCCACGTCGCGCGCCAGGCGCGGGTCGTGGGCCAGCCACACTGTGGCCTGCGAGCCGCGGCCGATCACGCGCTTGAGTTCGAAACGGCCGACGCGCTGGGGCGCGCGTGGCGGGCTGGAGGTCGCTGCCATGAGGCGGGTCTCTGGGAAAGAAAACTTCAAAATGAACGCTCGGCGGCCTGCGACTCGGCGCCGACCGCGCGCCGCGCCTTGTGCAAGGCATCGCTCAGTTCTCCGGGGGCCAGCACCAACGCGCGCACATAGCGCTGCGTGACGCGGGCCAATGCCGTTGCGGCCTGTGCCGGCGGCGCTGCTGCAGCGGCGACCGCCTCCGCAGCGGCGCTGCCGAGCAGCCGCACCATGTCGCGGCGGTCATCCGGCACACGCACCGGCGTCTCGAGCGAGGCGCGTCGCAGCGATGCGAGGACGTGCTCGTCGAGCCCCCAGTGGCGCGCCACCGCGACCGCCAGGGTGTCGAGATCCACGCCGATGACGGCGCAGGCGGCGGCCGCAGCAGGCATGCCGCGAGCGCCCTCGCCCGGATCGACGAGGCGGGCGATCTGCTCGGCTTCGTCGGGGAAGTGATAGCGCAACAGCAAACCGCCCAGGTGCTGCAGCAGGGCGATCAGGAAGACGGCCTCGCCGTCCATGTCGGCCGGGCACAACTCGCGCGCCACATGCGCGGCCATTCGGGCTTCGCGCAGGCTCACGGACAAGGCCCGCGCAGGCGCGGCGCCGAGCGGTCCGGGCCAGGCCCGCAGCCCGGCCGCTGCACGGCGCAGGCCTTGAATGCCGAGAAGCTGCACCGCACGTCGCACGGTGGTCACCGTGCCGAAGCCCTGCCCCGAGCTGGCTGCAAGATGCGCGGTGTTGACCTGGCGCAGCAGCTCGAAGGCCAGCGCCGGGTCCTGCACGATCAGCTCCGTCATTTCGGCGATGCGCTGCTGCTCCATTGCAGCGATCTCCGACACGCGCGAGAGCAGCCCCGGCAGCGCCGGCAGGTGGCCGACGCTCGAGAGCCGGTCGAGCAGAAGCGAGAGAACGCCTTCACTGCCGGCCTGCGCATCGATCCAGCCCTGCAGTGCGCGCTCGAGACTGCGCGCGCCGAGATAGCGCGAGCGCGGCTCGCTCGCCGTGGCTCGGTTGCAGATGGCGCGCAGCGCATCGGATACCGGCTGCGGCGTGCTCCAACCCAGGCGCACGATCTCGCGTTCCAGACGCTGCACCGCCGTGGCCGCGTCGGCCTCGTCGAGCGCGGGTCGGCCGGCGAGCAGACGGTGCAGCAACAGTCCGCAGGCAAGCAGATCGCGCTCATGGGCGGCACGCTGGCTGCGCAGGGCGCCGGTGCTGCCCACCGGGGGCGCGGGGGCGGTCGCGTCGGCTAGGGCGGATTCCGTCGCGTTCGCATCGGCGCCGGCGCTCATCAGCAGCGCGCGGCCCTGCGCGTCGATCAGCACGCTGGCCACGCCGATGTCGCCGTGCGAGAGCCCTGCCTCGTGCGCGAACGCCAGCCCGTGCAGCACGTCGCACAGCCACTGCGCCGACTGGGCCGGCGTCGGTTGCGGGCCGGCGACCAGGTGTTCGGCCAGGGTGATACCGGCCGCGCGCGGCGAAGCAACGAAGGGCCACCGTTCTTCGAGGCCGATCTCGGCGACCGTCACCAGTTGCGGATGACTGAGCCGCGCCGCATCGCGCGCGCCTTGCAGCCAGGCACGCAGCGACGCCGCATCGGCGGGCTGCTGGCGCGGCAGGCTGACATAGGCCTCGCGGCCATCCGCGGCCTGCGCCAGCCACAGCATGCCGCGGCTGCTCTTGGCGAGGAGGCGCACAAGCGCGTAGCGGCCGATGCGGCGGCGGCCCGGCATGCCGGCAGGCAGCGGCCGGCCGGCCGGCACGGCGTCAGGCGGGTTGGGCGGAGAAGAAGGCATGGACCGGGAAAGAGGCGAGGCGCGCGTTTCGATGCCGCCATTTGAGCGCGAGCGGGGGAGCGGCGAAGGCCTGAACTGTGCCGGCAAGGCGGGTCACTTCCGGCAGCGGCGGCGGGCGCTTCCTATACTGCCCCGCTCTCTTTTCACCTGGAGTCGCCCGACATGAAGATCGCCCTGCTCGGCACCGGCCTGATGGGCCTGCCGATGGCACGCCGGCTGTGCGCCGCCGGTTTCGAACTCACCGTGTGGAACCGCACGCGCGCGCGGGCCGAGCCTCTGCTTGCCGATGGCGCACGGGTCGCCGCCAGCGCGGCCGAAGCGGTGCGCGGCGCCGAAGCGGTGGTCACCATGCTCGAACACGGCGAAGCGGTGCACGACGTGCTGTTCGCGCAGGGCGTCGCCGACGCACTCTCGCCCGGCGCGCTGCTCGTGGACATGAGCTCCATCGAACCCGACGAGGCCCGCACCCACGCCGCGGCGCTGGTCGAGCGCGGCGCGGCTCACCTCGATGCGCCGGTCTCGGGCGGCACGGTGGGCGCGCAAGCCGGCACGCTGGCCATCATGGCCGGCGGCTCGGCGGCCGACTTCGAGCGCGCCGCGCCGCTGTTCGCGCCGCTCGGCCGCGCCACGCACGTGGGCCCGCACGGCGCCGGGCAACTAGCCAAGCTCGCCAACCAGATGATCGTTGGCATCACCATCGGCGCAGTGGCCGAGGCGCTGCTGCTGGCCGAGCGCGGCGGCGCCGACCCGGCGAAGGTACGCGAGGCGCTGCGCGGCGGCTTCGCCGACAGCCGCATCCTCGAAGTGCACGGCCAGCGCATGGTCGAGCGCGATTTCGCCAAGCGCGCCGCCATCACCGTGCAGATCAAGGACCTGCGCAACGCGCTGGCCACAGGAGCCGGCTTCGACTTCCAGGCGCCGATCACCGAGCTCTTCGAGCAGCTCTACACCAGCGCCGCCGAACACGGCTGGGGCGACGCCGACCACTCCGGCCTGTGGCTCGAACTGGCCCGGCGCAATGGCCTCTCCTGAGCCCTTGCCGGCAGGCGCTCAGCTATACTTCGCCCGTTCTTCGGGGGGGTAGCTCAGCTGGGAGAGCGTCGCGTTCGCAATGCGAAGGTCGGGAGTTCGATCCTCCTCCTCTCCACCAAGATGCTAGGAAACACGGGCCTTCGCGGCCCGTGTCTGTTTTCTACCCACACTTTTACCCTGTCTCATGGCTAGCAGCTCTGGTCTCCGTGGCGCGCTCCTAGGCGGGGCAGCGGGCCGACGCAGGCGGCAACGGCTGGGTGCGTCCTAGCCGTTCCTCGCCAGCGCTCGCTGGAGGCTCTGACCCGCTGCAGCTGCAATCTGGTCCTGCGTCGCCCGCGAAACCGGCCCGCTGATGGTGAAGTTTTTCGCCACGTTCACCGGCCGCTGCTGATTCATCCCGCTGGCTTGGAGCGAAACGAGGGTGCCGGTGGTTTTCGGTACGAACAACTCGGGACCGCGCTCGCCGACGACGCTCGAAGCGCATCAGCGGCGGCGCTATGGCCCATGTGGCACAGCGTGCAATCGTCGCCGCCGTCGCTTGACGAGGTGCCTTCGTCGTCCGATTCGAGTGCCGACTTGCCTTCGTTCGACGGCGTCGCGTGATAGTTCACGGTGCAAGGGATGGCGCCGGAAACGTCCGTCGCCTGGCAATGCAGATCAATAGCTGCCCAGACGGGCTGCAGGGGCAACATCGAAATGAAAAGGAGCAGCAGAAAACGCTTCATCGACCTGGCGAGTGGGCTGATGTGGCATTGTGCAGCGCGAGAGGGGAACCCATGGCTTGTTCCGACGCCGGTTCATGACCTCGATTTGCGCGCGAGCCGACCGTGCGCGGTGTCGACATGGTTCCCTGGACAAACACGAGACTTCGATCCTCGACCGCACGGGGGGCATCGGCGCGGTCGGCGTCGCGTCGGAAGCTAAACAGAAAGTGGCCGACAACACCGATCTCTATAAGGAAACCGGCTACCGGCATGTTCCGCTGATCCTTTACAGGAACCGCAATACCGGTGGTTATGAGGCACACATAGGCTCGCTCACCGCAGCGCAGTTGACGGCCTTAGTCGCTCTTTGATCCGCGTATCACGCGGCCGGGACGAATTGGCTATTCGACACACCCTGCACCTGAATAAGGGCGTCATTCGTCTGATCACGCAGACAGCACGAGGCGGCGTTCTCTCTTTTCCTTACGTACTTCATGCTGGCTGCCAGAACGCCAGCGTTCTCTTGCGTCGTTTAGCAGTAGGGGATTGGTGCGAATGCGGGGTTCTCGTCACCGCAGATAACGAATTCGTCATCTGCGTGTCCGTACAGCGTCGGGGTGCGCTGCCTACATTGAACCCAGGCCGCCACACATCTGTCGGTGACCGCAAGCAAACTCACATTACCGGAGCCCGTCATGAACACCCGCCACCTCACCCTCAAGCTGATCGCCGCCGCTGTCGCCACCCTGCCCTTGCTGGCTCATGCTGATTCGAACGTCTCGCACGACGGTTGGACGAATCTCGGCGACGCCGGCGGCTACTCCGTCTATGTCGGGCCGCCGGCCGGCACCATTGGCAAGACTCGCGCCGAAGTGCAGGCTGAACTGGCCGCTTTCCGCGAGAACCCCATCACGGCCGATGGCTGGAAGAACGTCGGCGACGGCGGCGGCTACTCCGTCTACGTCGGGCCGCCGGCCGGCACTCTTGGCAAGACTCGCGCCGAAGTGCGGGCCGAACTGGCCGCTTTCCGCAAGAACCCCATCGCGGCCGATGGCTGGAAAATTGTCGGCGACGGCGGCTACTTCGTCTATGCAGTTCAGCCGGGCGCAACCGCAAGTGAAACCCGGGCACAAGCCAGCATGGAGCGCGAGGTCCAGTAACGGCAGAGATCGCCGGCCCCAAGCCGGCACTCCAGAACCAGGCCCGGTGTCGCAGTGCGCATCGGGCTTTTTGCTCGTGAGAGCGGCCCCGATTGCTCGCCGTACTTCTGTCACCCGCAGCTGACCCATCGATCACTCACTTCGCCAGCTCGAAGCTCACCATCCAACCAGCGTGAACAATGCCGCCGTGCATGGCAGCGACTCACCACGGACTGCTCGCGCTGCTCGTCGTCGCTGCGTGAGCTCTTCTATGCCACCAGCTCGTCGACTGCGGCCTCGGCCCAGTCGGCCAGCGCCCGTGTCGTGCCAGCAACAAGGCTTGGAGATGTCGACGATCTGCGTCTTGCCCTCCGGGTTGATCACGAACAACGCTGGCTCCCGCAAAGGGACGATCAGTCTACTGCGGCATACGCGGCTCCGAGGTGTACAGGTGGAACTGGTGCATCTCGTCACGCGCATCTCGTTGAGCGCGTTGAGATACGTCTTGCAGAGCGGGCAATGCTTTCCGCGATAGACGATGAGCGCTCGTCAGCTGGAGTCCTCCATCGGCTGGCGGGTACTGTTCATCTGGTGGTTGACTGGACCCGGCTCTATCCGGACGAGCTCAATCTGCACGCGGTCCCCGATTTACGCACGACGGTCGACTGGCTCACGCCGAGTGCTTTCGCGGCACCTCGAGTGCTGCCGTGGCGGCGCAACGCTTCTTCCACAAGCCGACGCTCGAACTGCTCGACGCGATGCTGGAATGCGCCCGCACCAACTTCGGCGAACGCTTCGCCCGGCAGCACTGCATCGACTTGCTCGGCTCCGATAAGTGTTTCCGGACTGGTGACGACAAGTCGCTCGACCACATTTTTCAGCTCTCGCACGTTGCCCGGCCAAGCATGGTCGTGCAACCGCGCTAGAGCCCGCTCGGACAGCTGCCGCTCGAGTCCATACTGCCGGCTGATCTCGCTAAGGAAGTGCCGGGCCATTGGAATGATGTCCTCGCGCCTGTCTGCGAGAGGCGGAACGTGGATCGGCACAACATTGAGCCGGTAGTACAGATCGCTGCGGAAGCCGCGCTGGGCCACCATTTCCTTCAGGTCGCGGTTTGTCGCGGCGACGATGCGCACGTTGATGGCAATGCTCTTCGTGCCGCCTACACGCGTCAACTTTCGGTCCTGCAGGACCTGCAGCAGCTTGACCTGCAAATCCAGTGGCATTTCACCGATCTCGTCGAGGAACAATGTGCCTTGATCTGCAAGCTCCACCAATCCAAGCTTGCCTTGCCGATGCGCTCCCGTGTAAGCGCCTGCGTCGTAGCCGAACAGCTCGGTTTCGAGCAGTTCCCTCGGCAGGGCACCGCAATTAATCTTGATGAATGGACCCTTGGCGCGCGGACTTTCGTTATGGATCAGTCGTGTAATCACTTCCTTACCGACCCCGGAGTCGCCAGTGATCAGGACGGTCGTATCGACCCTGGCGACGCGTACGGCGAGCTCTGCGATGCGTTGCATAGCCGAGCTCTGCAACACGACGCCAGCGATGTCTAGCATCTGCATCCGGAGCGCCTTGATTTCGCCATCGAAGCGGCGTATGTTCTCGCGAGCACGCTGCAAGTCCTCCTGAAGCTGCACCAGTTCGGTCGTGTCGCGGGAGTTGATGATTACCTTGCGTACCTTGCCGGCGTCGTCGAACAGCGGGATCCCGGTAACCATGATGGTCTTACCCTCGTGGGTCTGCTGTGTAGCGGTGATGCGCTGCCGCGCCTGCGCGACCTTGCAGGCGATCACCGGTCGTATCCATCCCTTCTTCTCGAATTCGGACACATGCCGACCGATCAATTTCTCGGCTTTGAGGCCGTAATTTCGCTCACAGCCTTCGTTAACAAGCAAGGTCATGCCTTCGCCGTCGGCGACGAAAATTCCGTCGAATGAGTTTCGGTAGATTTCCTCGAAGTCAAGACAGGATTGCCGAGCCTGCGCAAGCTCCGGCAGGGCCGCTTCGGCCAACTCACTCGTCAGAAGCAGGATCAAGCGCTCATCGCCGTGGGTCTGCACTGCAGGGAAATAGACGGCGTCGCCAAGCGAAATGCGACCCAGGGGCGGAACGATCCCACTGAAGGTCAACGCGGCCAGGTCGGGACGCTGTGAGCACAGCGCAGCGAAGACGGCTATGTCGGCGGCCACGCTTTCACGAACGCGGCGACTCAACCAAGTCACGCGCTGCGCACGAACCCAGACGAGGCCGATCGGAAGGCGATCAAGGGTTTGCACTAGGGCTGGTATATCCACTGCGACCGTCCTCGGAGTTGAACCGCACGCAGAGCTATCCCAGTGATTCATCGATGCATCGAAGCATCTGTTGCCGACAGACGATACCTCTGCACTGCCTGAGTCGCCTGAGACTCGTCAGGCCTTACATACGGTTCAACTTCCTGCCGCTCATCGTTGCGATGCTGCATTGCTCAAGTGGAAGGGCGCTTGGACCCGGCCACCACGGTCGAAGCGGTGCACCGGGCCCTAGCGGAAACCACTAGTGCCGCGGCACGTGCCTTGCGTCGAAGGGTTGCCGCGCGAAGACGCGGGAACCTCACTAGGAGATCTGCATGAGCGCAGCCCTGCCACACCCTGCCGTTGTGCCGACACGGCCGTCAGACCTTCAGCCAGTGGCCAACGAAAGCCGCTGTTGGGACGACGCCGTTACTTCGGCCACGTTCGTTCAACTGCTTGACACGAAGCGCCGCCTGATCACGCCGCTGCTGCTTTCCAGCTTCAGCTTCGTCATCGCGATAACGCTGCTCGCCGGCTATGGCAAAGGACTTCTGGCAGTCAAGGTATTCGGTTCATTCAACGTCGGCTATCTGCTGGTGCTATTTACCTACGTCATGTGCTGGAGCGTCGCAATCATCTATGTCCGAGCAGCCAATGCGCGCTTTGATGCACAAGCTGCTGCGGCGATCGGGGAATTGGCGGTACGGAGGCCGTCATGAAAGCGTTGACCTTGCTGATCTTCGCCGTGATTCTCGCGCTAACGCTTTTCATCACATACTGGGCCGCTAAACGCACGCACACCACCAGCGAGTTCTACGCGGCAGGCGGCGCTCTGACGGCCCGACAGAATGGTTTTGCCTTAGCTGGTGACTGGATGAGCGCCGCGGCCTTCCTCGGCTTTTCCGGGCTGATAGCGTTGTATGGCATGGACGGATCGCTGTATGCCGTCGCTGCGCTAGCGGCTTTCCTGGTCATCCTGCTGCTGATCGCAGAGCCTATGCGCAATACCGGTCGCTACACGCTCGGCGATGTAATCGCCTACCGGATGCAAAGCCGTCATGCACGCCTTGCGGCGGTGATCGGCACCATCGTCGTAAACCTCGCTTACATGATCCCGCAAATGGCAGGCGCCGGCGGGCTGATGAAGCTGATGCTTGGGATACCGTATGAATGGGCCGTGGTGCTGGTCGGCATCGGCATGATGGTCTACGTGCTGTTCGGCGGCATGATCGCAACCACATGGGTGCAAATCATCAAGGCGGTGCTGCTGCTAAGCACCGCGCTCGTACTGGTCTTGCTGCTGCTCGCCGAAGTCGGCTTCAATCCATTGACCTTGTTCGCCACGGTCGAGTCGAACTATAGTGCAGCGATGCTGCTCCCCGGCAACTACCTGAAGCACCCGTTGGACCCCCTTTCGCTGGCGCTGTCCTTCATGCTTGGCACAGCCGGTCTGCCCCACATCATGACCCGCTTCTTTACCGTACCTGATGCCCGTACCGCCCGCAATTCCGTTCTCTGGCTGATGTTCCTGGCCGGCAGTTTCTTTCTTGTCACCACGCTGATCGGCTTCGCTGCAGCAAGCTTCGTTGGACAGGACGCGATCAAGGCGGCGGACAAGGGCGGCAACCTCGCGTTGCCCCTGCTTGCACAGTATCTGGGCGGTGGCGCCGGCACACTCGGTGGACAGTTCTTCCTTGCTGTAGTCTGCGCAGTGGCCTTCGCGACGATCCTAGCTGTCGTAGCGGGACTCACGCTTGCGACCTCCGGGGCGATGGCGCACGACCTGTACGTCAATGTGATTCGACGCGGCGAGGTCACGGAGAAACAGCAGGTGCGCATCGCCAGGATGTCGACCCTAGCGGTCGGAGCACTGGCGGTCGGTTTCGGTCTCTTGGCGCAGGGCTTCAACGTTGGCGTACTGGTAATCCTGGCGATTGCCATCGCCGCATCCGCGAACTTCCGATCATCGTGCTGTCGCTGTTCTGGCGCCGGTTCAACACTGCCGGAGTTATCGGGGGCGTGTCGGTCGGTCTGGTGTCTTCGCTGGTACTCGCCTTCATCGGACCGGCGTTCATGAAGGCCGACGCGATATTCCCGCTCCTCAATCCAACGCTGTTGAGCATGCCCTTGGGGTTCCTAGGAGCTTTGCTAGGGACATGGCTCGGCGGTCGAGACGCGGCAAACGAGGCCCGCTTCAGCGAAGTTTTCTTTCACGCGCAAACCGGACGAGGCGTCGGTGCATGACCGCCACGCCAGCAACCGACTTCAACAACTCAACGCTTAAGTGAGCGATCGATGAACGAGATCAAGGCTTTGGTGTTCGACCTGTACGGCACCCTCTATGACGTCCACTCCGTGGCCGCCCGCTGCGAGACCTGCTACCCCGGTCGAGGGCGGGAGATCAGCGCAATGTGGCGGCAGAAGCAGATCGAATACACCTGGTTGAGGAGCTTGATGAACGACTATTGTGATTTCGAGAAAGCGACTGAGGACGCACTTGTCTACACCTGCCGTTATCTTAAATTAGAGCTGGAAGCGTCGACGCAGCAACTCCTGTGCAATGAGTACTTGCAGCTTGCGCCCTTTCCCGAGGTGCCCGCTGCGCTGCGTCGTATGCGAACAAGTGGGCTGCCACTGGCCATACTGTCGAACGGGTCGCGTCGCTCTATCCACGAGGTAGTGAGTAGCTCCGGTCTCGAGGCCGAGTTTGCCCACCTAATCAGTGTCGACGATGTGCGCGTCTTCAAGCCGCATCCGAGCGTCTACCAGTTGGCCGAACGCACGTTGCGGCTGGCGCGAGCGCAGATTCTCTTTGTCTCTTCGAACGCGTGGGACGCCGCTGGAGCTCGACACTACGGCTATCCAGTGTGCTGGGTCAACCGGGCCTCGAATTGCTTCGAGGAGCTCGGGCAGCAGCCCGATCTAGTAGTCGACGGTATCGATACGCTGGCTCGCCACCTGAACGATCTGCAGACGAGTCAGTCTTGATCAACCTGGCCCCGCGGAGGCAACCGAGCGCATAGCCGCGAAGGGGACGCGCGGCGTCGGTTTCCACCTTCTTCAACGGTCGCGCGGGCTGAGCCGGATAAGGCAAATTCCACTCGGCGCAATCCTTGATGGCCTTGTCTAGCGGCACCAGCCCCTCATGTGTGGCGGGCAAAGCCGGCGGCATCCCTTTCCTGCGCCAGCATAGTTTCGCGTCGAGCACGTCTCCCAGGGAGATCTGTCTTTGACGCGTATATCGTCGGCCGCATCCAGCATCAGGAGATCGGTCAGTAGGCAGGACAAAGCTTGTCTTCTGCCTCGCCGTTCACGTAGGAAGGATCACAGGCGCCGTCTTGTAACGGCCCGCCGTTGCCCGAGTTCGTGCGCTGGTCGATTGGCTCGTCGTCACAGATAACGAATTCGTCATTTGCTTGTCCGTACAGCGTCGGGGTGCGCTGCCTACATTGAACCCAGGCCGCCACACATCTGTCGGTGACCGCAAGCAAACTCACACCACCGGAGCCCGTCATGAACACCCGCCACCTCACCCTCAAGCTGATCGCCGCCGCTGTCGCCACCCTGCCCTTGCTGGCTCATGCTGATTCGAACGTCTCGCACGACGGTTGGACGAATCTCGGCGACGCCGGCGGCTACTCCGTCTATGTCGGGCCGCCGGCCGGCTCCATTGGCAAGACTCGCGCCGAAGTGCAGGCCAAACTGGCCGCTTTCCGCGAGAACCCCATCACGGCCGACGGCTGGAAGAACGTCGGCGACGGCGGCGGCTACTCCGTCTACGTCGGGCCGCTGGCGGGCACCATTGGCAAGACTCGCGCCGAAGTACGGGCCGAACTGGCCGCATTCCGCAAGGACCCCATCACGGCCGACGGCTGGAAGATGGTCGGCGACGGCGGCTACTTCGTCTATGCAGTTCAGCCGGCCGCAACCACCGCCAGCGAAACCCGGGCACAAGCCAGCATGGAGCGCGAGGTCCAGTAACGGCAGAGATCGCCGGCCCCAAGCCGGCACTCCAGAACCAGGCCCGGTGTCGCAGTGCGCATCGGGCTTTTTGCTCGTGAGAACGGCCCAAGTGCTCGCGGTACTTCTGACACCCGCAGCTGACCCATCGATCACTTACTTCGCCAGCTCGAAGCTCACCACCGTGATGCCCCCGTTCGAGCTGGCATCCACAGTACCACGGTGCATGAGGGCAATGGCCCGCACGATGGCCAGGCCGAGGCCGTTACTGTCGGCGCGGGGAGCGCGCGAGGGCTCGGCACGGTAGAAGCGATCGAAGATGCGCGCCAGGTCTTGCCGCGGGATGGTGTCACCGACATTGCGCACGCTCACCCGCGCGCCACGATGGGTATGCATGACCCGGATGGCAACCACGTGCGGGTGTGGCCCGCTTGAGTACTTGAGCGCGTTCGACAGCAGATTGGACAAAGCCCGTCGAACCAGACCGGCATTGCAGCGGACACTCGCATCACCTTCGCACACCACCTTGGCCCTGCTGTCGGCAATCAACCCGTCGTAGTACTCGATCACCTTGGCAGCCTCGCCAGCCAGCGAGACCCATTCGCACCCCGTGGCCTGTTCACCAACGTCCGCGCGCGCCAGGAACAGCATGTCGTTGACGATGACGCGCATGCGCTGCAGCAACTCCAGGTTGGCCGCAAGCAGCTGTTCGATCTCTGTTTGGGAGCGCGGGGCCGCAAGCGTCACCTCGACCCCGCTGATCAGTGCGGCGAGCGGCGTGCGCAGTTCGTGCGCCACATCGGCATTGAAAGACTCCAGGCGTGAATAGGCCTCCTGCAACCGGTCGAGCGCATCGTTGAAAGAAACCGTCAAAGCCTGCAGCTCGTCGTCTTCGTCATCGAGCGGCAGGCGCACAGAAGGCGAGTGCGGGCCAATACGTCCAGCATGCTCGGCGAGGCGGCGGACCGGTCGGAAACCGCGCCGGGTGGCCCACGCCGCCAGGGCAGCGGTGGCCAAGGTGCCGAGCGCGCAAAGCCAGGCGACAGTCGTGCCGTACATGCGCAGGACGTCATTACGCATGCTTGCCGCCATTGCGACGGTGACCTGGGCGCCCTCACTCGACCCGGGCTCCTTGATGCTGACGCGGCAGCCGCTTGTCACGGTACCGTCCGGCAGAGTGAACGTGGAAGGCGCCTCGCCCACGTCGAGTGCCAATGGGTCTTGCGCATTGCCGAAAAGCCGCGTGCCATCGCGGGCATGGATCCATACGAGCAAATTGCCGTGGCCCATCAGCACGTCGTCCAGCTTTCGCCGGAATTCATCGTCGATGCCCGATTGCCCCTGCTCGACGAGCATGCTCTGCACCAGGATTATCTTGCTTTGCACCTCGTCGAACTCGACCCGCATCAACTCGCGCTCCAGCGTCCAGTACAGCAATGCGCCGAGTGCTGAGAACACTGCCACCGCAATAAGCGCCAAGGACATGGTGAGCCGGGCGACAATCGATCGGGCCGGATTGAGGCGCGCGTTGCGCCAAAGCTGCGCGCAGCTAAGCGATGTACTCACCGGCGCGCCCTAGCGCATCGTGGCCGCTTGGAAAGTGCAAGCGCGCATGCTTCGCGACGGCAGTGCGCGACGATCATGCCCTCTGCTCGAGCACATAACCCATTCCGCGTACGGTGTGCAGCAACTTTGCAGCAAAAGGATCGTCGAGCTTGCCGCGCAGCCGGCGCACGGCGACTTCGACAACATTGGTGTCGCTGTCGAAGTTCATGTCCCAGACCTGCTCTGCCAGCAGCGTGCGCGAAAGTACCTGACCTTGGCGTTGCAGCAGCAGCGTGAGCAGAGCGAACTCCTTGGCGGTCAAGTCCAAGCGCTGCTCGCCGCGTAGCGCCTTGCGGCGCACTAGGTCTAGGGCCAGCTCACCGAGTTGCAGAACGGTGGCTTCTTGCGCGCGGCCGCGGCGCAACAAGGCCTGCACGCGAGCAAGCAGCTCAGAGAATGAGAAGGGCTTGATGAGGTAATCGTCCGCGCCTCCCTGTAACCCGCGGACTCGGTCCTCGACCTTGTCGCGGGCCGTCAGCATCAGCACGGGCGTGTCCTTGACCTTGCGTACTGCGTCGAGGACGCCAAAGCCGTCGATGCCAGGCAGCATCACGTCAAGCACCAGCAAGTCGTAGCTGCCCTCCAGGGCCAGATGGCGACCGTCGATGCCGTCGTGGGCGACATCGACCACGTGGCCGTTCTCGCGCAATCCCTTGCACAGGTAATCGGCCAACCTACGCTCATCCTCCACGATCAGCAAACGCATCGCACGCTCCGAGTGTTGTAAGAGGCATGTCGTGCGACGGGTCGAATTCCTTGCACTCGGTCATCCCGAGATGAGTGGGTTATGCGCTACCTGCCGGGGTTGACTTCGCCGATTAAGTGCGAAGCCGCTGGCGCCTAGCTGTCGAAGAGCGACGATCCGGCGATCTAGATGAGCTTGAGGCGATTGACCGCGTCCCTGTCCCAACTCATGCCGTTGCCCGGCCGGTCGGGTGGAGAGACGCACCCGTCGACTACGCTCAGCGGTTCCTGAAGGATCGGGTTGGCCCAGTCCACGTACTCGAGCCAGTGAGCAGTCGGGCTCGCGGCAAGAAGGTGCACACTGACTTCCGTAAAGAGATGCGACGAAAGCTCCACATTGGCGGCGTCGGCCAACGCTGCTGCAGCGATCCAACCGCTAACGCCGCCGATGCGCTCGAGGTCCGGCATCACGAAATCGCACGCTCGTTGTGACAAGGCCTGCGTCATTGCACGCGGCCCAGCGAAATTCTCACCAATCTGGACCGGCGTGCGCAGAAGCGCGGCGAGTTCGGCGCACGTGACGTAGTCGTCGTGGCGCACCGGCTCTTCGATCCGCACCAGCCCTTCGTCGTCGAGTTGACGGCAACGATCGCGCGCCACGGCCGGGCTCAGCGCCTGGTTGAAGTCGGCCATCACGCCGACGTCCGCCGGTACTGCGGCAAGCACAGCCCGCACCGCGGCCAGGTCGTCCTTGGCATGAGGCCGCCCGAGGCGCATCTTGATGGCTCGGAATCCCTCATCAACCAGTGCCAGAGCTTCTACCGCCGCCGCTGACGACTCCTGCAGCCCGAGACCGTTGCTGTTGTAAGCCGGCACCGGCCCGAGTGGCGCACCCAGCAGCGAAGCCAGTGGCAGTCCGGCAGCGATGGCAAGCGCATCCCAACAGGCGACGTCAATGCCCGCCATCACCATCAAGACGACGCCACGGGCTCCCACCAGGCGGAAACGCGACTCGAGTACTCGCCGCACTTCCGCTGGTGCAGCCGACGCGCCGGTGAGCACCGCGGCGGCATCGCGCAGCAGCGCAATTGCGGCAACACCCACCGACTGCAGATAGCAGAAAAGATAGGCGTGCCCGACGATGCCTTCTTCGGTTTGCAGGTCGATCAGCAGCAGCGCTGCGGTCTCGATGCGCATCGCACTGGTACCCAGCGCGCGCCGCTTCGGCACCATCACCAAAGTCCCGTCGATGGACCGGACAGTGAGGCGCTGAGCGTTCATCCCGGGCGCCCTTCAACATGCACCGACAAGATGTCGAGGACGGCCCGGTTGCACGGGGTTGCAATTCCCAGACGTTCACCGCGCGACACCACGTCGCCGCTCAGCCAAGGCACTTCGAGGCGGCTGCCGCGCTCGAGGTCGTTGTGCATCGAGGACGTCATGGACGTTGGAAGCTGATCGCAGAACGCCAAACGATCGCTCGCATAGTCGACCGGCAGCGCGACGCCCTCCGCCCGGGCAACCTGTACCGCTTCGTCCATGATGTCGCGCAGGAAGGCACGCGCCCGCTGGTTGCCGCGGATGGCGCCGATCGACATCCGCGTGGTCGCGGTGGCGCCTGAAAGACCGACCAGAAAAACGAACTTCTCCCAAATCGTCTGCCGAATGCAGCCGCTCAACTCATGCTCGATGCCCGCGGCGGCGCACGCGTCGCGAAAGCGCGTGACTCGCGCACTGGTCTTGCCGTCGTATTCCCCAAACACCAGCTTTTGCATGTTGCCCGAGTGCCTGATCACCCCCGGCTCAGCCAGCGTGGCCGCGATATAGCAGACGCCACCGAGGACCTGCGAGGCACCCAGTGCCGCTCGAAGGATGTCGTCCTTGACGACGCCGTTCTGGAATGACACCACGGCGGTCTGCTCGCCCACCAGCGGCTTGATAGACTCGGCGGCGAAGGCGGTGTCCCACAGTTTCACGCCGAACAGCACGAGATCGGTCTCCCCAATCCCCGCCGGCTCGTCGGTGGCTCGGACCTTGGGCAGATGGAGACCTCCAAGCGGGCTTTCGATTCGCAAGCCGCGTTCGCGTAGCGCTGCAAGTTGCGCTCCGCGGGCTACGAAGGTCACGTCGCACCCGGCGTTCGCTAGGCGTGCGCCGAAGTAGCCGCCTACGCCGCCGGTTCCCATGATGGTCACACGCACAAACTCTCCTTGAATGGTCGTTGTCAAGAACTGCACATGGTCGGCGAGTCGCGAGCCGACGTTTCTCTTGGCGCAAGCACGATGCGAGGCCCGGGAAGGACTCCCGCGCTTTCACGGCGGTCATATCCCGAGCCGCGCCATTCATTTCCTCGCCAAGAGATCGGCGATCGTGCCGCCCTGTTCGAGGCAAGATTTCGCCGTCGTACCCTTGAAGCCCTGCCCTTTGCAGGCGCTGTTGCCTTTACAAGCGCTTTGAGCCGTCTTGCAGTCGTTCTGGCCCTTGCACTCGTTGACGCCATAGCAGTGCACCTTGTCGCTGGCAGCGACGGCTAGGCCGCTCGAGCCCGGCTGATTCGCGGCAGCAAAAGCACCGGCGGACAGCGCAAGGGTAGCCGCGGCGGCAGCCAGTCGGGCGCCTTGTGAGTGAATGGACATGATGGTTTCCTTTAGGTTGAGGGGACAGGAGTTCGGCCCCCGGCTGGAGCGGGCCGGTGGGTGTGAGCAGCGCCGTACCGCGAAACGGACCGGCGTCGCCTCTCGGACTGACAGGCAAGGGGCTCAGTTGGCCGCCAGCCCTACGACACTGCGGGGCAACCCGCTGCCGCTCCCGGCGGCGGTGAGGGCGCCGTCGGGGTCGATGTCGAACACGACGACGCGTGCGTTGCCGCGATCGAGGACGAACAATCGTTGCCCGCCAGCCGAGATCGCTGCGTCCACGGGCGTCGAGCCGTCACCGACGCTGCCTGCCTGTGCAGCGATCAGCGAGATCGTGCCGTCCCGTGCGATACGGAAGCTGCTGATGCTGCGGCTGCCGGTGTTGGCCGTGTAGAAGTAGCGGCCGTTCGGCGTCACGGCGACCCAGCATGGCGCGGTCTGCGTCGTCGCGACCGGCCCGCTCAACAGCTGAGGGACCGGGCCGTTGAGCCGGTACGAGGATGCCGTGCCGGCGCCGGCCTCCGAGACGAACAGACGGTTGCGGCGGTCGAATCCAAAACCGAACGGCACCAAGCCCGCCGATCGGCTGATCAGCGGTGCGCCGAGACTGCCGTCGGCGCCCACGCGGTAGGTGACGAGCCGGTGGGTGCCCTTTTCGGTCACGATCAGCGTGTCGCCATCGGCGCTGAACGACACCTGCGCCGCTGCCGTGCCGCTGGAGGCTGAGAGCGGCCGACTACCGAGCTGCGTCAGCTGACCCCTGTCGTTGCGAAAGGCGACGATATTGCCTTCACCCTGGTCGTTGAGCACCACGACGATGCCTTCGCGCTCGGCCACGCTTATCGGCCGGGTGCCGCCAGAGTCGACCACCGACGCCAACCGCAATTCGAGTCCACTGACGAGGAAAGTCGCCAAGGTGTTGCTACCGGCGTTCACGACGAACACATAGCGGCCGCTGCCGCTCAGGCTCACCGCGCCTTGCGAGCCGAGCCCGCCGCCGCTGCCAGCGCCGTCGCTCGACGCCGAGGTTCTCCGCGCGAGCCCCCCGTTGCCGTCGGGCGCGAACACGACCAGCTCGTTGCCCGCAGTCGAGTTGCTGATCGTGAACACCTTGTCGGCATGCAGTGCGTCCGCAGCCATGCCCTGACGGTGGTGGAATGCGGTCAACGCGAGTGGCAGGCCAAGCAGCTTGAAAGCGTCGCGGCGGGTAGGTTTCATGCAGGTCTCCTTGGGAACGGGCCGCCAGTGTTGTTCAGGCCCGGACACAACGTCCTCACGCAGAGTTCAACTTAATGTGAACATTTCGGGCCCGTGCGCGCTGCAAAATGCCTTGAGCAGCGGGAGAGCAACGATGGATGCACGTAAACGCGTGCTGCTGGTGGAAGACGACCTCGGAATTGCCGAGATACTGCGGCTGCACCTCGCCGACGAGGGCTACGCGGTGGAGCACGCGGCCGACGGACACAGCGGACTGGCGCTGCTCGAGCGCGGCGGCAGCTGGGACGCGCTGATCCTCGACCTGATGCTGCCAGGCATCGACGGCCTTGAAATCTGCAGACGCGCGCGCGCGATGGCGTCCTACACGCCCATCGTCATCATCAGCGCGCGTTCCAGCGAGGTGCACCGCATTCTCGGATTGGAAATCGGCGCTGACGACTACCTTGCGAAACCTTTCTCGGTGCTGGAGCTCACCGCGCGAGTGCGCGCACTGCTGCGCCGTGTCGACGCGCTCGCCAAGGCAAGTCGAATCGAGGGGGGTGCAATAGAGACCGGTGGACTGCGCATCGACCCACTGACACGAGAGGCCGCGATCGACGGGCACCGGTTCGATCTGACGCCGCGCGAGTTCGAGCTGTTGTACTTCTTTGCGCGCCGCCCAGGCCATGTGTTCTCGCGGCTGGACTTGCTCAACCAGGTTTGGGGTTACCGGCACGACGGCTACGAGCACACCGTCAACACCCACATCAATCGACTGCGGGCGAAGATAGAGCCCGATCCCACGGTGCCGCGACGAATCCTCACCGTTTGGGGGCATGGCTACAAGTTTGCGCCACTCGAAAGCAACCGCGGTGGTGGGACGGCAAGATGAGCCGACTGACGCTGTGGCAGCGACTCGCGTTGGCCTTCGCTGCCCTGTTACTCGTTTGCTGGGCGGCCACCGCGTGGCTGCAGCTCAGCGCCAGCCGGCTGCATGAGCAAGAGGTCGTTCAACGGCTGTCGCGCGACCTTGCCGCGCACATCGCCGGCCACACCGCGCTGGTGGAGCGGGACGGCAGCTTCGACCGCGAAGCCGTTCGGGCACTGTTCGGGATGCTGATGGTGGTCAACCCGGGCGCAGAGGTTTATCTGTTGTCGCCGGACGGAGGCATCGAGGCGCAGGCCGCACCGCCAGGGCACCTGAAGCTCGATGCGGTCGATCTTCAGCCGATCCACCGCTTCCTTGCTGGTGAGGCGCTGCCAATCGCAGGCGACGATCCTCGTGCCGACGACGGCGTACGCAAGGTATTCAGCGCGGCGCCGCTGAGCGCCGAGGGTCGCGATGCGGGCTACGTCTACGTGGTGCTGATGGGTGAGGCGCACGATGTGCTGGCCGCGGCGGCTCCGTCCAGTGCAGTGACCCGCGCTACCCTGGCGTCGATGGCCATCGTGGCGGTATTGGTGCTGCTTGCCGGGCTCGCCGCCTTCGCGTGGATCACGCGCCGGCTTCGTGCTCTGACCGCCGAGGTGCGACGGCTCGAGCGAGACGGCTTCGCCGTGGCCGACGAGGCGCTGCTCGCTCCCCCCGAAGGGGCGCAGCGCGACGAGATCGCACTGCTGCATCAGGCCTTCGTGCAGATGGCGCAGCGCATCGCCGCACAATGGCGCGCGCTGGTCGACCAGGACCGGCAGCGCCGTGAGCTGGTAGCCAATATCTCGCATGACTTGCGCACGCCGCTGATGTCGCTGCATGGATACCTCGAAACGTTGACGCTGAAATCTGCGTTGCTCGGCGAGGCCGAGCGGCGCCGCTATCTCGAAACCGCGTTGGCCCAGAGCCGAAAGGTCGGCCGTCTTGCGCAGGAGTTGTTCGAGTTGGCGCGACTCGAGCACGGCGCCGTCAAGCCCGCCCTCGAGAGTTTTCTCTTTGGGCGAGTTGACGCAGGACGTGTTCCAGAAATTCGAGCTCACAGCAGGGTCGCGACAAGTGAAACTCGATGCGGACATCTCGCTGCTGCTGCCAGCGGTTAACGCCGACCTCGGCATGATCGAACGCGTTCTTACCAACCTCCTGGACAACGCAGTCCGCCACACGCCTTCTGGCGGCGAAGTGCGCGTCGAACTGCGCCATACCGACGGGCGCGTGACGGTACAGGTGAGCGACACCGGCCCAGGTATTGCGCCCGAACTGCGGCGCACGCTCTTCAAGCGCGCCTCTACCGGCTCGCCCCTCTCGGGTCAGTCGAACGGGGGCGGGCTCGGCCTCATGATCGTTCGCCGTATCCTGCAGCTGCACGGCAGCGACATAGAACTGCTAGATCGGCCGGGTTGCGGCGCGGTCTTCAGCTTCGCTCTGGCGGCCAGCTGCGGTTAGCGCGTTCGCCGAGCAGGATTGCCCACCGGCCCGGAAGCGACGTCGGATAGCCGAACGCCCAATCGCGTCCGGGTAGCCTTTCATCAAGGACGAGGCAGCTTTCGAGCCAAAAAGTCGCGCATCAGGGCCGCGATTTCGTCGCCCTTGTCCTCCAGTGCGAAGTGCCCGGTGTCAAGGAGATGAAGCTCGGCTTCCGGCAGATCGCGCAGATACGGATACGCGCCATCGACGGGAAAGATCTTGTCGTTCTTGCCCCAGACGATCAGCGTCGGCGGACGGTACTCGCGGAAGAAGGCTTGAAATTGCGGGTAGAGCGCGACGTTGCTGCCGTAGTCCTTGAACAGGTCGAGCTGGATCTCGACGTTGCCGGGTCGGTCCAGCAAGGCTTGGTCGTGCACCCAGCTGGCTGGATCAATGCGAGAGGGGTCCTTCACCCCGTCGATGTACTGGTACTTCGTGGCGTTGAGAGTGGTCCCTGCGCGCAGGGCGTCGCGGCGCTGTTGGGTGCCTTCGCGCCAGTAGGCCTTGATGGGGTCCCAGAACTCGCGCAGCCCTTCCGAATACGCGTTGCCGTTCTGAACGACAAGGGCAGTCACACGGTCCGGCTGACGGAGCGCCAACCTGAACCCGACCGGCGCACCGTAGTCCATGACGTACAGCGCATAACGCTCCGCGCCAAGTCGCGTGAGCAATCCGTCGATCAGTTCCGCGTATATGGCGAACCCATAGGCGAAACTCTTACGGTCAGGCGCGGCGCTTTGGCCGAAGGCTGGGTAGTCGGGGGCGATGACGCGGTAACGATCGGCAAGCTCGGGGATGAGATTGCGATACATGTGCGACGACGCCGGAAAACCATGCAGAAGCACCACCACCGGCGCATCGCGCCGGCCGGCCTCGCGATAAAAGAGGTCTACCCCGTTCACCTCCAGTGTGCGATGCCGGACGACCAGATGGTCCGCCGCGGCGCCGGTCCTTGCTTCGCCCTTCGCATTCGACATCGCTTTCGCTCCCGGCAGGGGCGTCGCTACAAGCCCTCCTCGTTCCAGCTTCGATGCTTGCGCCTGGAGCGGTTGTGAGAACGACGCGAGGAGCGCACAAGCCGCAGCTAGCATGGACAGGGGGACGGTGTTGCGAAAGGCTGGTTTCATGGAATTTTTCTCTGTGGGCGTTCAGGTTCGTGGCGCTATGTAACTTATAAATAGCGTTTATATAAGTTACTTCAGGCAAGCTAACGTGTCAACAAGAATGACGAAAGTTACAATCTTGCTGATCTCGTCGCAGCCCCGGCACTCTCAAGCATGTCGCCACTTTTCCTTGCTGGTCACCCGGCCCTCGACTTCCTCAACACGGCCCTAGCCCCTCAGGGCAGACCGATAGAACTGATCGGGAATGGCGGGTTGCTTGTCGACTGGCTCCGTGGCGCGAAGCTGCTTAGCGAACAGGAAACCTTGGACGTGAAGCGCCGCTTCGGCGTCAAGGCGCTCGATAGTGCGGCCCGGGAAGCCCGGGTGGTCCGAGAGTGGGCACGTGCGTGGCTTGCGCGTTGGCGGATGGCCTCCGCCGAAGACAAGGCGGAGGATCTTCGCTTTCTTAACCGCCTCCTCGCGTATGAGATGCGCACTCGCCAAGTGGTGGTGGTGGATGAGGGACTGCGCCTCGTCGAGCGCGCCCGACTCGAGACGCCCGAAGCCGTGCTCGCCCTGATCGCATCTCAAATCGCCGCACTGGTGACGACCGAAGATCCTTCGCTCATCAAAGATTGCGCGGGGCATGGCTGTACCCTATGGTTCCTAGACCGCACCAAAGCGCATCGGCGTTTGTTCTGCAGCGCCGCAGCATGCGGGAACCGCGCCAAGGTGGCAGCGTTTCGAGGCAGACAGCGGGCGGCAGGATAGTCGCGTCTCGATCGTCAAGGTGACGGCCGCTCAACTTCACTGAACCGGATATCTCGTTCGAGCGACGTCGGTTCCACCGTCGTGCAATCGGTCTATGTCTTCAAGGATCCGTTGGCCACGACCGGCCTGGGCGTGTTGCGCAGCGTGCCGAACATGGTCAGGCAGACGCTGAGCAACTTCACCACTTCGACGGGCGTCGTTGCCCGCACGCTGGCCAGGTAGCGTGACCGAAGCTGTCTGAGCGCCCGGCGAGCCGGTGAAGAAGTAGCCCTCGCCTTCGAGGAAGCCGAAGATCAGATCGAGGTCGGGCTCGGTGGAGAAGAACTCCGCCGTCACCGTGCCCGTCTGCATGGCGGGCGGCTCGAAGCTGAACCTGTCGACGAAGAAGCTAGTTTCGAAACCTCCCCGGCGCCGCGACTTTTGGTGCACGTCGCTCGACCGAGCGGTGCATCGTGGTGTCGAAGGCCCAGCGCCTGAGGGAGGTGTGTTGCTGCCTAGCCGCAACGTTGTAGGCGCCGGTATAGACGACCAGGAGGCCGGCGATCGCGAACAGCGCCAGCAGACCGAGCACGCCGATGGCGATGCGCACGCGCGTTCCCGGTGCTTGCGGTTCTTATCCATCAGATGGGCCTCCTTCCATAAGTGCAGCCGCTGGTGCTGCAGCAGTTGCGAGAAACGGGTTGCCGGCGGCTTCTCTGCAGCGACCGGCCGATAGCGCGGCAAGTTGCGAGAACAGGAAAGTCGAACCACAACGATGCTGATCTCCACCAGCGTAGCGCCTCGGCCAGAGCGTCGTGGGCGGCGGCGTCGGCTTGTGGGCCCGAGTCGACAGGCACTAATCGGCGCAGCGCTGGACAACCTGGCCGACGCGTCGGTATTTGAGTCCTGCAACGGCCGACCCATGGCGACTTGTATGGCGACCAACTCAGTCGAAAAGCGAAACGGCTTGCAGGTGCTCACCTGCTAGCCGTTGCATTCTCTGGTGGGCCTGAATGACTCGAACACTCGACCTATGGACTAAGAGTCGCCCAGACCTTCCTCCCCACCCCACGGCGGCTTTTGACTCTGTATTCCCGTGCCGGCTAGGCGTGGAGACGGTCTTGCGATGACGCTCGAATCAGAGGAAGCCTTTTTGGTACTTTTTTGGTACCCACAAGAGAAAAGGACTTGGCGTCTCCGCCAAGTCCTTGATCCGAATGAAATTATTGGTAGGCGCGATTGGACTCAAACCAACGACCCCCACCATGTCAAGGTGTACTCATCACGCGCCCGGTCCACACGATCTTTCATGCAGGAACTTTTGCAGGAACCACACTTTGTGAAACGGCAGAAACTCAGGCTCCGCATTGCCTACCCAGGCGTTTTCGATCCTCCTCCTCCCACCAAAGTTCTTCCAAGGCCTTGCCCCGCAAGGCCTTTTTCTTTGCCGGATCTTCAGGGCATCGAGGTGATCCACCTTGGCGTGTCGGCGCATGCTCAAAAACGATCCCAAGCCCGGGCGGCGGGCTGATGTGGTGCATCGGCCAGATCACCCGGGAGTACCGGCAGCGCATGTACGAGCTGTTGGCGCGGTACGCCCGAAGACCCGCCGCCAGGCCAAGGACGAAACCACTGCTTGGCTGCTCTGGTACAACCTATCGCGACTGCATTTGATGCTCGCCTACGTCAGCCCGATGCGGTTCGAGCAAGACTGGCTTGCGGCTCAGGCCATGCAAGCCAATTCATGACTCGGCCATGGGATACGGACTCCGGGAGCAAGGTCACGGTTTGAAGTGCTGCCAAAATTGACCGGTCACCTCCCATGAGTTTTAACTCGCTTTGCGCGTTGCCATGCCTTCGTCCGATCACCGAGTCACGATCGGCGGGTCGGGTTCGTCACAGTCGGTTAGCTGCACTGGAGCTTCTTTGGGCAAGAAACACTATGGCTACCTCTGTGCGGCGCTTGGCGCCTACCTTGCCTGGTTGCTGGCGTATGCCCTGTTCGGTCCGCCGACCGCCGACCGCATCGATGCCGACAGCCCGAGACTCGTGACGTGGGGACGGGCCGTTTACGCAAGCCACTGCGCCGCGTGCCATGGTGCGGAGCTCGAAGGCCAGGCTGGCTGGCGCCGGCTCGGCCCGGATGGCCGCCTGCCCGCGCCACCTCACGACGAATCGGGCCACACCTGGCACCACGGTGATCGTTACCTGATCCGCGTGGTTGAGCGAGGCATCGTGGCAGGTGTCGATCGACCGCCCGACTACGAGGGCAACATGCCGGCCTTCGGGCAGACACTGAGTCCGCAGGAGATCGTGGCCGTGATGTCGTTCATAAAGAGCAGCTGGTCGTTCGACTACCGCGCGTGGCAGGAGCAGGCCACCAGCGACGGGGCGCATTGAACACGTCTGATCCAGCGCCCCGCGGGACGGCGATTGTCACCCCTCGCATGCGATCCGTCGCAAGTACCCTGACCCGACCGGAGTGATCGATGAAGGCATTGACGATCCTGCTGGCGGCGCTGGCCGCCGTGGCAACTTGGGTTGTGTTCGGCCCGCCGCTCGAGCGGCCGCAAGCAGCGCCGCCGCTGGGTTACCTCGCGGCCAAGGGCGACGCGTTCTTTGCGGCGTCCTTCAAGCAGATCGGCAGCTCGGTGGTACCGCTGCAGACTTTGCGCGGCAAGCCCGTGGTTGCCTACTTCTGGGCCAGCTGGTGCGCCAAGTGCCGAGAGGAGCTGAAGGCCGTGCAGGCGCTGCAGGATCAGTACCGCGACCGCGGGCTCGTGGTGGTGGGCTTCGGCATCGACCAGGTCGACCGGATCGAGCGTTTTGCCCGCGAAGCCGGCATCGATTACCCGGTGTTCGCGGGAGGGCCGGCCGCGATCGCGCTGTCCAAGCGGATGGGAAACCTGCGCGAGGAGATGCCGTTCGCCGTAGCCATCGATCGCGAGGGCCTCGCCGCGGCGTCCAGGCTCGGCGAGTTCGAGCCCGCCACAGCGCAAGCCCTGGCCGCCGCTGCACTCAGATGAGCCGCGGCCGCTGCGCCCACCGTTGCCCTTCTCCAAGATCAACTGCGACAATTCCCGCATGAAAACCGCCCGCCGCTCGACGGACGCTGTTCAGCTCGCATCGAGCGCCTCGCTTCGATTGGACGATCAGCTCTGTTTCGCGCTTTACGCTGCCACGAACGTCATCACACGCGCCTACCGGGCGCCTTTGGCCAAGCTCGGCTTGACCTATCCCCAATACCTCGCGATGCTGGTGCTCTGGGAGCATGGTGACCAGACGGTCAAGAGCCTTGCCGAGCGGCTCGACCTCGACTCCAGCACCATCACGCCTCTGGTCAAGCGGCTCGCGGCGGCCGGGCTCGTCCATCGCAGCCGGCATCCCGCCGATCAGCGCAATCTGCGCATCGAGCTCACCGGCGTCGGACACGCGATGCGTGCACGGGCCGCCCTGATTCAGGAACGGGTGGCCTGCCAGACGCACCTCGGCCCCGACGAATTCGTGGCGCTGCGGGCCCAGTTGCACCGCCTGGTGCACGAGATGACCGAGGAAAGGGCGGAACTGCCGCTTTGCGCGTGAGCCGCGGCAGGCGTCGAACAGACGCTGCGATGGCGGACCGACAGTGGCGCAGGTCGCCCGCGACGACCCGCCCCAAGCTCACAAGCCGGCGCCGTCCAAACTGCGCAGAAAGCGCTCTGCGTTCTGGTAGCCGATGACGCGCTGCGACGCCAATTCGCGGCCCTGGACGTCGAAGAACAGGATGCCCGGAGGGCCGAACAGGCCAAAGCGTTTCAGCAGCGCACGATCGGCCGGCGAATTGCGTGTCACGTCGGCCTGCAACAGCAGCAGCTGGTCGAGCCTCGCCTTCACGCGCGGGTCGCTGAACGTGAGGTGTTCCATCTCCTTACAGCTCACGCACCAGTCGGCGTAGAAGTCAAGCATCACCGGCCGCCCGGCGCCGCGCACCACGGCGTCGAGTTCGGCAATGTCCAGCACGCGCTGGAAACGCGGCGCGCCTTCCGTGCTTGAAAGTGCAGACAGGCCGTTCGCGTCGGGGGCCCGTTGCACGAAACGCAAGAGGGGTTGCAAGGCATCGGTGGCGCCGGCAGCGGCCCCCACGAGCTGAGCCGAACCGAGCACGACCAACGCCACGCCAAACGCCTTGCATAGTCGCACCCCGGGGCCAGCGGCATCGTTCAGGCGTTCGAAGGCGCCGCACTGGCTGGCCACCAGCAACAGCAGCAGCCCCCAGCCCGCGACCGTGAGAGGTGCCGGCAACACGGGGCTCAGGATCCACCAGGCCACGCCCAGGAGCAGCACGCCGAAGAAGCGCTTGACCGACTCCATCCATGCCCCGGCACGCGGCAGCAGCGCGCCGGCCGACGCGCCGAGCAGCAGCAGCGGCACGCTCATGCCGATGGCCAGCGAGAACAGCGCGCTGCCGCCGAGCACGACATCGCGGGTCTGGCTGATGTAGACCAGCGCGCCGGCCAGCGGCGCGGCCACGCAAGGGCTGACGATCAGTGCCGACACGCCGCCCATCGCGAACACTCCCGCCCATCGTCCGCCCCGGAAGCGGCTGGCGCTGGCGTCGAGCCGGTCGCGCAGCGCAGCCGGCAGTTGCAACTCGTAGAAGCCGAACATCGACATCGCAAGCACCGTCAGCAGCAGTGCGAAGCCGCCCAATGTCCAGGGGTTCTGCAGCGCGGCGGCGAGGCCCTCTCCTGCCAAGCCGGCGGCCACGCCGAACGCGGTATAGACCAGCGCCATGCCGAGTGAGTAACTCACGGCCAGGCCGAAGCCGCGCGAGCGTGAGCTCGGGGCCCCCGCGGACTGGCCGACGATGATGGACGAGAGGATCGGCAGCATCGGCAGCACGCAGGGGGTCAAGGACAGCAGCAGCCCGGCAATGAAGAAGACGCCCGCCACCACCCAAGGTCGTCCGCCGCGCAGGGCAGCTTCGATGCCACCGCCTTGACCAGGCGCTTCGGCCTGTGCTGCCGTCGGTGCGGCATCCGGTACGTTCTCAGGTGCTGCGGCGGTGGCCGGGGCCGCCGTGGCAGTGCTGCCTTCGGCCTCCTGCACCCTGACGCTGCCGTCGCCGCCGAAGCCGGCCAGCTGGACGAGCGCCTGGCTCTGTTGCGGCGGATAGCACAGCCCTGCGTCGGCGCAGCCCTGGCTCGTCACCGTAAGCGTGAATGCGGCGGGCGCGGCCTCGACCGGCACGCGGATCACCACCCGCCCCCGGTGCGTCTCGACGTCCTTGTCGAAGGTTTCGTCGAACTTGACCGTGCCGGCCGGAATGCGTGATGTGCCGAGCCGCACGTCCACGTCTTCGGCGGCGAATGCGAACTGCTCGCGGTACATGTAGTAGCCGTCGGCGACGTCGAACGCGATCTCGACGCTGCGCTCGTCGAGCACGCGCGCCTCGAAGCGGAACGCCTGCTCGGGGGGCAGGAAATCTTGCGCCGCCGCAGCCGGCACGGCGGCCAGACCTTGCAGCAACCCGAGGAGAAAGACAGTCAGTCGCAGCAAGGTGGTCATGGCAGCATCACGAGAGAAAAGGCAGTCGGTTGCAGCGAAACGTCCTCATGACAATCAGGCGGACGGGGCAGGCGTGGGCGGCGTGAGCGCAAGCCGCGGCAGTTGTCGAGTGAAAGCGCCCTCGTCTTCGAGGCAACGCAAGTCCAGGCACAGCGCGCCGTCACGCACATGCCCGATGACAGGGACCGGGAGGCCGCGCAGCGCCGCCTCCAGGCGCTTGAGCGCGGTGCCGCGGCCGCGGCCGACGTTGGCCGGGGCGATGGCGAGGCCGGCGCTCGGCAACAGGTCGACCGGCCGCGCGCCGCTGCCGATCTGGCTGTGCAGCGCGAGTGCACGCACGACGTAGCCCGGGCCCACGGCTGCAGCCATCGGCATAAGCAGGCGCGCTGCCAGCGCGGCGATGTCGCCCTCGGGCCGGGTCAGCAAGCGCAGCGTGGTCAGCCGCTCTTGCAAGCGTTCCGGATGGCGGTACAGGCGCAGCACCGCCTCGAGCGCGGCCAGCGTCAGCTTGCCGACACGCAGTGCGCGCTTCAGCGGGTTCCTCTTGATGCGGCGCACGAGGTCGGCGCGCCCGGCGATCAGGCCGGCCTGGGGGCCACCGAGCAATTTGTCGCCACTGAAGAGCACCAGGTCGGCACCGTCGGCCAGCGCGGCTTGCACGGTGGGCTCCTTGGGCAGGCCGTAGGCCGACAGGTCGATCAGCGTGCCGCTGCCGAGGTCGTTGACGAGCGGCAAGCCACTCGCGTGCGCCAGCATGGCCAGCTCGCGATCGGGCACCGTCTTGGTGAAGCCGGTAATCGCGAAGTTGCTCCAGTGCACCTTCATCAACAGCGCAGTGCGCGGGCCGATGGCCTCCTCGAAATCCTTCAGGTGGGTGCGGTTGGTGGTGCCGACCTCGTGCAGCCTGGCACCGGCGCGGCTCATGATGTCGGGTACTCGAAAGGCGCCACCGATCTCGATCAGTTCGCCGCGCGACACGATCACTTCCTTGCGCAGCGCCAGCGTGTTGAGGGTGAGGAAGACTGCGGCAGCGTTGTTGTTGACCACCGTGCAGGCCTCGGCGCCGGTCAGCTCGCGGATCAGTCCTTCGACCAGCTCGTCGCGGTCGCCCCGACCGCCGGTCTCGAGATCGAACTCCAGGTTGCTCGGCATGCGCATGGCGGTGGCCACCGCGTCGATCGCTTCCTGCGGCAGCAGTGCGCGGCCGAGGTTGGTGTGCAGCACGGTGCCGGTGAGGTTGAATACCGGTCGCAGCCGCGGGCTCGCCGCCGCGGTTAGCCGCTCGGCGCAGCGGGCCAGCATCGCGTCGTCGTCAGGCAGGCCAGCGCGCTCCGGCGCTGTGGCACCAGCGCGCGCTTCGGCCAGCACGGTGCGCAGCGTCGCCACCACCGCGTGGTGACCATGCTCGTGCAGCAAGGCGACCGTCTGCGCTCGGCCGAGGAGGCGGTCGAGCGACGGCAGCGCCTGGCGGCCGTCGCGCGGCGCGAGTGCGGCGGCTTTCACGGTCGGCGCGACAGCAGCCATTGCTCAGGACCGGCGCTGCGGCGCGGGCAAACTTGGCGGAAAAGAGTAGGAGTCGAACCCACCAGGGACCGTAGAACGGCCCCTTCCGGTTTTGAAGACCGGACGTCCCACCGGGGAGCGCTTCTCTTCCATGTATGTCTTGTGCGAGTTCAGGCGCAGGCAGCGTCCCCGAAGACGGCGGCACTGTCCTGCCGCACGCGTCGCCCGTCTTTCAGGCGCATCGTGAAGCCGCTGCGGTCGAAGAACTCGAGCATCGGGATGCCGAGATTGCGGTGCAGCCCGGTGCTGTCGCGAAACGGCCCCACCGTGACCACGCCGCGCGGCCTGTCACGCGCAAGCGCTTGCGTCTGGGCCGCCAGCAGCGCCACGGTGTGCGGCAGAAAAAACACCTCGCGGCGCACGCGGTGCAACTGACCCATGCGCGCCAGGCGGCAGAACAGCGTGCGAAGGTCCTCCTCGGTCACACCGAGGTCGCCCGCCAGCTCCGGCACCTGCGGCGGCGCGAGGCCCGCGGCGTCGAGCCGCGGCCGCGCGCGCTGCCACAACTGCTGCTCGACGGTGCTCAGGATCACGCAGTGGCCGCTGAGCTGAAAGCGTGCGCCGAGGCGCAGCACGCGCAGCTGCGCGGTGGCGGAATCCATCAGGCCCGCAACGATCGCAGTGTCCGGGCGCTGGGCCATGAGGCTCCGCAGCTCCTGCAGGTTGGCGCCGGCGCTGTCGGGTCGGCGCTCGTGATGGCGCGCCAGAGCGGCCAGCGCCTGCTCCTCGAGTTGCCGCCAGTGGCCAGCGCCGAAGGCGCGCATGCCGCCGCTTGTTTGCAGCACCCGCGCGCCGGCGGCAGCCAGCCAGGGCAGGAGCGCTGCATCGGCGAGCTTGAAAAGGCGCGCGAACCAGACCAGATCGATGCCGACGGGCGAGCATTCCAGCAACTGCACGAGCGCATCTCCAGGCGAGCCCGCCTCGAGCGCGTCCAGCCAGGCGGCGCGCTGCGGCTTGCGCCGGCCGCGCTCTGACGGCCACGGGTCGAGCACGCGCCCACCGCCCAGCGTGCGCTGAGCCGACTGATCGCGCACGATGAAGCGGTCGCCGTGCAGCGCGCCGATCGGGTGGTCGAGCACCAGTTGAATCAGCGCGTCTTCGCCCGGCTTCAGGGGCACTTCCTGCAGCAGGGCGACGCGCGCGGTCACATGTGCAGCGCCCAGGTGGACATGCACCGGCGTCCAGTGGCGCAGCGCACGTGCCTCCGAGGGCAGGAGGCTCAGCCGCGCATCGATCCGCTGGGTGGGCGCGTGGAGCGCAGCGGCCAGCAGCCACTGGCCGCGCTCGATGTGGCGGCGATCGAGGTGCTGCGCCACGATGTTGAGCGCGCAGCGCTGGCCGGTCGAGCCGCTGGAAGTCGGGCGGTTCTGTGCATGCAGGGAGCGCACCCGCACTTCCAGACCGAGCGGCGAAATGATCAGCCGGTCGCCGATGGTTACGCGCCCGTCGAACACCGTGCCGGTAACGATCGTGCCGATGCCATCGAGCGTGAACGAGCGATCGATCGCCAGCCGGAACGGACTGCCGTCACCAGCGCTTCCCGCCCGAACCCGCGCACCGGCCGCAGCATGCAGATGCGCGCGCAGTTCGCGCATGCCTTCTCCGCTGACCGACGACACTGGGAAAACCGGGAAGCCGGCCTGCGTGCGCCCGAGCAGCAGTTGCTCCACCTCGGCGATCGCGGCCGCGCGCCGCGCTGCGTCGACGCGGTCGATCTTGGTCAGCACGACCGCGCCGTGGGCCAGCCCGAGTTGGTCGAGGATTGCCAGGTGCTCCACGGTCTGCGGCATCGGGCCGTCGTCGGCCGCAATCACCAGCAGCACATGGTCGATGCCGGTAGCGCCAGCCAGCATGTTGTGGATGAACTTCTCGTGGCCGGGCACGTCGATGAAACCGAGCACCTCGCCATCGGGGAGCGGCTGATAGGCATAGCCCAGATCGATCGTGATTCCGCGTGCCTTTTCTTCCTTCAGGCGATCGGCATCGACGCCGGTCAATGCCTTGACCAGCGAAGTCTTGCCATGGTCGATGTGACCTGCGGTACCGACGATCATGTTCAGGCCGTGAGCCGTTCTCCGATGGCGAGGGGGCCCACGTCGCCGTAGTGGGCGCCCTCGCTGACTGACTTGCAGGGGAGCGCGGCCGAGCCGCGCTCCCGATTGCACCGCTCCTACTTCTTCACCGTCGTCTGCGTCTTCACCGTCGTCTCTGCCAGCTCGAGCATCCACGTCTTGTACGGCACGAAGTCGACACGGTTGCTCACCGCATACAGCTTCGAAGGCGCGTACAGGAACACGACATTGGCCTGCTCATGGACATACCGGTTCATCTGCGCTGTGAGCTTCTCCAGAGCGGCCTTGTCGGTCTCGGCCAGCAACTTCCTGCTCAAGGCGTCGAACCCTGCGTCTTCAGGCATCTTGCGAAAACCGCCGTCCTTGCCGAAGAACTCGCGAAAGACCACGCCGTACGGGTACTCCGGCGACCAGTCGAAATGCTCGACCAGCCACATGTCCCAGTTGTCGCCCTTCGGTGTTCCCGAGTAGTCGGCCACGACCTCGACGCCGGCTTTCGCCATGCTCTTGGTCAACGCCTGCACCACGCCCTTGTAGCCCGCCCCCGCGACAACGTTGATGCGCGTCACGCCACCAGCCGCCAGTGCCTTGCCAGCCGCAGTCGGCTTGTAGGCATAGGGCTCGAGCGAGGCGTCGTGGCCGAAATGGCCGGGCATGATCATCGACGCGATGACCGTGCCGTAACCCATCGCACCTTCCCTGACCACCGCGTCCCTATCGACCGCCATGTTCAAAGCCTGGCGCAACTCGAGGTCGTTCCACTTCGAGTTCGGCGCATTGCGGTTCAGCACGCCGGCGAGCACGGTCTTCGATTTGCTCTCCACCACACTCGCGTGGGTGCTTTTCTTCATCGCCATGGCTTCGGCCGGCGATAGCTCGGTCACGATATCGACCTTGCCCCCCTTGGCCACCTCTTCCAGGGCCTCAGCCTTGGAGATGACGTTGTCGAACACGAACGTGGCCTTCGGCATGCGCGCCTTGTTCCAGTAGTTCGGATTCGGCTCGAGCGTCAGCGTCGGCGAGCGCTTGTCCAACACCGAAGCGCCATCCTTCAAGACAAACGGACCAGTCCCCCACGGACCCGGTTCGTCGATCACTCACCAGTTGCCTTCAGCGTTGCCAGTCTGCTTGTTCTTGAAGCCGTTGGTGTTCCAGAACTTGGTACTGGCCACGTGCATGCCGCGGAACTTCATGATCGCGGCACTGTCGGTGCTGGGAAACACGAAGCGCACGGTGTAATCGTCGACCACCTCCAGCTCGGTGTCCTTTGCAAAGTTGAGAAACGCACCCGGCGGGTGCGGGTTGGCGGACTTCTGAACTTCGTCGAAGCTGCGGCGAAACACCTTGGCGTTGAACGCCTCGCCATCCTGAAAGCTCACGCCCTTGCGCAGCTTGAATTCCATCGTGGTCGGGTTGACCCAGCGGTAACTTTCAGCCAGCGTGGGCACGGTGCGACCGTCCTTGTCGACCCGCACCAGTTCTTCCATGGTGTTCCAGGTGATGGACAGCCAGTTGACCGGCGATGGGTCGACGATGTGGATCACCGGCGTCTGCGCGTTTGCCGCAGCCGCCGAGGCCCCCATCGTGACCGCCATCGCCAGTGTTCGCAGGCGCTGCCTGAAGCGCCCCGCGGTGACTGGGCGGTTGGCAAGTTTCATTGCGTCGTCTCCTCGTGGTTGATGTAGTGACACTGCCTCACTGCACCACCGCTGGTCAGCTGACCAGCGGTCGTATCAGTTCCTCGAATTTGCCTGGCGGCGTCTCGCCGAGCAGGGTCTTCACGATCTTGCCGTGGGCGTCCACCACCACCGCGAACGGGAGGCCGCCGACGCTGTTGCCAAGTTGTTTCGACAACGCGATCGCGTCGTTGCTGCCGAGCAGCAGCGGGTAGTTGATCTGGTACTGCTGCGCGAATGCAATCACCTTGTCGGTGTTGTCGATCGCGATGCCGATCACGCTCATCTTGTCGCCGAACTTCTTGTGCAGCGCGATCAGCTCAGGCACTTCCTGCTTGCAGGACTTGCACCACGTCGCCCAGAAATACACGACCATCGGCTTGCCTTTGAACTGGGCGAGCGACTGCTGCTTGCGGTCGAAGTCCTTGAAGCTCGCGGCGAACAAGGGTCGTGGGTCGACTTCGGCGGACGCCGCCCGAGCGGCGCCGACCAGCGGCGCAGCTATGCCGTCGAAGCCGAGCACCGCCGCGCAGGCGAGCAGCGCTGTCACGCCGCGAATGGACCATGCACCGCAAATTTTCTTCATGAATTTGCCCTGCGAATCAGATGCATGCACCACGCGTCTGCCTCGACCTGCAGGAAACGATTAGCACGCTAATTCATTAAATATAGATTGCAGCCAGCTCCCGGCTCGCCCGTACTTACCCGAACGGCTGGAACTGCTGGGGGCCGCGCCTCGTGATGCGTTCGATGCAGACCGCTCGCTGTCGATGGGCCTCGTTCCTACCGAATGCCAACCGGGCGCGCACTATTGATCGGCCTTCTCGAAGGCATAGGCATAGCAAGGGATGGAGAAGCCCGGCGAGGCCACAAGCAGCGACCTGACGACGGCTGCCGCTTGGCGAGCGCACGACAATCGCCTTGATGCCCTGGCGCCTGGGCCTGGGTACGAGTGCCCTTGACACGGCATCGACGAAACGGGCCGTCTTCTCCTCGCTGAAGCACGCGAGCACCCGATAACGAAGGGCGCCGGAAGGCGACCAGAGCCAGCGCCTTTGGCCGCGTGCTGACCGATATCGACGTGACGATCGACCCGAAGCAGCGCGACATCTTCGCAGTCAGCGCGAGCAACCGCCTTGTCGACCGAATCGATTGGGAGAATCGATTGGGAGATCAGCGCCAAGATCGAGGCCGACCCCTCGATGCGCAGCCTGGTCACGGCCTACAACGCGCTGGTCTCGCCGATCGCCAACGAGGTGATCGGCTCGATCAGGGCGGCACTGCCGAACATGGCCGACGTCGCCGGCAACATGTCGGCCGGCGAACTGATCGCCGGCTCTTATCTCGCAGCCCTGGCCCCGGCCAGCTTCGGCGGCGCCGTGATGGCCGTCATGAACCCGGGCGGCGTGCGCAGCCCGGGCTTCACCTCCCATCCCCCGCCGCCAGCGAGGGCGACGGCAACGTCACCTACGGCGAGGCCTTGACGGTGCAATCCTTCGGCAACAGCCTTGTCACGCTGACGCTGACGACGTGATGCTCTGGCCTTGACGCCGACTGGTGACAGTGATCCACTTCGGTGACCCAATCCCAGTTCAATGCATTCGAGTGGGCTGACAACGTCGCGGTAGATCAAAGACTTACGGAACCCACTGGGGGAGAGCCTTCTCCTCCTACCAAAGTTCTTCCAAGGCCTTGCCCCGCAAGGCCTTTTTCTTTGCCGGATCTTCAGGGCATCGAGGCGATCTATTTGGGTGGTCCAAACCCTGCACAGGGCCTTAACCCGTGAAGCGCCAACCATCACCGGATCACCCCGACACCACCTCTACAGACTCCGGCCCGCCGGCTTGGCTCGTCCCGGTACTCATTGTCGGCGCGGTGGCAGCGCTGTACTTCCTGTGGCCGGCGTTCGGGAATCTTGTCAACGAAGCGTACGCTGTACTCAGCAGCGGCGACCGCAAGCGAACCGAACAGTGGGTCGAGGGTTTCGGCGCCGGGGGGCCCGTCGCCATTCTTGGATTCATGGTCGCGCAGACCGTGGTTCCGGTGATTCCCTCCATCCTGGTCATGGTGGTCGCCGTGCTGGCTTTCGGGCCGTGGTGGGGCGGACTCCTGAGTTACGCCGGCCTGCTGCTGGCCGCCTCGATCGCCTATGGCATTGGCCGTTCGCTAGGCCCCGTGACGGTGGGCAAGATGTTGGGGAACAAGACCGAAGCCAAACTCGAAGGCTTTGTGACCGACTACGGCTTCTGGGCCATCATCGTCGCTCGCATTTCACCGGTGGTTTCCACCGACGCAGTGAGCATCATTGCGGGGCTTGCCAAGATGGCGTTGTGGCGCTTCATGGCGGCCACGGCGACCGGGACCTTGCCTCTGACCCTTTTGGTGTCTTACCTGGGCGCGGACATCGATCGGCTCCAAACGGGGCTGATCGCGGTGTCGGTGATCAGCGTCGCAGTCTTACTTCGTCGTGTCGGTTGTCGTCGATCGGCGCAAGAAGGCGGGTCGTTCGTCGGACAGCTAATTCAAGCAGGCAGCGCACAGGCATAGCGCGCACATGCAGGCGTCAACCATGCAGGCGAACCCAGTCCATGCCGGCCTGCCTTGCATGCTCGAGCGCCTCGACCTCGGTGTCGAAGCACTCCAGGTCCAAAAAGCGTTGCGCCCGCGTCCGTTGACCGCCCAGGGCCGTGATGGCAACACGCGATTGATAGCCGCCGCCTGCAATAGGCAAAGCGGTGCAGCTCAGGAGATAGTCTTCGAAGACATGCCTTTCGACGGTCTGCATGGAGGTCAAGGCTCGGGACGATGTGAATCTTTTCGGCGCATGACGACTGGACTTGAGTCGAGCTGTAGTTGGCCTTCTTGCAAGACGCGGATATCGCCACAGCAAGCGGCGCGCCCGAATCGGCAGGGCATACAGTCTCGCTCGGGCCGTTCCCCGCGCGGCATTTTCCCTGCTCCGAGGCCCTCCTTGCAATACACCGTCGCCGTTCGCACGCTCTGCGAATTCACCGCCAAGCAGGGTGACCTCGACCTGCGCTTCACGCCCTCGCCTTCGGCCCGGGAAGGCATCGACGGGCACGCGCTCGTGGCTTCGCGCCGTGGCGCGGCTTGGCAGACCGAAGTGCCGCTCGTCGGCGAGTTCGGACCGCTGCGCGTTCGCGGTCGTGCCGATGGCTTCGACGCCGCGCGCAATCGACTGGAAGAGGTGAAGACCCACCGCGGCCGGCTCGACCGTCAGCCCGAAAGCCATCGGCGTCTGCATTGGGCACAGGCCCGGGTCTACGGCTGGCTGCTGTGCCAGCGGGATGGGTTGGCGGAGATCGAGTTGGTCCTTGTCTACCTGGACATCGGCACGCAGCGCGAGACAGTGTTCACCGAACGCTGCACCGCCGCCGAGTTGCAACTCGAGTTCGAGCAGCGATGCGGCACTTTCATGGCCTGGGCAAAGCAGGAGTGGTCGCACCGGGGCGCGCGCGACCGTGCGCTGGCCGGGCTGCGCTTTCCGCACGATGCATTCCGGCGGGGCCAGCGGCCGCTGGCCGAGGCGGTCTACAAGGTCGCGCGCGCCGGCCGCTGCCTCATGGCGCAGGCGCCCACGGGCATTGGCAAGACCGTCGGCAGCCTGTTCCCGCTGCTCAAGGCCGGGCCCACGCAGGCGCTCGACAAGATCTTCTTCCTGACCGCCAAGACCTCGGCCCGCGCCATGGCGCTCGAGGCACTGGCGCTCATCCGCGCGAGCGAGCCGTCGCTGCCGTTACGCACGCTCGAACTGGTGGCGCGCGACAAGGCCTGTGAGCATCCCGACAAGGTCTGTCACGGCGAGTCGTGCCCGCTCGCAAAGGGCTTCTACGATCGCCTGCCGGTGGCTCGCCAGGCAGCAACGGCGCTGACGGTGTGGGACAAGCCGGCCGTGCGTACGCTGGCGCTGGAGCACGCGGTGTGTCCCTACTACCTCGGGCAGGAACTGGCGCGCTGGAGCGACGTGGTGGTCGGCGACTACAACCATTACTTCGACAGCAGCGCCATGCTTCACGGGATGACGGTGGCCGATCAGTGGCGTGTCGCCGTGCTGGTCGACGAGGCGCACAACCTGGTCGAGCGCGGGCGGGCGATGTACAGCGCCGAGCTGGATCACGAGGATTTCAAGCGCATGCGCAAGGCGGCACCCGCCGCGCTGAAGAAGCCGCTCGACCGCCTGCACCGTCGCTGGAACGAACTGAAGGCGCAGGCTGACGCCGAGTACAGCGTTCTCGATGCGCTGCCGGCGAACTTCGTCTTCGCACTGCAGCAGGCCGCCGCAGCGGTGATGGATCACCTGGCCGAGCAACCCGCGCAGGTCGATGCGTCGCTGCAGGCGTTTTACTTCGATGCGCTCCATTTCACCCGCCTGGCCGAATCCTTCGGCGAGCACTCGCTCGTCGATCTGACGCGCCCGGCGCAAGGCTCCGTGGTGCTGTGTCTGCGCAATGTGGTGCCGGCGTCGTTCCTTCGGCCGCGCTTCGAAGCCGCGCACTCGACCACGCTGTTTTCGGCCACCCTGCAGCCGCGGCGCTTCTACGCCGACATGCTCGGTTTGCCGGCCGACACGGCGTGGATCGATGTGGAGTCGCCGTTCGAGCGGCAACAGCTCACTGTCCACATCGCCCGCGACATCTCGACGCGCTTTCGGCATCGCGACGCGTCGCTGGCACCGATCGTCGAGCGCATCGCACGGCAGTTCACCGAGCAGCCGGGCAACTACCTGGCCTTCTTCAGCAGCTTCGACTACTTGCACAGCGTGGCCGAGTTGTTCGCGGCACGGCATCCCGCAGTGGCACTGTGGAAACAGTCGCGCGGCATGAGCGAGGGCGAGCAGGCGCAGTTCCTCGCGCGCTTCGAAGCCGACGGTCGCGGCATCGGTTTCGCCGTGCTCGGCGGCTCGTTCGCCGAAGGCATCGATCTGCCGGGCACGCGCTTGATCGGCGCCTTTATCGCTACGCTGGGGCTGCCGCAGACGAACGCGGTCAACGAGCAGATCAAGCGCCGCATCGACCGCCTGTGCGGCACCGGCTTCGACTACACCTATCTCTACCCCGGGCTGCAGAAGGTGGTGCAGGCCGCTGGGCGCGTGATCCGCACGCCGCTCGACCGCGGCGTGGTGCACCTGATGGACGACCGCTTCACGCAGCGCGAGGTGATGGCGCTGCTGCCGCGCTGGTGGGGGACCGAGCTTCGATCCAGTCTCGTCGCGCCCTGGGGTAGCTGATGCAGCTTGGCGCGCCAGCGTCCTGGCGCTTGCCTCAGCCGCTGGTATCCGACTCCTGCGTGGGGTATTCTTTGATCGCGAGTGCCCCCGCAGTGCAATCGGGCGAGGTGCGCGATGCACTGGGTTCAGACCTCAAAAGGAGACAAGAGCAATGAGTTCGAACATCGTGATCCTCATCATCATCGTCGCGGCAGCCGTCGCCTTCTTCATGTGGATGAAGCGAGGCAAGAGCGACGACATGAGCGCCGGCGCGCCAGCCTACAAGCCGCCGGCGGCGGCCCCTGCTACGGCGCCCGGGGCGACACTGCGCACCGGTGGCCCGCTCGCCTCCTACGACGAATACCGTCGCGTCAGCCCGTCCAACATGATCAACGGCAAGCTCACCTGCAACCAGTGCGGCTCCAACCTGGTCCGCACCGATGGCGGCACGGCATCGTGCACGACCTGCGGCGCATCGCTGTACCGCGCCTGAACCTGCGGGGCGTGCCCCGGCGAACACGAGCGGCCTGGAGGCAATGTCTCCAGGCCGCTCGTCCTTTGTCGCCGGCCTGATCGCGCACAGGCCGCAGCGCTGCGGCGTCAGGCTCGTTCGAGTGCGAGCGCAATGCCCTGCCCCACGCCGATGCACATGGTGGCAAGCGCACGCCGCCCGCCCGTGCGCTCCAACTGGCGCAGCGCAGTCAAGGCCAGCCGGGCACCGGACGCGCCCAGCGGATGCCCGATCGCGATCGCCCCGCCGTTCGGGTTGACGCGCGCATCGTCGTCGGCAATGCCGAGCTGACGCAGCACGGCCAAGCCCTGCGCGGCAAAGGCCTCGTTCAGCTCGATCACGTCGAGCTCGCTCACGCTCCAGCCCAGCCGCCCCAGCAGCTTGCATGTGGCCGGCGCCGGGCCGATGCCCATGACGCGCGGCGCCACGCCGGCGACCGCCGAGCCGACCACCCGCGCGCGTGGCTTCAGACCGTAGCGTTCGACCGCAGCATCGGAGGCCAGCAGCAAGGCGCAAGCCCCGTCGTTCACGCCGGAGGCGTTGCCGGCCGTCACGCTGCCGTCGGGGCGCACGACGCCCTTGAGTCGGGCCAGCGCCTCGATCGTGGTGGCGCGCGGATGTTCGTCCACTGTGAACAGCACGGGATCGCCCTTCTTCTGGGGCACCAGCACCGGCACGGTTTCGCCTTCGAAGAAGCCGGCCGCGTGCGCCGCCTGCCAGCGCTGCTGCGAGCGCAGCGCCATCGCGTCCTGATCGGCGCGCGACACCTGGAATTCGGCGGCCACGTTCTCGGCTGTCTCGGGCATCGAGTCGATGCCGAATGCGGCCTTCATCTTCGGATTGACGAAGCGCCAGCCGATCGTCGTGTCTTCGATCTTGCTGCTGCGCGCGAAGGCGGTCTCGGCCTTGGGCATGACGAAGGGCGCGCGCGTCATGCTTTCGACGCCGCCGGCGATCATCAAGTCGGCCTCGCCGGCTGCGATGGTCCGCGCCGCCATGGCGAGGGCATCAAGCCCCGAGCCGCACAGCCGGTTGAGCGTGCAACCGGGCACGTCGACCGGCAATCCGCCCAGCAGCGCGGCCATGCGCGCGACGTTGCGGTTGTCTTCGCCCGCCTGGTTGGCGCAGCCGTAGAGCACGTCGTCCAGCGCGGCCCAGTCGAGCTGCGGGTTGCGCTCGACGAGTGCGCGGATCGGCACGGCGCCGAGGTCGTCGGTGCGCACACTCGCCAGCGCTCCGCCGTAGCGGCCGAAGGGCGTGCGCACGCCATCGACGATCCACGCGATGGGGGTCTTGCTCATCTCGTTCTCCAGGCAGCTCGTTGGATCGGTGATCCGTTGCGATAGTTTGCGCGGCGCACCAACCGCTCGGTGCGGCCGGCGAAGGTCGGGCGCTTCATGATCGGCGGCATCGAAGTGCTTGCGCAACCCCTGCCAGCAACGGTGATAGTCGGGCTGCAGTTCGGCCGACTGCAACGCATGCTCCGTCGGTCGCCACACCTGACCGGACCAGGGCGGCCGGAAGGTGTTTTCCATCGCCAATATGCGCGGCGGAAAGATCCCGAAATCGATGCTGCACGCCCGGGCGTGCTCGAGGCCGAGTGCAGCACCGTGAAGATCGACGGGTCCGGATGATCGTGGCTGATCGAGCCGATGGCGTTGAAGCGCCGCAGTGAGGAAGCGGTGACGACCCTGCTGCGGCAGGGTAAAGGCGCAAACCATCGTACTGCGTCTTCGCTTTCCTGTGCCGCGAGCCGGGTGGCATTTGCCGGAAAGCATCACGCCGTGATATATAGATACGTCGAACGCAGACGTCCAGGCTCGCATCCACATGCCCACCCGCACGATGTCGAAATCCGATTTCGAGTCCTTGGCCGGTTTTCGCTACCAATTGCGCCGGTTTCTTAGGTTCAGCGAGGAGGTGACGCGCAAGAGCGGCGTCACCCCGCTGCAGTACCAGCTCATGCTCCAGATCAAGGGCTTTCCCGGCCGCGATTGGGCCAGCGTCGCGGAGCTCGCCGAGCGCCTTCAGGCCAAGCACCACGGCGTCGTGGCCCTCATTTCCCGCTGCGAGGCGACCGGCCTCGTGAGGCGCAGCGCGAGCCGGAGCGACCAGCGCCGCGTGGAGGTCCGCCTCACTCCCGCGGGCGAGCAGCGCCTGGAACACCTCGCGCACTTGCATCGGGAGGAACTGCGGTCGGTGAAGGCCGGTTTTGTCGTCCCCGGCATCGACGGTGACGCGTGACTAAAACAGGAGAACGTCCATGCACTCGAGCCACCCCTTCGAGCCGGCCTTGTTCGAGGCCATCGCCGAACACATTCCGGATGCCGTGGTGTTTGCCGACTGCGACGGTGTGATCCGGTTCTGGAACCGCGGCGCCGAGGCTGTTTTCGGGTTTGCCGCGCAAGATGTTCTCGGCGAGAGCCTGGACGTGATCGTTCCGGAGCTCCTGCGGGCGGCTCACTGGGCCGGTTTCCGGCGGGCGATCGAGAGCGGCCATGCCGGCCACTCCAACCAGGTCCGCACGACGCGATCGCTGCACAAGGACGGGCGCAAGCTGTACGTGGACCTCAGCTTCGGCGTGGTTGCCGATGCGGCAGGCCGCGTCGAGGGCTCGGTGGCAGTGGGCCGGGATGTCAGCGACCGTTACCTCGCCGAGAAAGCGTTGCGGGAACGGGTCGCGACGCTGGAGAAGCCGGCATCGTGAGCGTCGGCGATCGCCGCGGTGGCGCCCCCGTTCGGCCTTCGAAGTGCCAGGGGAGGGCTTCGAGCGATCGAGTAGGAGCGGCGCTTGCCCTGCGACATCGGGAGCCATTGACCGATGACAAACTCAGACTTGAAGCCGATCGTCCTCATCACCGGCGCGACCGGCAATCTCGGCCGCTCGCTCGGCAAGGCGCTCAGCCGCGACTACCGGACCGTCGGGCTCGATCGCACGGCGAAAGGCGCCGACTGGGCGGTGTTCGAGGCCGATTTCACCTCCGATGCCGCACTCGAGCTCGCCTTGCGCAAGTTCCGCGACACGTTCGGCTCGCGCATCGCCAGCGTGATCCACCTCGTCGCGTACTTCGACTTCAGCGGCGAGGACAGCCCGCTTTACCGGAGCGTCAACGTCGAGGGCACGCAGCGGCTTCTGCGCGCGTTGCAGGGCTTCGACGTCGGGCAGTTCGTCTATGCGAGCACGATGCTCGTGCATGCGCCTTGCCACCCCGGCGAGCGCATCGACGAGCGCCAGCCCATCGATCCGCGCTGGGCCTATCCGGAATCGAAGGCTGCCGCAGAAGCGGTGATCCGCGCGGAGCACGGACAGATCCCCTACGTTGTCTTGCGGCTCGCGGGGGTTTACGACGAACGCTCGATGGTGCCGACGATGGCCCAGCAGATGGCGCGGATCTACGAACGCGACTTCCAGAGCTACTTCTACTCGGGCAACCCCCTGGTCGGGCAGGCGATGCTCCACCGCGAGGACATGCTCGAGGCGTTCCGCTGCACCGTCGATCGGCGTGAGGCACTGCCCTCGGGGACCGAGATCCTGATCGGCGAGCCCGACGCAATGGGCTACGACGCACTCCAGGACGAGCTCGGCCGTCTCATTCACGGTGCCGACGACTGGCAGACGCTGAGGGTGCCGAAACCGATCGCCGCCGCGGGTGCCTGGGCACAAGGCAAGCTGGAGCCGGTCATTCCCGATGCGATCGACGGCGGCGAAGCGCCCTTCATCAAGCCGTTCATGGTGGCAATGGCCGACGATCACTATGCACTCGACGTCCGGCGCGCGCGCGATCTGCTCGGCTGGGAGCCGCGGCATCGATTGAAGGATGAGTTGCCGCAACTCGTCTCGACCTTGAAGAGCGACCCGGCCGACTGGTACGCGAACAACGGCGTTCCCTCGCCCACCTGGATCAGCCGGGCGGACGAGTTGGGGAAGAACCCCGAGGACCTGCGCGCCCGCCACGAGACGCTGCTGCGGACCGAGCACGGCGCCAACCGATGGGCGCATTTCGCGAACATGGGCCTGGGGACCTGGCTCCTCACGCAGCCGCTGCTGCTCAATGTCGGGGAGCCGCTCCTGCGTTGGAGCGAAATCATCCTCGGCGCGACGCTCCTGGTCGGCGCGACGCTGGCCTTGTCGTGGCGTGCGCAGTGGGCCCGCTGGCTGTGCGCCGCGGTCGGTGCGCTGGTGATGGCGGTGCCCTTCCTGTTCTCCACGGAAAACGCCGCGGCCTATCTCTCCGACACGCTGGTGGGCGCGCTCATCTTTGCTTTTGCCGTGTGCACACGGCCCGAACCGGGCCCCTCGGCGATCGCCGCGCTCACCGGCCCGGCGCTGCCGCCCGGCTGGAGCTACAACCCTTCCGACTGGTCGCAGCGCTTGCCGATCATCGTGCTGGCGATCGTCGGCCTGTACGTCTCGCGCTACCTCGCCGCGTATCAGCTCGGACACATCCCCGACGTGTGGGACCCGTTCTTCGCCGGCTCGCCGCAGGATCCGCAAAACGGCACCGAGGAGATCATCACCTCATCGGTCTCGAAGGCGTGGCCGGTCTCGGATGCCGCTGTCGGCGGCTACACCTACCTTCTGGAGATCCTCACCGGGATCGTCGGCTCGAGGATGCGCTGGCGCACGATGCCCTGGCTGGTGGTGCTGTTCGGGCTGATGATTGCTCCACTGGGCATCACCTCGATCTTCTTCATCATCATCCAGCCCGTCGTGATCGGCACGTGGAGCACCATCGCACTCATCGGCGCGGCGGCGGTCCTTCTGCAGATTCCCTATTCGCTCGACGAACTGCTTGCGACGCTGCAGTTCCTGCGCCGTCGCGCGCGGGCCGGCCAGAACTGGCTGCGCGTACTCTTCGTCGGAGGTACCGACGAGATGCCGGACACGAGGAATGCCGAACCCGTTCGGGACGAGTTCGAACAACCGCCCGGCACGGTGCTCAAGAGCATGGTCGCCGGCGGCGTGAGCCTGCCGTGGAATCTGGCCCTGGTGGTGGTCATCGGCCTGTCGCTGCTGTTCACGCGCCCGATGCTGGGTGTCGAGGGCAGCCTGGCGAACGCCCATCACGTGATCGGCTCGCTCGTTCTGACCGTCGTCTCGGTCGCCGCCGCTGAAGTCGCCCGGCCGGTGCGCTATCTCAACCTTGCGCTCGGCGCAGCGCTGGTGGGGGCGCCCTTCGTGTTCGATGCGAGCATGGCGGCCACTGTCTTCAGTGTGGTCCTCGGCGCGGCGGTGATGGCGCTCACCGTTCGCCGAGGCCCGATCCGCGAGCGCTACAGCGATTGGAATCGCTTGATCGTCTAGTGGTGAGCGAGTCGCGAATGGCCGAGGCCGCACGCGCTCCGCACTCTGCGCTCCTGCCCGTTCAAGGAACCGCGGTGCTCTGCGGTTCGTTCAACGAATCTTCGGCGCGGCGCAGCGATGAGTAAAACGATATCTATAGAGGTTGAACGGCAATAACTTTGCTGCTTCAACCGGTCGCCCTTCCATGGACATCCCGCACACGCCCGAAGCCGCCCAAACCCAAGTCCCCGCGATCCCGGCGGGCGATCAAAGGCAAGCGAAAGACCTCAGAAGACGAGTGACGCTCCCACCTGGCCCTGTGCAACTCCGCGGGGCAGGGGGCGGCACCGCAAAAAGCAAAAAGGTCAGCACGTGTTCACGTGCTGACCTTTGCGTTTAGTGGTGCGGCTGGCAGGATTCGAACCCACGACCCCTTGGTTCGTAGCCAAGTACTCTATCCAACTGAGCTACAGCCGCATGGAGCCGCGCAGTATATCAGCGTAAGAAACGCCGTTCACTCAGCCGGCCGATGCGGCGGCACGAAAACACGTCGCGGCGCGCGGCGCATCGCCGGCGTGCTCGGCCATCGCGGCCAGTTGCAGCCATGCCTGGCGCCGCGCAGCGGCGGAGAGCTCGGGGTCGGCGCCGGCTTCTTCGAGCATCTGTTGGGCCTTGCCCCAGATTTGCCGAGCCACCAACACGCGGCCCATCGCGTAGGTGAGCGCGGGCTCGCCGGGGCAGGCCTGCAACGCCGCTTCCAGGCGAGGCAGCCACTCGGGGCCGACGCCCTCGACCGTGTCGGCCAATGCCAACGCCAGGGTGTCGCGGTCGTCGCGCTCGAGCAGCGTGACGCGATCCCAGAACGGGCGCAGCCATTGCCGCGCCTCCTCCGTTGCACCGCTGGCGGACAGCTGTCGGGCAGCGTGCGCGGCGACATGCACGTCGCGGCGGTCGCTGGCGTCGAGCTCGCGCCAGGCACGCTTGAGCTGATCGGTATCGCGCGCGCTGCCGAGCGTCTCGATCGCCAGCGAGCGCACCAGTCCCTGCGCCGCCGCCGGTGAGAAACCCTGGTGCTTGGCCAGCAGGCGCGCGGTGCGGAGCGCTTCCATGGGCTCGTCGGCGAGGCGGGCGGCCTGCAGCTTCAGGCGCAATGCCTGGGTGCGGCGGGCCACGCCGGGCGGCAACTCCGCCAGCAGTTCGAGGGTGCGGCGAGCGTCGCGATCATCGAGCGCCCATTCGGCTGCCAGCAGCCGGGCTCCCTCCTCCGCGGCGCGCGCAGCCGCGCTGCCGCGCGTGAGCTCGAAGGCCCGGCGCATCTGCTCGTCGCGTCCCGTGCGGTCCTGCAGCCGGTGCAGGCTTCCGGCGGCCAGCAGGTGGCCGAGCACGGTGAACTCGTTGTCCTTCTCGAGCTCGGGGGTGTCGACTTGAATCGACACCGCACGCTGGGCCGCCTTGTGAGCGCGGCTGTAGCGACCGCCGAAATACTGCGAGAGCGCCTCGCGCAGGGCCGCCTGCGCCACCCGATCACGCCGCGCCACGCGCCATTGACGCGCGCGCCGCGGGAGCCCGACCAGCGCGGTGAGCGTACGCACCAACGTCATGAACACGAGGCAAAAAGCGATCAGCGCCACCATGAACAGGTTGAACGACAGATCGATCCGCCAGGGCGCCCAGTACAGCGTCACCAGGTTGTC
>NZ_JACDCW010000003.1:59207-70402 GCF_013817345.1 Methylibium sp.
GAGCAGCGCGGCCGCAACGACCGCAACGATGGCGAGCAGCAACAGCCAGATCACGCCGCGCATCGCTGCTGCCCTCTCTTGTCGCGACGCGAAGACAGCGTCACCGACCCTGCGCCGCGGCATCGAGCGCGGTCAGCGTTTCATCGGGACGCGGCAGGTCGGCCTCGCCGGCCTGAGCCGCCACGCTGCGCAACAGTTCGCTGAGCAACAGGGTCTTGCGCGCGTCGGCGTCGAAATAGCGTTCTGTTGCACTGGCCGCCTCCTGGAGGTCGGCGCGCGCCGTATCGAACTGGCGGCTTTGCAGCGCGACACGCGCATTCAGGATTCTGAGCTTGAGGTTCTCGCGCAGGAAAAAGCTTTGCTCGGGCGCGAGCAACATGGCCTCGGGCCGGTCGATGCGGGTCACGCGCACCAACCCGCGGGCCTCCTGCCACACGCTGCGCCACCAGTCGCCGGCGTTGGCCGGCAACCAGGCCCACATGTTTTCCGATCCGGCGGCGGGTGATGCCGATGCGGCCGCCGGCGGCACAGACGGGGCGGCAGGAGGCGCAGAAGCGACGGGAGCGGGCGCCGACGCGGCGGAGGGCGTCGCTGAAACAGGGGCGTCGGCAAGAAGCGCAGCGCGTGTCGCGGCGGTGGCCGGCGCATCGATGACGCGCAGCGGCGCGTCGTCCACCAGGCGCACCGCTTCGTCGAGCTTGATCGCCAGCGACGCGATGTCGGCCACGCCGACCGACCGGATGCGGTCGAGGTCGCGCGCGATCGCGCGGCGTACGTTCTCGAAGCGCGGCTGCTCGGTGCGTGCCAGCCGCTCGTCGGCCGCAGTCAGCGCGGCGACCAGCGGCTCGGCGCTGCCGGTGATGGCGGTCTGCTGCACGGCCACGCGAATACCGCCTTCGATGTCCACGAGGAGGCTTTCCTGGCCCGAACGGGCCATCGACTGGATCAGCCCTTCGAGCTGGCTGCGCTGCATCGTCGACTCGGCCACCCGCTCTTCCAGCAGCGCCACCTTGGCTCCGGCTTCCTGCGCGCTTTCTCGGGCCTGCTTGGCCATCAGATGCGCCTCGGTGGCCTGCCCGGCGCTGGCCGTCTGGCGGCGCACGAGTTCTTGCTCGAGGGTTTGAACGCGTTCCTGCGTGCGCCAGGCGAGCGCCAGGGCCGCCAGCGCGAGCAGGGCAAGCAGCAAGCCACCGGCAAGCCACCAGCGCCGCGAACGACGCGGTGCCACGGCAGCGGCTGGCGCTGCGGGTGGGAGGGGGGGCTGAGGGGAAGGCGACGCGGGCGTCGCCTCGGAAGGCAGTCGGGGGTCGCTCACGGTGCGTCGGATTCTATCGGCCGGGTTTGCGCGGCCTCGATCGCCGCGACGATGGCCGCCAGCGTGGGCGATGCCTCGAGCACGCGGGCGAAGCCTGCGGTGCGTGCGCGCTCGGCGATGCGCGGATGCGTGGCCAGCGCCTGCGCCACGGTCCAGGGCCGCTGCAGTGCGTGCTCGGCCGCCAGCCGCTCGAGCTGGTCGATCGCCTCGGAACTGCTGAACAACCACAGGTGCATGTCGGGTGCGGCCAGCGCCTGCGCCCACACGGCTTGCTCTGCGGCATCGAGCCGCGGCGCACCGCGCCGATAAGCCGCCACGAACTCGACCGCCGCGCCGGCCGCGGTCAAGGTTTGCGACAGCCATTCGCGGCCACTGCCCTGCGGCTCTCCCTCCACGCTGCCGCGCACGATCAACACTGAAGCGCCACCCCAGGGGCCATGGCTTTGCAACACCGCCCACAGCGCCTCCGAATCGAAGCGGCCGCCGTCTATCGCCGGCTCCACGATCGCCGCCGCCGGCACGCCGGCCTCCCGCAGCGCCGCGCTGCTGCCCGGCCCGGGCGCTGCAGCGCGCAGGCTGGTCGGCCAATTGCAGTCAGGCGGACGCTGTGCGAAGAACTGCGCTGCCGCATTGGGGCTCACGAACACCAGCAACGTGCGTGATGCGAGCGAGCGCCAGACCGCCTGAACCGCACGCGGATCGGCGGGAGGCTGGATTTCGATCAGCGGCAAGGCCGTCGCTTCAATGCCTTGCTCGGCGAGGCGCAGGACCCACTCGCGCGCCTGCGCTCTTGGGCGGGTGACAAGCACACGCATGCGGGGATTCCCGCTCACGCGCCGGGCGAAGCTGGCGTCTGCGCTGCCAGCAGCGGCGCGAGCAGCGCCGCTCCGCCCTGATCGCGCAGGCGCTGAGCCGCCGCGTGGCCCAGCGCTTCGGCCGAGGCCACGTCGGCCACGGCCGCCTCGAGCTCCACGCGCAGCAAGACCGGCGCCTCGCCCTCCGCGCTGCCGAGTGCCGCGCTCAGCGTCAGCCGCCCGTCGCCTTGCCAGTGCGCGTGCGCAGCCAGCGGCATGCTGCAACTGCCGCCGAGCTGGCGCGAGACCGCACGCTCGGCGTGCACGGCCAGCCACGCCGGTGCGTCCTTCAGGGATTGCAAGGCAGCCCAGAGCAGCGGATGGCGCTCGGCGCAATCGGCGCGCACCTCGATGCCCAATGCACCCTGCCCTGCCGCGGGAATCATCGCGTCTGGCTCGAAGACGCTGCGCATGCGCGAGGACAGGCCGAGCCGCTTGAGGCCGGCGGCGGCCAGCACGATGGCGTCGTAATGACCCTCGTCGAGCTTGCGTAGCCGCGTATCGAGGTTGCCGCGCAAGGGCTCGATGCGCAGGTCGGGGCGCTGCGCACGCAGTTGACTCAAGCGGCGCAGGCTGGAAGTGCCGACCACGGCGCCCTGCGGCAGCGCGGCCAGGTCGGCGTAGCGCGGCGACACCCAGGCGTCTCGCGGGTCCTCGCGCTCGAGCACCGCGGCGAGCACGAAGCCGGCCGGCAGGTCCATCGGCACGTCCTTGAGCGAATGCACTGCGAGATGCGCTGCACCGCTTTCGATCGCCGTCTCCAGCTCCTTGACGAACAGGCCCTTGCCGCCCACCTTGCTCAGCGTGCGGTCGAGGATCTGGTCGCCTCGCGTGGTCATGCCGAGCAGTTCCACCGGCGCCTGCAGCCGAGCTTTCAGCAGGCCGCGCACATGCTCGGCCTGCCACAGTGCGAGGCGGCTTTCTCGCGTGGCGATGACCCATCTAAACGCTTGCGAATTCATCGCTCGATGCTAGCAGCGGCCGAACGCGGGCCGGCTCTGCTGGCACGGCCGCTGCTAGCATCCCTCGCCTTCGATCCGCCCTCTTTTTCGAGCTTGCGAGCCACTCACATGCCCTCCCCTTCCCGCCGCAGAACCGCTCCTGCCGACGACGAGAACCGCCCGCTGATCGAAGACATCCGCCTGCTCGGGCGCATCCTCGGCGACGTGATCCGCGAACAGGAAGGCGTGGCGGCCTTCGATCTGATCGAGCGCATCCGCCAGCTCGCCGTGGCCTACCGGCTCAAGCGCGATGCGCAGGCCGGCCGCTCGCTCGACCGGTTGCTCAAGAACCTGTCGGTCGACCAGGCCGTCTCGGTCGTGCGCGCGTTCAGCTACTTCTCGCACCTGGCCAACCTGGCCGAGGACCGCCACAACGTGCGCCAGCGCGAACGCGACGAACGCAGCGGCACGGCGCTGCAGGGCTCGCTGGCGATGAGCTTCGAGCGGCTGGCTCGGCGCGGCGTGCGTGCGTCCGACATCGCCGAGACGCTGGCCCACGCCTATCTGTCCCCCGTGCTCACGGCGCACCCGACCGAGGTGCAGCGCAAGAGCGTGCTCGACGCCGAACGTGCGGTGGCCGAGTTGATCGGCGTGCGCGACGCGCTGCCGACGGAGCGCGAGCTCGCCGCCAACGAGCAACACCTGCGCGCACGCGTCACGCAGCTCTGGCAAACGCGCCTGTTGCGCACCTCCAAGCTGAGCGTGGCCAACGAGATCGACAACGCGCTGAGCTACTACCAGAGCACCTTCCTGCGCCAGATCCCGCTGCTCTATGCCGAGATCGAACAGATGCTTCCCGGCTTCGAGATCGCGCCCTTCTTCCGCATGGGCAACTGGATCGGCGGCGACCGCGACGGCAACCCCAACGTCAGCGCCGGAACGCTGCGCTTCGCGCTGGCGCGTCACAGCGAAACCGTGCTGCGCTTTTACCTGACCGAAGTGCACGAGCTTGGCGCCGAGCTGTCGATGTCCGGGCTTTTGGTCAAGGTGACGCCGGCGTTGCGCGCGCTCGCCGAGCGCTCGGGCGACCGCAGCGAGCACCGCGTCGACGAGCCCTACCGCCGCGCGCTGATCGGCGTGTATGCGCGCCTGGCCGGCACGCTGCACGCGCTGACCGGCACCGAGGCCCTGCGCCATGCGATCGCACCGTCCGAGCCCTACGGCGCCGCCTCGGAACTGCTGGACGACCTGCGCGCGGTCGAAGCCTCGCTCGCCTCGCACTTCGGCGCCGCGCTGGCCGTGGGCCGCCTGCGCCCGCTGATCCGCGCCGTGCAGGTTTTCGGCTTTCACCTGGCCACGATAGACCTGCGCCAGAGCTCCGACCAGCACGAGGCGGTGCTTGCCGAACTGATGGCCACCGCGCGCATCGAGGCCGACTACTCCGCGCTGCCCGAGGACGCCAAGATCGCCTTGCTGCTGCGCCTGCTGTCCGACGCGCGCGGCCTGCAGGTGCGCGAAGCTGCCTACAGCGAGCGCACGCGCGGCGAACTGGCGATCTTCGAGGCGGCGCGCGAACTGCGGCAACGTTTCGGCACCGCCGCGATCCGCCACTGCATCATTTCGCACACCGAGACGGTGAGCGACCTGCTCGAGGTGCTGCTGCTGCAAAAGGAATGCGGGCTGCTCCACGGCACGCTCGATGCGCACGGCGAAAGCGCCGACGCGGCGCGCGCCGACCTCATCGTCGTGCCGCTGTTCGAGACCATCGCCGACCTGCGCCGCGCCGCGCCGATCATGCGTGAGTTCTACGCGCTGCCCGGCGTGCTGCCCATGATCCTGCGCGGCCGCGCAGACCAGTACGACGAGCAGGACGTCATGCTCGGCTACTCCGACAGCAACAAGGACGGGGGCTTCTTCACCAGCAACTGGGAGCTCTACCGCGCGGAGACGGCACTGGTCGAGCTGTTCGAGCCGCTCAAGCGCGAAAAAGGCCTGAGGCTGCGCCTGTTCCATGGCCGCGGCGGCACCGTCGGCCGCGGCGGCGGGCCGAGCTACGAGGCGATCCTGGCGCAGCCGCCCGGCACGGTGAACGGGCAGATCCGGCTCACCGAACAAGGCGAGGTGATCGCGTCGAAGTACGCCAACCCGCGGATCGGCCGGCGCAACCTGGAAACCCTGGTCGCTGCCACGCTCGAGGCCACCTTGCTACCGCCGCGGCGCAAGGCACCGCAACTCTTTCTCGACGCCGCCGCCGAACTCTCGACGCTCGGCATGGCCGCCTACCGCGGACTGGTGTACGAGACGCCCGGCTTTGCCGACTACTTCTTCGCCGCCACGCCCATCCGCGAAATCGCCGAACTCAACATCGGCTCGCGGCCGGCCGCCCGGCCCAAGGACGGGCATGCAAAACCCGCCATCGAAGACCTGCGAGCGATTCCCTGGGGCTTCTCGTGGGGGCAGTGCCGCATCGCGCTGCCGGGCTGGTACGGCTTCGGCTCGGCGGTCGAGCGCTTCCTGGCCGGCACGGCGCCGAAGGCTGCCAAAGGTGCGCGGGCCGAGCGGCTCGCGCTGCTGCAGCGCATGCATGCGCAGTGGCCGTTCTTCACCACGCTGCTGTCCAACATGGACATGGTGCTGGCCAAGAGCGATCTGGCGGTGGCGCTGCGCTACGTGGAGCTGGTGCCCGACAAGCGCGCAGCCCGCAAGATCTTCGCGCAGATCCAGGCCGAGTGGGACCGCACCCAGGCGGCGCTCTCGCAGATCACCGGCGAGACCCGGCGGCTGGCAAGCAACCCGGCGCTGGCGCGCTCGATCGAATACCGCTTCCCCTATCTCGACCCGCTGAACCACCTGCAGGTCGAACTGATGCGCCGCTACCGGGCGCAACGCGGCGAGAGCGAGCCGCACGATCGCGTGCAGCGCGGCATTCACATGTCGATCAACGGCGTGGCGGCGGGGTTGCGGAATTCGGGCTGAGCCTGTCTCGCCGTCACCGTCGCGGTAGCCGTTGCGCAGCAAGGCACCCGCGGTCACGGCCTCCTCTCGCGTCACGTTCAGGTTACGGCGGCCCCCTCCGATACCCCTGAATCGCCCCCGGCATCACCTCATCCGCGTGATGCCCGTGCCCGTCGTCTCGATCATGGTCATGCCCGCCGCCGCCATGATCGTGCGCGAGACCCGACAACACGGCGATCATGCCGACGCCCACCGCCAGCCAGGCCAGTTGCGTAAGCGTGTCGCGCCAGGCCAGCCGGCGCTGCAGTTGCGGAATCAAATCGGCCACGGCCACGTAAATGAAGCTGCTCGACGCAATCACCAGCAGGAAGGGCAACCAGGCCTGGAAGGGTTGGATTACGAAGTAGCCGAGCACGCCACCGACCACCGCCGCCAGACCGGAAATCGCGTTGTAGGCCAGCGCGCGCGCCCGCGAAAAACCGGCATTGAGCAGCACGATGTAGTCGCCGACCTCCTGCGGAATCTCGTGGGCGATCACCGCGGCGGCGGTCGCAACGCCGAGCCGAACATCGACCAGGAAGGCAGTGGCGATCAGCACCCCGTCGCAGAAGTTGTGGATGCTGTCGCCGAGCAGCACGCTCCAGCCGCCGCGGCCGGCTTGCTCGGCGTCGAACTGGTGATGGTGATGGTGGCCGTCGCCCTCGTGATGGTGGCTGTGGCGGTAGAGCTCCACCTTCTCGAGCAAGAAGAAGAACAGCAGTCCGCCCAGCAGCGTGGCGAACAAGGCCTGCGGCGAAGCGCCGCCGGTCACTTCGAAGGCTTCCGGCAGCAGCTTGAGCAAGGCGGTGCCGAGCAGCACGCCGGCCGACAGGCTCACCAGATGGCGCACGATCAGCTTGAGCACCGACAGCGTCAGCGCAGCGGCGATCGTCACGGACAGCACGCCGCCGGCCAATGTGGCCACGACGATCCAGAGCAGCGTGTCGGACATATTGTTCTTGTGCCTCGGAAATCCGGGAAGTTGCGCGGTGGAAAAGACGGCTGTAGCGACTCAAGATGTCAAAAAGAAACCGCGCCGGAAGAGGCGCGGTTGCTGCGGTCTGTAGCACCCGCGGCCCGGTTGCGGCTTGCGGGTGCCTCGCGTTGCCACGGCTGCCGCGTCCGGCGCCGCAGGCAACGCCTTACACGCCGTGCGCCTCGAGCCACGCCAGACATCGCTTCCACCCGTTCTCCGCAGCCTCCTTGCGGTAGCTCGGGCGGTAATCGGCATGAAAAGCGTGCGGCGCATCGGGGTAGATCGAGAACTCCGATTCGCGCGCCGCCTCGTTGCCGGCCGCCAAAACTGATTTCATCTTATCAATAGTGTCAAGCGGGATGCCGCCGTCCTGGCCGCCATAGAGGCCGAGCACCGGCGCGTGCAGCTTGCCGGCCACGTCGACCGGATGCCGAGGCGCCAGGGCGGTTGCCTCGCCGACCAGCCGCCCGTACCACGCAACGCCGGCCTTCACCCGCGGGTTGTGCGCCGTGTAAAGCCAGGTGATGCGCCCACCCCAGCAAAAGCCGGTGATGCCGAGCCGGCCGGTGTCGCCGCCATTCGACGCCGCCCAGGCGACGCTCGCGTTCAGGTCTTCCATCGTCTGCGCATCCGGCTTCTTGCTCACCACTTCCTTGATGAGCGTGGGGATGTCGGTGTAGGCGCGGGCATCGCCCTGACGCGCGAACAACTCGGGCGCGATGGCCAGATAGCCTTGCTTGGCCAAGCGCCGCGCCACATCGGCGATGTGTTCGTGCACGCCGAAGACTTCGCTGATCACCAGCACCACGGGCGCTCCGTCCGTGCCGGCCATCGTCGCCGAGGGCACCGCGCGGTAGGCCGGCATGCGGAAGTCGCCGACGGGAATGGTCACCGGCCCGGCGATGAGGCCTTGAGTGTCGGTGGCGACGGTCTGTGCCGCCACGGGCAGCACTGCGGCGGCAAAGCCCGAGCCCACGGCGGTAGCGACGAAATCGCGGCGACTGAGGTCGCGCGTCGGATGCAGGCTGTCGAATTCCTCTTGCAGCATGGTGGGCTCTCCGGTGGCAGGGTGCGGCGATTCTAGGAACGCAGCAGCGGCCGCGTGCACACAGGGTCGGGCCGTCGATTGCGGACACAATGCCCGCCATGCCAGCGCCAGCCGCCACCGTTGAAGCCGTCGATCCGTCGGTGCTGGCCGCCATCGACCTCGGCTCCAACAGCTTTCGGCTCGAGATCGGCCAGCTCTCGCGCGGCCGCTACAAGCGCATCGATTACCTGAAGGAAACCGTGCGCTTGGGCGGTGGGCTCGACGCCGACGGCCGGCTGGGCGAAGAGGCTCAGGCGCGCGGCCTCGAGTGCCTGACGCGCTTTGCCGCGCGGCTCGACGGCTTCGACGCCTCGCAGGTCCGTGCGGTGGCCACCCAGACCCTGCGCGAGGCACGCAACCGCGACGCTTTCCTGGCTCGCGCCCGCTCGGTGCTGGGCCAGCCGATCGAGGTGATCTCCGGCCGCGAAGAGGCGCGTCTGATCTTCGCCGGCGTCGCGCGCCTTCAGCCGAGCGAGCGCACGCGCCTGGTGATCGACATCGGCGGCCGCTCCACCGAAATGATCCTCGGCCAGGGCCGCACCCCGCGGCACGCCGAGAGCTTCCAGGTCGGCAGCGTCAGCCTGTCGATGCGCTTCTTCCCCGACGGCCGATTCACGGAAGCCGGCTTTCGGGCGGCACAGATCGCGGCCGGCGCCGAACTCGAGGAGGCGCTGCAGCCCTTCGCGCCGGGCCAGTGGGTCGAAGCGCTGGGCTCCTCCGGCACGGTGGGTGCGGTGTCGCAGCTTCTGGCGGCCAACGGCATCAGCGACGGTGCGATCACGCCTGTGGGTCTGCGCTGGTGCATCGAAGCCTGTCTCGCCGCCGGGCACCAGGACGCGCTCGAGCTGCCCGGCCTCAAGGCCGACCGCCGCGCGGTGCTCGGCGGCGGCTTGTCGATCCTGTACACGCTGGCGATGCAGTTCGGCATCGACGCGCTTCAGCCGGCACGCGGCGCGTTGCGCCAGGGCGTCATCTTCGATCTGGCCGAGCGGCGCGAAGCGGTGCTGGCTCAAGGCCGGCGCGGCGCGGCCGATGGCACGGTGCGCGATCTGCGCGACGGCTCTGTGCAGGAACTGCAGCGCCGTTTCGGCAGCGATCTGCTGCAGGCGGCGCGGGTCAGGCGGCTCGCGCTGGCGCTGTACCGCAGCGTCGCGCCGCGAGGTCTCGGCGACGGCGGCGGCCTCCCGGGCGAGACCGCGCGGGAACTCGGCTGGGCCGCGCTGCTGCACGAGATCGGCATGTCGGTTTCGCACCATGACCATCACCGCCACAGCGCCTACCTGCTGGCTCACGTGGACGCCCCGGGCTTTTCCCAGAGCCAGCAGCGGCGCGTTGCCGAACTGGTGCTCGGGCACCGGGGCGGCCTTCGCAAGCTGGGCAGCACGCTGGAAGAAGAAACGAGCCTGTGGCCGGTGTTGTGCCTGCGGCTGGCCGCCGTGCTCTGCCATGCACGCAACGATGTCGCCGACACCGTGGCGAGCCTCAAACGAGTGCCGCAAGGCGCTCAGCTTCGGCTCGGGGCCGCGTGGGCCGGGGGTCATCCGCGCACGATGTTCCTGCTGAGCGAGGAAACGCGCGCCTGGGAGCGCGCCGGGCGGCTGCAACTGGAAGTTGCCGAGGATCGCTGAGTGCGGTGCAGCGCGGCGGCGCTTCAGGAACGCCGCTCTTTGCTACAGCAGGTCGGGCCCCTGCACCGCCTGCAGCACCACCTGCACTTCGCCATCTCGTTCGCGGTGGCGCAGCCACCAGACGGCGCCTTTCTTCATCGCCCAGTACTTGTCGACGTCGGCCAGCAGCCGTGCGGCAGTGAAACCGAGCGTCGGCTGATGGCCGACCACCAGCACCGGCTCGTTCGATTCCGGCCAGCGCACTGCCGCCAGCAGTTCATCGACACCCGCATCGTGCGCCAGTGACTCGACCGTCCTGAAGTTGCGCTTGAGCGCCGTGGCCGTCTGTTGCGCCCGCACCGCCGGGCTGACCAGCACCCGGGTGGAAGCCGCCAGGCGCTGGTTGAGCCACTCGGCCATGCGCTGCGCTTGGCGTTCGCCCTTGGGTGTGAGCGCCCGTTCGGCGTCGCTCTGGCCTTCGCGTACCAAGTGCGCTTCGGCATGCCGCCACAGGATCAGATCCATGCCGTGCTCCGGTGCCCTTGTTCCGGTCAAAGCTTATAGCGGCGCATCAACGCCTGCTGTGCGCTGGGACCCTCGCTCGCAACGCGCTCGTAGCGGCCGTCGCTGCGCTGCAGCCAGGCGTCTTTCGCGTCGCGCAGGTAGGGCACCAGGCATTCGTCTATCACGCGCTGGCGCAGGACGGGGTCGCGCACCGGCCAGGCAACCTCGATGCGGCGCTGCATGTTGCGCGTCATCCAGTCGGCGCTCGAAAGGTAGAGCAGCTCTTCGTCCTCACCGGTCCCGAAGCGGAAGTACGAGATGCGCGTGTGCTCCAGAAAGCGTCCGACCACCGAGCGCACGCGGATGCGGTCGGTCAAACCGTGCAGGCCGGGCGGCAGCATGCAGGCGCCGCGCACGATCAGGTCGATTTCGACGCCGGCTTGCGAAGCGGCCACGAGTGCGGCGATCAACGCCTCGTCGGTCAGCGCATTGAGCTTGACGACGATGCGTGCCGCCCTGCCTTCGCGAGCCGCCTGTTCGCAACGCTCGATGAGCCGCAACATCTGTTTGTGCAGGCTGCTCGGCGCAAGCAGCAACTGCCGGGGCGCCTTGCCGCGGGTCAGGCTGGCGAGCTGCTGGAACACCAGGTCCGCGTCGGCCGTCAGCGTGGGATCGGCGGTCATGCAGCCGATGTCGGTGTACAGGCGAGCCGTCTTCGGGTTGTAGTTGCCGGTGGACAGGTGCGCGTAGCGGCGCAGCCGGCTGCCGCGCGGCGTGTCCTCTCGGCGGGTGACGAGCAGCAGCTTGGCGTGCGTCTTCAGCCCGACGATGCCGTACACCACCTGCGCGCCCACCGCCTCCAGCCGCTCGGCCCAGTTGATGTTGGCCTCCTCGTCGAAGCGGGCCTTGAGCTCCAC
>NZ_JACDCW010000079.1 GCF_013817345.1 Methylibium sp.
CCCTCGCTCCGGCGATCGCCGTGCGGGCGGGCCGGGTGCCGGGTGGCACGGCGCCCTCGGGCGACGGGCGTGATCCGCCGGCCGACGCCACGGTCGGCGCCACGGCCGGCGAACTGGCCGAGAAATCGTTGGGCACCGAAGGAAGGGGTGGCATTTGCGGTTCGATGCGCAGCGGCGCTTCCCCGTCCCGGTCGTGACGTGTTCCGGTGTGCGGTCTGGCGCGCGACGTTGAGACGATGCTTGCCAGCAGCGCCTCGATCGAAGGTGTTCTCGACGCAGGCGCTTCCATCGGCACCGGCGCGAGGCCTTCGGCCTCGATCGGCGCGAGGCCTTGCCACTCGACGGTCCGCTGCTCGTCGGCGGCCTCGACGGCGGCCGCGGTGGCGACATCGACGCCGTCGGTCGACAGTTGCAGCAGCACCCGGTCGGCCAGCAGGTGCATGCGGCGCGGTATGCCCTCGCTGCGGCGGTGGATCGCATCGGTCGCGGCGCGGTCGAAGGCCGGCCGCCCCGTCCAGCCGGCGCAGCGCAGTCGGTGCAGCACGTAATCGCGCGTCTCGGTCGCGTCGAGCGCCCTCAGGCGGCAGTGGACGACGACCGGTGGCAATGATCCGTCGCGCACCGCGCGAGCGAGCGCCGCAGGGGCGTGCTCGCCGACGAGGCAGAGCTGCAGCCGTGGCGTGTCGCGGGCCGGGACGAGCCGCTCGGCGAGCTGGCGCAGCGCGCCGTCTTCGAGGTGCTGAGCCTCGTCGACGACCAGCAGCACCCGCCCGCCACGCACTGCCTGGGTCGCGAGCCACGCATCGAGCGTGGGCCCGGGCAGGGTGTCGGCATGGGCGAGGTGGAAGGCCTTCACTGCGGCGCGCAGCGCGCCATCTGCGTCGCCGCCGGCGGACGCGATCATCGTGCCGACGGTCCAGCGCGAACGGTCCAGCCGTATCAGCAAGCGCTGAGCCGCCGCGGTCTTGCCGCTGCCGGCCGGGCCGGTGAGAAGCAGGCAGTGCTCGGCGGCCTCCAGACCGTCGAGCAGCTCGGCGAGGATGGTCCCGTACTGACCGTCCTCGAGATAGAAGTGCGGATCCGGCAGCAACCGGAATGGCGGGGCTCTCAATCCGAAGCTGGCTTCGTACATCCGCTCCTCCAATCGCTCGCCGCCGCGACCCGAGGGGGCCAGTGCGGGCAACCGCGGTCGCGTGCGGCGTCCGCCCGAGCTCGGCACGTCTCTCGGTTCGCGGTGGCCTGTCATCATGAACCAATCCCACGAAACCCTGTTGGATTGGATCCCACATGACGCATATCCCTGGATTCAGCGGTACGCGCCTCGCTTGGCACCGCCATGCAGCATGCGCTTGGCGCGCACCGCTGAAACCCCGCTGATCTGTGCATAGAGGTGGTTCTCAAGGCGCGTTGCAATGCACGCCGACCGACCAAGGAGCCGAGGTTCCGAGCGCGCAAACGCGCGTGGGACTCGCGGTGGCAATCAACTCACCACGGCGATGAGCAAACCGGATCGTCGTTGTTGCCCAATTCGACAACACGGTCCTGTTTGTCCAGGCTGACCTGAAACCACAGGCAGAAAGGCGACACGTAGCGGTAGGACCATAGCTGGTGCTGTTGCCGCTGCAGGAACCGGGCCTCCGACGGATGGCCGATGCGGTACAGGACCTCGGCTTTGCTCATGCCAAGGCGCAGTTCGGAGAAGTTGGCTTCGGTAAGCACCTGCTGCCAGGCCAGCATGCGGTGCTGCGCGTCGAAGTCGATCATGAAAGAGTGCTTGGCGTAGCGCCCGCGCCAGAACTCGAGTCGCTCCCCTCCGCCTGGCTGGGCAAAGCGGGCTGTCGGCTGCCCCATCTGGGCGATCACGGCGGCGCGCGAAGAGCCGGGTGGCAGCCCTTGCGGGCTGTAGCTGGCACAGCCGCCAGAAAGCAAAGCCACAAGCGCAACGGCTGCGGCGAGGCGTGCAGCCATCCGCTCGAGTGGCGAGCGATGGTCTTGAGATCGGATCTCCGACGCTGTACTTGCCATGGGCGCCTCCCGCTCTGGTTGCACCTGCAATTTAGCGCAGCCGCGCGCTGGTCACGACCCTGAACGGGCGTTCGCGCGGCGAATGCGGATGCTCAACCTCGATGCAGATCCCTCGCTGCCGAAAATGCGTGCGTTCTTCACCGCGAGCACACATGAACTCGCCGTGTGCCCAGCAAGAGAAATCCGCACAGCACGACCAGGATGACGCCCAACCCCAGCTTGGCAGCACCGGGTGAAACATGGGGCAGCAACCAGGCGCCGAAGGGAACGCCCAGCGCGCCTCCGGCGATGAAAGGTGCGATGCATCGCGAGTCGATCGCATGCCCGCTAGGCCACGCACTCGGGTCGGTCACCGGCGCGCGGGGCGCCGCCGCTCAGCACCGCCCGGAACGCCGACTGCGCGGCTGCAACTTGTCGAGCTCGGCGATCTGCTGCTTCAGCAACAGCAGCAAGGAGCGGGCTTGGTCCACCTGCAGGCGCAGGCAACTGGTGGCGGAATGCTCGTCACGCACCGGGCGCGACAGCACCAACGCGTCGATGTCGAGCTCGATCAGACCCTTGTCGTGCTTCATTGCCCTGAGGCGCTGCACTTCGATGTCGTAGGTCTTCACGCGGTTCTCCTGGGTGGCTGCGACGCCGGATTGTCCGGGCGCGCGCCGGGCGTGTTGCTTTCCCAGTCTCGACCACCGGGGCGCGAGGGCGCCCGAGCTTGCTTTCCTACTCGACCGTGACCTTTGCGTCCTTGACGAGCTTCGCGAACTTGTCCGTCTCGTCCTTGATCTGCTGCGCCATCTGCTCGGTCGTGTTGCCGATGGGCTCGGCGCCGATCTCGTCCATGCGCTTGCGGAATTCCGGCGAGTGAATGATCTTCACCATTTCGGCGTTTAGGCGGGCCACCAGCTCCTTCGGCGTTCCAGCCGGGGCGAGCACACCGAACCAGGTTCCGATGTCGAAGCTCTCGAGGCCCACTTCGTCCAAGGTGGGCACGTCCGGCAGCGCCGAAGAGCGCTTGGCCGTCGTCACGGCCAGCGGGCGCAGCTTGCCCGCCTTGATGTGGGGCAACACCGGCGTGATCGTGTCGAAGGACATCATGATCTGGCCGCCCAGCAGATCGGTCGAAAGCGGGCCGCTGCCCTTGTACGGAACGTGGATCAGTTGAGCGCCGGTGGCGTCCTGGTACTGGGTGCCGATGAGGTGCTGGGCGGTTCCGATGCCGTTGGAACCATAGCTGTACTCGCCCGGCTTCGCCTTCAGGAGCGCCAACAGCTCGTCGGCAGTCTTCGCCGGTGTGCCGGCATTCACCACCAGCACATTGGGAACCAGCGCGATGGTGGTGATGGGCAACAGATCCTTCTGGAAGTCGTAAGGCAGCTTCTTGTACACACTGGTCGCGATGGTGTGATGCACCGCGCCGACGAGCAGGGTGTAGCCGTCGGCCTTCGCTTTCGCGACGTAGTCCGCGCCGATCGTTGCGCCGGCACCCGGCTTGCTTTCCACGATCACCGGCTGGCCGAGCGCGGGCGAGAGCTTGTCGGCCAGCGCGCGGGCCAGCACATCGGTTGTTCCTCCCGCCGGGAACGGCACCACCAGGGTGACCGGCTTGCTCGGCCACTCCTGCGCTGCCGCGGTGTGAGCGAAGGGTGCGAGCACCGAGAACGCGGTCATGGCAATGGTCAGCGTCAAACGCTGGCGAACTTGTTTCATCCTTGTCTCCTTGGGGGTGTGACGTGAAGATGCAGTGCTCTTGGCGGCCTGCTCGATTCAGGCGGCCATGCGCGGCTTGCTCGCCGCGAGCAGTTCGCAAATGGCGGCGGTGACCTGCGCCGTGCTTGCCTTGCCGCCCAGATCGCCGGTGTGCAGCGCGGGGTCGGCCGTCACCTTTTCGATGGCCTGCATGAGGCGTGCAGCGGCATCGGCTTCGCCCAGGTGCTCCAGCATCATCACGGCCGACCAGAAGGTGCCGACCGGATTGGCGAGGCCCTTGCCCATGATGTCGAAGGCGGAGCCGTGGATCGGCTCGAACATCGACGGGAATCGGCGCTCCGGGTCGATGTTCCCTGTGGGTGCGATGCCCAGGCTGCCGGCCAACGCCGCCGCCAGATCGCTCAGGATGTCGGCATGCAGGTTGGTCGCCACGATCGTGTCCAGCGACGCCGGACGATTGATCATGCGGGCGGTCGAAGCGTCCACGAGTTCCTTGTCCCAGCGAACGTCGGGGAACTCTTTCGAGATCTCCAGCGCGATCTCATCCCACATCACCATCGCGTGGCGCTGCGCGTTGCTCTTGGTGATGACGGTGAGTTGCCTGCGTGGGCGAGACTGCGCAAGCCGGAAAGCGAACCGCATGATCCGCTCGACACCGGCACGGGTCATGATCGAGACATCGGTCGCGGCCTCGATCGGATGCCCCTGATGAACGCGGCCCCCGACGCCGGCGTATTCGCCTTCGGAGTTCTCGCGCACGATGATCCAGTTCAGGTCGTCGCGGCCGCAGCGCTTCAGCGGCGCGTCGATGCCGGGCAGGATGCGCGTGGGTCGCACATTGGCGTACTGATCGAATCCCTGGCAGATCTTCAGCCGCAGGCCCCACAGCGTGATGTGATCCGGGATGTCGGGATCGCCTGCTGAGCCGAACAGGATCGCGTCCTTGTGGCGGATGGCGTCCAGCCCATCGGCCGGCATCATCACCCCGTGCTGGCGAAACCAGTCGCCGCCCCATTCGAAATTCTCGAACTCGAACCGGAACAGCTTGCTCGACGCGGCAAGCGTCTCCAGCACTTGTTGCCCTGCGGGAATGACTTCCTTGCCGATTCCGTCGCCGGGAATGGTGGCGATCTGGTACGTCTTCATCGCGTCATGCTTTGTGTGCCCCGAGTGGGCGATGGGCTCACTGTAGGAACATGACGGCCGAACGATGCAGGGCTAAAGTGAATCCGTCCTTAACTTCAAATCAACAATCAGCGCGAAGGCAAACCATGGCGAAAGGCATTCAACCGGCCGACCTCGGCTTCTTCTCCGTGCTGGCCAGCTCGGGCAGCCTGAGCGCCGCGGCGCGAGAAATGGGCGTCACGACACCGGCCGTGAGCAAGCATCTCTCTCAGATGGAATCGCGGCTCGGTGTGCCGCTCCTGAATCGCACCACCCGCCGGATGAGCCTCACCCCGGAGGGCGAGCTCTGCCTCGAGCATGCGAGGCGCATCCTGGGCGAGATCGAGGAGATGGAGCAACTGCTCGGCGTTTCCAAGGCAACGCCCCGAGGCCTGCTGCGCGTGAACGCGACGCTGGGCTTCGGGCGCAGCCAGGTCGCTCCAGTGATCTCGCGTTTCGTGCGCAAGCACCCAATGGTCGAAGTGCAACTGCAGTTGTCGGTCAACCCGCCACCGCTCACCGACGATTCGTTCGATGTCTGCATCCGGTTCGGCGCGCCGCCCGACGCGCGGGTGATTGCAAGGCACATCGCGCCGAACCGCCGGCTTCTCTGCGCTTCGCCTGCCTACCTTGCGCGGCGCGGCATCCCGAAGGCGCCACACGATCTGACTCGGCACGACTGCATCGGCATCCGGCAAGGGGAAGAGGCCTACGGCGTGTGGCGCCTCTCCAGTGGTCGCGGAAAGAGCGCGAGAACGGAGGCGATCAAGACGAGAGGCAGCTTGACGACCAACGACGGTGAGATCGCGGTCAACTGGGCATTGGAAGGGCACGGCATCCTGATGCGCGCCGAGTGGGACATCGAGCGCTACTTGCGCAGCGGCCGCCTGGTGCAGGTGCTGCCTCAGTTCTCCACGCCCGATGCCGACATCTACGCCGTTTACCCGCAACGACACCAGTTGGCCGCGAGGGTCAGGGCGTTCGTGGACTTCGTGACTCTTGCGCTGTCACAGGAAAAAAGACCGCCGGGGGATGCGCTTCCCAACCGCCCGCCGCGGCTCAGGTGATTTTGCGGTTCGCCGGCCCGAGCAGTTCCTTGCGCATATCGTGCCATTTTCTTGCGCAGGGCGTCCAATGAAACCTTGCCGCATCGCTGCTTCCTCACCTGACCTCCACCGTTGCCCTCATACCGATCAACCGTCTCCAGCATGTTCGACGACAACGACATCCTCATCCCCGACTCGTTCATGCAGCTCTACCTGCTGCCCGGACGCCACAAGCCGAGCGCCTTGCGCGAGGTGATCGAGCAGCGCTACGAACTCTGCGAAGACCTGGCTCAGATGCTGAGCGAGACGGCCCGAACGACGGCGTCGTTACTCGGCATCACCGAGGCCGACGTGCTCGAGCGCATTCACAAGGGATTGCTCAGCGGCGACCTGGAACTGAGCGCCGCGGAATGCATGTGGGTCGTACGACGGCTCGCGGAGTTGCTCGATTGGGACGTCGCCGCCGTCCTCGACAGACTGGCCGAGGGCGCATGAACGTGTTCCGCAAGGCAGCATTCACGCACTTCAGGCGCGCCGCCGAGACGCCGTTCAACCTGATCTTCGAGGTCCGGCGCTGAGCGTGCGTCTCAAGGCCTCGAAGAACAGCTCCGACTGCAGGCGTTCGCCGAGCGTCTGTGCCGCCACGCGCTCGGCAATGGCGGGCGCCACAGGCACCAGCGGCCGACCGGTGGAGCTGGCGAGCACCTGCGCCGCGCAAGCCCGCTCGAGGTAATACAGGTCGTCGTAGGCGTGGTCGATGCGCGAGCCGCAGACCACCACGCCGTGGTTGCCGAGGAAGACGACATCGGCACCGTGCATGGCGCGGGCGATGCGCTCGCCTTCGGAGGCGTCCAGCGCCAGGCCGTTGTAGTCGCCGTCCACGGCGACCCTCCCGTGAAACCGCATGGCGGTCTGCGACAAGGTGGTGTCCAGGGCCCGATCGACGGTCAAGGTCAGCGCCATCGCAGATGGCATGTGCGTGTGCAGCACGCAGGCCTTGCCGGCGATGCGGTGGATCGCGGCGTGAATGAACATGGCCGTCGGCTCCACTTCGTGGCGCCCGGCAAGGCGGTCGCCCGCCCCGTCGATCATCACAACGTCGTCGGCCGAAACCTCGCTCCACAACAGGCCACGAGGGTTGAGCAAGAACCTGCGGGAGCCGTCGGGCAGTTCGATGCTGAAGTGGTTGCACACGCCCTCGGCAAGACCGTGATGCGCGGCGGCCCGCAGCGCCAAGGCCAGATCGGCGCGCAGCCGGCCGACCGGCTCGGAATGGAAATCGTCGATGTGCGAAGACGGGTTCGGCATGTTCTCGATCCTGCGGAGTCAGGCAATCGACCGCAGCACGCCGCCATCCACACGCAGCGCTGCACCGGTGGTGGCCGACGCCCGCGCGCTGCACACGTAGGCGATCATCGCCGCCACTTCGTCGGGCGTTGAATAGCGCTGCAGCACCGACGAGGGCCGCGCGGTCGAGAAGAACTCCCGCTCGACGGTGGCCACGTCCACACCCTGCGCCTTGGCCAGGTCGGCCACGAAGCCGCCCACGCCTTCCGATGAGGTCGGCCCCGGCAGCACGCTGTTGACCGTGACGCCGGTGCCGGCCAGCGTTTCGGCCAGCCCGCGCGCCACGGCGAGCTGGGCCGTCTTGGTCATGCCGTAGTGGATCATTTCGGTCGGGATCTGCAGCGCCGATTCGCTCGACACGAACACGATGCGGCCCCAGTCGCGCTCGCGCATGCCGGCCACGTAATGGCGCGACAGGCGTATGCCGCTGAGCACGTTGGTCTCGAAGAAGCGCAGCCAGTCCTCGTCGGCAATCTGCTCGAAGGGCTTGGGCTCGAAGATGCCCAGGTTGTTGACGAGCACATCGACCTGAGGCAACTGCTCGATCAGCGCGCGGCAGCCCTCGGCAGTGGAGAGGTCGAGCGCGAAGCCCCGCACGTCGGCGCCGGCCTGGCCGGCCTTGATGCCTTCGATGGCCTCATCCACGCGCCGCTGCGTGCGGCCGTTGACGATGACCTGCGCGCCTTCGAGCGCGAGGGCGCGGGCGGTGGCCAGGCCGATGCCGGCGGTGGAGCCGGTGACGAGGGCGCGCTTGGAGGTGAGGCCGAGGTCCATGGGAGTCGAGGGGAGTGGTCGGAAACCAGTTTGTAGCCCCGCTGACGATCGTGCCGGCCACGCCAGTTCAATGACCGTCGAAGCAAATGGGACTCTCGCCGGCGGGTGGCTTTTCGCCGAAAAAGGACAGTACCGGGCGCGTTCATCCTGTGATCACCGGCTCTCGAACAGACCTATCCTCGCAGGATGATCAGAAAGTGGATGCGTCTGCCGCGCCTTCGAACAGCTCAAGCTCTCGTGGTGGCATGCGTCCTGCTGGTGATCGGCATCGTTGCGCTGGAAGCGGCACGCACGCTGCGGCACGAGTACCGCAGCAGGGTCGATGACGTTCTTGCCGCGGGCGACCGTACCGCTCAGAAGCTCGCTGCCCGCACGACCGAGGTCTTCGACGGGGTCAACCAGGCAACGCTGCTCGTCAAGTTCCTGACGGAACAAGGAGCGAATGCGCCTTTGTCCGCCCTGCGCACCGCCGGCGTCATCTCGGACAACCTCGTTCAGTTCCTCTACGTCGCCGACCGCCGCGGCTTCGTCAGCACGACGACTGCCGCTCTGTCCGCCCTCAACGTAGCGGACGAAGACTTTTTCAAGCACCACCGGCGCGAAGCCGACCTCGACGTGCTCGTCGCCCCGGTGTGGGTCGATCCGATCACCGGCGCCAAGGGCATTCCCGTCACCCGCCGGCTCGGCGCGCACGGCAGCTTCGACGGTGTGATCGTTGCGATGGTCGATCCTGCTGCACTGTCCCTCGCTTACGCGAGAACGGAAGCCGAGGGCACGGCCGTCGGCATCCTCGGGGCGGACGGCATCTACCGATCCCGGACCGTGGACGGAGCCCTTTCCTTCGGCGAGCGCACCGATCCGGCGCAGTTGGTGGCACGGGCGTCAAACGTTCGCAGGACAGGCAAGCCGGTCAAGAGCCCCATCGACGGCGTTTCCCGGTTCGTCTCTGCGGCCAAGATAGACAAGTACCCGCTGTATGCCGTGGTTGCAGTCGATGCCCGCCACGCAATCGGCGCGTACCGCCAGGCACGCACCAAGGTCTTGACCTGGGCCGCTCTCGTCATCGTCGTAACACTTCTCGCCGGCTCGCTCCTGCTTGAACAGGCCCGGCGACTCGACGCGAGCCGACGCATCGCAAGAAAGGCGGAGGCGGCCTTTCGCGCCACGCTGGAGGGCAGCCTCGACGCCGTGGCCATTCTCGAAGCGAAGTACGACGCAGCACACCGCCTGCAAGACCTGACCGTCACCGACTGCAATTCGCTCGCCGCCGGCCTGTTCGGCCTGGACCGGGAAAGCATGGTGGGCCGCGGCCTGTGCGAACTGGCGCCGTCGTTGCGCTCCGGCGGCTCGCTGAAGTTCTTCGACGAAGTGATCCGTACCCAGCGGCGCAAGCAGGCCGAAGCTCAGGCGACCGACCCTCCACTGGTCGGCAAGTGGCTGCACCACCAGCTCGTACCCTTGAGCAACGGCGTGGCGCTGATCACTCGCGACGTGACCGAGAAGAAGGCCGCGGAAGCCGCATTGGCGACACTCGCGAGAAGCGACGGCCTCACCGGTCTGTCCAACCGCCGCCACTTCGAGGAGGTGCTCGAGCAGGCCCTCGCAAGGGCGGCGCGTTCGGGCGACACGCTGGCGCTGATGTACCTCGACCTCGACGGATTCAAGGCGGTCAACGACAGCTTCGGTCATGCCGCCGGAGACGCGGTCCTGGTCGAAGTGGCTCGGCGGCTGCGCTCGATCGTGCGCGTGACCGACACCGTCGGCCGACTCGGCGGCGACGAGTTCGCCGTGCTCGCAGAAAGCGCGGGCTCCCTGCAGGACGTCCAGGAACTGGGCAGACGGCTCGTGGATGTTCTGCGCGAAGCGCATGAGGTGTCGCAGAAGAAGGTCGGTGTGACGCCGAGCGTTGGCGTGGCCCTCTTCGATGGCAAGGAGCGTTCACAGTCCCTGTGCGAACGGGCCGACGCCGCGATGTACCGCGCCAAGACAACGGGCAAGTCCCGGTACGTGCTGGCCGCTGCGCACCATGGCGCACAGCTCGAAGCGGTATAGCGGTTTTGCTCGCTGTCAGTGCGGCGTACGACGCGCGGTGGACGAGAGCCTGTCGCCGAACTCGATCGCAAAGGCCAGCATCGGCGGCATGAAGACCAGCGTGACGAGCGCCGCGCCGACCAGCCCGGCCAGCACGATGGCCCCCACCCCACGGTAGAGCTCGCTGCCCTCGCCCGGCAGCAGCACCAGCGGCAGCAGGCCGCAGATCGTCGTCAGCGTGGTCATCGCGATTGGCCGCAGCCGCGAGGCCACGGCCTGCTGCACGGCTTCGCTCGCCGGCAGACCCGCGTTCTGGGTGCGCAGCGCGCGTGCCTGATCGACCACGAGGATGGGGTTGTTGACCACCGTGCCGAGCAGGATCAGGAAGCCCAGCATCGAGATCATGTCGAAGGGCTGCACGATGGCCGCGAAGCCCAGCGCCGGCAGCAGCGCACCGATGGCGTTGAGCAGCGCGAGCCCGGCAATGCCACTGACCAGGCCCAGCGGGATGGTGGTCAGGATCAGCAGCGGGTAACCCCAGTGCGTGAAGATGGCCACGAGCACCAGATAGACGATGAGCAGCGCCACTGAGAAGTTGGCGAGGAGCGCATCGCGCGTCGCGTCGAGCTGGTCGGCCGCGCCCGAGATCGTCACGCTCACGTCGCGCGGAATCGCGCCCTCCTCTCGCAGCGCGCCGATCACCTCGCGGCGCACCTGCTCCACGCCGGCTTCGAGCGCCACGCTGCGCGGCGGAATGATGTTGAGCGTGACCGTGCGCCGGCCATCGACGCGGCGCACCTGGCTCACATCGACGCGCTCCTCGATTTGCGCCACCGTGCTCAGCGGCAGCGTGGTGCCCTGCGGCGTGCGGATGGGCATGCCGGCGAGCGCCGCCAGCCGCGGCTCGGGGCCGGCGGGGCCGTAGGCGTAGATGTCGATCCGGTCGTCGTCGAGGAAGAACTCGTCGATGTAGGCGCCGTCGGTGAGCGCGGCGACGGTGAAGCCGAGCTCGGCACTGTTGAGGCCCAGCTCGGCCGCGCGGTCCCAGTCGGGGCGCACCTCGATGAGCGGCTGCGCCAGGCTCAGCGACGCGGGCTGGCTCTGGATGCGCGGGTTGCCCAGGACCTCGCGGGCGCGCCGGTCGGCCGCCGCGGCCACCGCGTAGAGCGTCTCCAGGCGCGGCCCGGCGATGTCGAGGTTGATGCTGCGGGTGCCGCCGTCGTTGCTGGAGATGATCGAACCCCGCGCCGCGAAGGCGCGCATGCCGGGGTAGCTCTCGTAGTGCGCCGTCAGCGCGTCCATCAGCGCGTCGATGTCGCGCGGCTCCACGGTTTCCGCAACGATGCGAAGCCGATCGGGCTGCACGCTGAGGTTGACGTACGCGATCGGTGGCACCGGCGTCTCGCCGGCATCGAAGGCGCTGCGGTCCGCATCGATGTGCGGCAGGAACGCGGCCTCGACCTGCTCGGCCACGCCCAGCATCTCGGCCAGGTTGTAGCCCGGTGGCGGGCTCATGCTGGCGAAGGTCTTGGCCTCCTCTCCTTCGGGCAGGTATTCGGCCGGTGGCGTGAGCGTGGCGCCGATCCAGAGCGCCAGCAGAGCCGTCGCGGTGATCGCCCCGATGCGGCGCACCCGCCCGGCCAGCAGCCAGCCCACCGTGCCGAGCGCGGCGCGGGTCATCGGGCCGGTGGGTTGGTCGGCCCCGTCGAAGCTGGCGCGGAAATCGACCCGCGCCGCCAGCGTCGGCACCACCGTGAGTGCCACCGCCATCGAGACGAGGATGGCCGCGGAGATCGCAACGGCAATGTCGGAGTAGAGCTGGCCGGCTTCCTCGGCGATGAAGAGCACCGGCAGAAAGACCAGCACCGTGGTCAGCGTGGACGCCAGCACCGCCGGCGCGACGTGGCGCACGCCGGCCAGCGCTGCGGCCAGGCGATCCAGCCCGCGGCGGCGTTCGCGCTCGATGCTCTCGAGCACGACGATGCTGTTGTCGACCGTCATGCCGATCGCGAAGGCCACTCCCGCCAGCGAAATGACGTTGAGCGTTCGCCCGGCCAGCAGCAGGCCGAGAAAGGCCGCAAGCAGGCACAGCGGAATGCCCGACATGCCCACCAAGGTGGCGCGCCACGAGCGCAGGAAGGCAAGCATCACCAACGTGGCGAAGACGGCGCCGAGCGCGAGGTTCGTCCACACGTTGCGCACCGAGGCCTCGACGTAGCGCACGTCGTCGGAGGTCAGCTTCATCTCCAGGCCGGCCGGTGCCAGCACCTCGGTGTTCAGCGCGGCCACCTCGGTCAGCATCGCGCGCTTGATGTCGATGACGTTGGAGCCGCTCTCGCGGCGCACCTGCATGCCCAGCACCGGCTCCCCATCGACGCGGCTGACCTGCGTGATCGTGAAGTGGTCCTGCACCACGCGCGCCACCTCGCCCAGGCGCACCACGCTGTCGCCGCGGCGCACGAGGATGAGCTGCCTCATCTCCTCCAGGCTCTCGAAACGGCCGACCGTGCGCAGCAGGTAGCGGCGCTTGCCCTGGTCGAGATCGCCGCCCGAGACGTCGCGGTTGCGCGCGCGCAGCGCGTCGCGCACGTCACCCACCGTCAGGCCGAGGGCGGAGAGCCGCTCGGGGTCGAGCCAGATCTGGATCTGACGCTCGGCACCGCCGCTGACGGTGACCTCCGAGACGCCGCTGATCGCCTCCATGCGCGGGCGCACGTTGTCTTCGAGAAAGTCGCGCATCAGCGTCAGCTCGAGCTGGCGCGGGTTGTCCGGCAGCGTGGCGACGCGGAAGTACATGAAGGCGTTGCTGGAGAACGAGGCGGCGACGATGCGCGGATCGTTCACGTTCTCCGGGTAGCCGCTGACGCGGCTGAGCTCGTTGTTGACGCGGATCAGCGTCTCGGTGATGTCTATGTCGAACGGGAACTCGAGCTCGATGTCGGCGGCGCCGCTGATGGCCGTGGCGGTCATGCGGCGCAGGCCGGGCAGGCTGCGCAGGAACTCCTCCTGCTCGATGAGGATGTCTTTCTCGATGTCCTGCGGCGTGGCGCCCGGCCAGCGTGTCTGCACGGTGATCGTGCGCACCTCCAGGTCGGGAATCATCTGCACGGGGATGCGCAGCACCGCCAGCACGCCGAGAAGGGCCAGCAGCAGCGAGACCACGGCCACCAGCGTGCCGTGGCGGATGACGGAGGCGAACATGCTCGTCAGCGCTTCGCTTGCGGCCGCGGCTTCAGGGTTGCGGCTTCACGCGCGGGGCTTTCGCACGCTGCGGCGCGACGCGCTGGCCGTCGCGCAACGCCTCGTTGCCGCGCACGACCACCTGCTCGTCGCCGCGCAGCCCCTCGATGGCACCGACACGCTCGCCGAAGACCTCGCCGAGCTCGATGCGCTGCTCGCGCACGCGGCTCATGCCGTCCTCCTCGTGCAGCACCCACACGGTCACGCGGCCGTCGGGGTAGCGGTTGAGCGCATCGCGCGGCACCGTCACGCCCTCGCGACCGAGCGGCAGGCGCAGCGTGGCGCGCGCCGACATGCCGGGCGTGAGCGGCGGCGCGTTGTCGAGCGAGGCGCGCAGCGTGAAGGTGCGCGCCTGCACGTCGCTGACGGGGATCACCGCGCGCACCCGGCCTTCATAAGCGCGCCCGGGGTCGGTGTCGAGCCGCACCTCGAGCGCGCTGCGCAGCCCGACGCGACCGTAAAGCGCCTGCGGCAGCGCGAACTCCAGGCGCAGCCCACTCAAATCGACCAGTTCGATGAGCGGCGTGCCCGGTTCGACCCATTCGCCCACTTGCCGGTGGCGCACGCTCACGATGCCGGCAAAGGGCGCCGCGAGCTCGTGCCGCGCCAGCACCGCACCCTGGCGGGCCTGCTCGGCCTGGCGGCGCGCGAGCAAGGCCTGCGCGGTCTCGACGGCGCTTTCGCGGCTGCGGGTCTCGTCGGCGGGGAAGAAGCCGGCGCCGATCTCGCGCGCATCCTTCAGCCGGCGCCGGGCCTCGGCGAGCTGCACTTCGGCCTCGGCGGTGGCGGCGCGAGCGATCCGGAGATCGAGGCTGTCGAGCTCGCCGTCGAGCTGCGCGATGCGCTGGCCCGCTTCGATGCGGTCGCCCTCTTCCACCTCGATGCGGCTCAGCAGCCCGGCCACGCTGGTCGAGACCTGTGCCGTGCGCGGTGCGGTGACCGAGCCGCGCACTTCGACCTGCTGCACCAGCTCGGCGCGCTCGACCGGGGCCACCACCACCTGGCGCGGCACTTCGTCGGCCGCCGCCGTCGCCGACCAGACCACCGAGACTGCCATCGCCGCTGCACACCAATGTCGCAAAGCCGCCGTACTCCGTTGCGTTCACGCAGGGCCGGCCTTCCAGCACCTGCCGCGCACTGTAGCGAAGACAGTTTGCCCAACGATGCCGCGGGTTGTTGCGCCGTGCCGCAGACGCCTGACCGACAGCGATGCTGCCTGCGCTGAGGCGCGCCGACGGCCGTCCTCGAACACCAACGAGCAGCGCTCCCGGCCCGATAACATGGTCGGCCCTCCCGTCACCACACGCCGACTTCCGGCACGCACGCTCATGCGCTACCTCACGCTCGGCAAGAGCCCGCTCAAAGTTTCCGCCCTGTGCCTGGGCAGCATGATGTTCGCCGACCAGACCGAACTCGCAGAGGCGCGCGGCATCGTCTCGCATGCCGGCGAGCATGGCGTCAACTTCATCGACACGGCCGACGTGTACTCGCGCGGCCGCTCGGAAGCGATGGTCGGCGAACTGCTCGAGGGCAAGCGCAGCGACTGGGTGCTGGCCACCAAGGTGGGCAACAAGATGTCCGACCGGCCGAACGAATCGCACTATTCGCGCACCTGGTTGCAGCGGGCCTGCGAAGCCAGCCTGCAGCGATTGGGCACCGACTACATCGACATCTATTACCTGCACCGCGACTACAACGGCATGGACCTGGAGGAGCCGCTGCGGGGCATCGACGCGCTGCTGAGGGCGGGCAAGATCCGCTACTGGGGCGTCTCGAACTTTCGCGGCTGGCGCATCGCCGAGCTGGCCCATCTGGCGCGCGAGATGAACATGCCCGGCCCGGTGGTCTGCCAGCCATACTACAACCTGCTCAACCGGCAGCCGGAGGTGGAGGTGCTGCCCGCCTGCGCACACCACGGCATCGGCGTGGTGCCGTACAGCCCGATCGCGCGCGGCGTGCTTTCCGGCAAATACGCACCGGGGAGCGAACCCGCCGCGGGAACGCGCGCCGGGCGGGGCGACAGGCGCATCCTGGAAGCGGAGTTCCGCGAAGAGTCGCTGGTGATCGCGCAGGCATTGAAGGTCTACTGCGAGAAGAAGGGCGTGACGCTGGCCCACTTCGCCACCGCCTGGGTGCTGGCGAACAAGGCGGTGAGCGCCGTGATCGCCGGGCCGCGCACGCTGGCACAGTGGACCGACTACTTCCCGGCGCTCGACTACACGCTCACGGCCGAGGACGAGGCCTTCGTTGATTCGCTCGTGAGCCCGGGGCATCCGTCCACGCCTGGCTACACCGATCCGCAGTACCCGCTGAACGGCCGCTGACTGCAAGCGCGGCGAATGCCGGGCGAGCCCGGGGCTGCCGCTCGCGCGAAACAGACGCGACATGCACCTATGCCTTACACTGAAGTAAGGAAATTAGGAGGAGCAATGACCACCGCCACCGTCACGAGCAAGGGCCAAGTCACCATCCCGGTCGATGTCCGTCAGGCCCTCAACATCGAGACCGGGGACCGGGTCGAGTTCGTCGAGATCGAGCCCGGCCGCTTCGAGGTGATTGCCGCCACGCGCTCGGTTCGAGAGCTGCGGGGCATGTTCGGCAAGCCGGGCAAGCGGGTCTCGATCGAAGAAATGAACCTGGCCATCGCGGCACGCGGGGCGGCCGCCCGATGATCGGTCTGGACACCAACGTCCTCGTGCGCTACGTCATGCAGGACGATCCGCGGCAGTCTCCCAAGGCCACGCGGCTGGTGGAGTCGCTGTCGAACGAATCACCGGGTTTCGTGCCCCAGGTCTCGATCGTGGAGTTCGTGTGGGTGCTTTCCTCGAGCTACGGCCTCACGCGCGATCAGGTCGCCTCGGCCCTGGAACTGCTGTTGCGCAGCAAAGAGCTTGTCGTGGACCGCGCGGACCAGGTAGTGAAGGCGCTGCGCGTTTTCAGGGCCGGTTCCTCGGATTTCGCCGACTGTCTCATCGAGCGCGTTGCGCACGCGGCCGGCTGCAGTGCCACGATGACTTTCGATGTGGGCGCCGCCAAGACCGCCGGGATGAAGTTGATTCCATAGGGCGGCACGGCGGCAGGTGGAATGTCAGCCCGGCGTGAATGGCCGAACGCGTCGTCGGCCCTGGGCGGCAAACGCCGCTGGCAGGCATTCCAAATGCTCCTGAATGCCTTGGCCTCACGCCACCCGACCCACCCCGCTGCTACAGCCAAGGAGACCCGCCCCATGGCCCTGCCCCACGCCCAACTGCTCGACACCATCAGCGTGCGCCCGCTCGGCGCGGCCCTCGGCAAGGCGGTGAGCACGAGCCTGCTGAAGAGCGACCGGCTCCAACTGCTGCACCTCGTGCTGCCGGCCCACCATGATCAACCAGAGCACCATGTGGCCGACGAGTGCACGATTCACTGCCTGGAAGGCGACGTCGAAGTCGTCATGCCGGGCGGCACGCGACGGCTGCAGTCGGGCGAACTCGTTGTGCTGCCCGGGCAGCAGCGGCATTCACTGCGCGCTCGCAGCGACTCGGCCGTGCTTCTCACGCTGCTGCTGCACCACGGCGATGCCGGCGATGCGGGCGGCGCCGGCGTTCGAACGCCGCAAGGAAGCGCAGACGAGGCGAGCGGCTGAGCCGGCGGTGCTCGCATCGACCCGGCCGCCTTCACGAGGCGGCGGCGGCGGAGCCCACAGCAATCAGGGCCTGCGCCTGGCCGCCCTCAGCCGCGCATGCGCCCGGTCTCACGATCCGGCGCGCTTGACGGTCCAGCCTTCGATCTTCAGCCAGTCGATCACCCGCTCGCAGTGATCGCCCTGCACTTCGAGCACACCGTCCTTCACGGTGCCGCCCGCCCCGCAAGCGGTTCTCAGGCGTTTGCCCAAAGCGGCGAGCGCGGCGGCGTCGAGGTCCAGCCCACGTACGAGTGTCACGGCCTTGCCGCCACGACCCTTCGTCTCACGGCTGACGCGCACCACGCCGTCGCCCTTCGAAGAAGCTGTGGCCTGCGCTTTGCAGACGCACTCGGCCACCGGCGAGCGACAGGCGGGGCACATGCGCCCGGCTTCCGTCGAATACACCAAGCCGCCGCTTCCTGTTTTGCGCATGGGAAAGTCGATTCGCTCGCGATTCAGACCAGCGGCGCCAGCAGGCCCTGCAAGTCCTCGGGACTGAACTTGGTCGCCGCCGCAGCGTCGTGGCCCAGCACGCCTTCGGCAAGCGCGGCCTTGCGCGCCTGCAGCGCCAGCATGCGCTCCTCGATGCTGCCCACCACGACGAGCTTGTAGACGATCACCGGCTGGTCCTGGCCGATGCGGTGCGCGCGGTCGCTGGCCTGCTGCTCGACGGCCGGGTTCCACCAGGGATCGAGGTGGATCACCGTATCGGCAGCCGTGAGGTTCAGGCCGACACCGCCGGCTTTCAGGCTCAGCAACAGGATCGGCACGGCCTGGGCCTGGAACTGCCGCACGACCTCGCCGCGCGCACGGGGCGGCGTGTCGCCAGTGAGAGAGAGGAACGGCAGCCCGAGTGCCGTGAGCTCCTGCTGCACCAGCGCCAGCATTTCGGTGAACTGCGAGAACACCAGCACGCGCCGGCCCTCGTCGACCAGCTCCGGCAGCATGTCGCGCAGCAGCTCGATCTTGGCGCGCTCCATGGTCTCGGGCACGGCGGGCCCTTTCACCAGGCGGGGATCGCAGCACACCTGCCGGAGCTTGAGCAGCGCATCGAGGATCGCGATCTGCGAGCCGGCGAAGCTCTGGCGCTGCAGCACGCGCCGCACCTGCTCGTCGGCGGCCAGGCGCACGCTCTCGTAGAGCGCGCGCTGCTGACCCTGGAGTTGCACGCGGCGGATGACTTCGGTCTTGGGCGGCAGCTCGGTCGCCACGTCTTGCTTGCGGCGGCGCAGGATGAAAGGCCGCACGCGCTGTGCGAGCAATTGGGCGCGCAGCGTCTCGCCGTTGGTCTCGATCGGCTTGCGCCACTGGCGCGCGAAGCTGCGCGCATCGCCCAGAAAACCCGGCATGAGGAAATCGAAGTGCGCCCACAGCTCGCCGAGGTGGTTCTCAAGCGGCGTGCCGGTCACGCACAGGCGGTGGCGGGCGTTCAGGCGCCGCAGGGCGCCGGCGGCGCGGCTGCCGGCGTTCTTGACCATCTGCGCCTCGTCGAGGATCACGAGGTGCCAGGCCTGCGCGCGCAGCGCGTCGATGTCGCGCCAGAGCAGCGGGTAGGTCGTGAACACCACGTCATGTTCGGCCATGCGTTCGAAGTCGCGCGCGCGCGCCGCGCCCTGCAGCGTGAGCACGCGCAGCGCGGGCGCCGTGCGCGCAGCCTCGGCCTGCCAGTTGGCGATGAGCGAGGTGGGCAGCACCACCAGCGCCGGCAGGTCCAGGCGGCCGGCCTGCTGCTCGACGAGCAGGTGCGCGAGCACCTGCGCGGTCTTGCCCAGGCCCATGTCGTCGGCCAGGATGCCGGCGAGCCGGTGTTCGCGCAGGTACTGCAGCCACGCCAGTCCGTGAAGCTGATAGCCGCGCAGCTCCAGGCCCAGCCCCGCCGGCGGCGGCACCGGCGCGGGGCTGCCGGC
>NZ_JACDCW010000182.1 GCF_013817345.1 Methylibium sp.
ACCTACCGCATCGATCACTACCTCGGCAAGGAGATGGTGCAAAACCTCATGGCGCTGCGCTTCGGCAACACGCTGCTCGAGCCGCTGTGGTCGCGCTCCTACATCCACGACGTGCAGATCACCATCGCCGAGGAGCTCGGCGTGGGCACGCGCGGCGAGTTCTACGACAACACCGGCGCGCTGCGCGACATGGTGCAGAACCACGTGCTGCAGTGCCTGTGCATCGTGGCGATGGAGCCGCCCGCTTCGATCAATGCAGATTCGGTGCGCGACGCCAAGCTGCAGGTTCTGCGCTCGCTGCGGCCCTACCTGGAAGGCGATCTGCCCCACAAGACCGTGCGCGGTCAGTACCGCTCCGGCGCCATCGAAGGCGCGCCGGTGACCGGCTACCTCAAGGAAGACGGCATCTCACCGACCAGCCAGACCGAGACCTTCGTCGCGCTCAAGGCCGAGATCGACAACTGGCGCTGGGCCGGCGTGCCTTTCTACCTGCGCACCGGCAAGCGCATGCAGGAGCGGCTGGCCGAGATCGTCATCAACTTCCGGCCGGTGCCGCATTCCATCTTCGAATCGGCCAGCGGCACGCCCCACAACCAGCTGATCATTCGCCTGCAGCCCGACGACGGCCTGGGGCTGGAGATCAACACCAAGACCCCGGGCGACAGCATGCGGCTGTCGCCCAAGCTGCTGAACCTGGCGCTGCGCGACACGCGCGAGGCGCGCCGGCTCGATGCCTATGAACGCCTGCTGATGGACGTGGTGCGCGGGCGCCTCGCGCTGTTCGTGCGACGCGACGAACTCGAAGCGGCCTGGGCCTGGATCGAACCCATCCGCGAGGGCTGGGACCGCAGCGGCGAAGCCCCGAAGGGCTACACCTCGGGCACCTGGGGGCCGGCCGCGTCGAGCGCGCTGGTCGGGCGCTTCGGCTGTGCGTGGCACGAAGAAGACTGAGTCGAACGAAGGAGGACGTCTGGACATGGAAGACCGCAACGACGCACCGCTACCGGGCACGATCGCCCTGCGGGTTCTCGATTCGCCAGAGGCTTTCGCGCAGGCGGTCACGGCGGCCGTGAGCGAGGCCGTGACGACGGCAGTGCGCGAACGCGGCACTGCCTCGCTGGTCGTCACCGGCGGCAGCTCGCCGCGCCTGTACTACCCGCTCATCGCCGCACTCGACCTGCCGTGGTCGCGCGTGCACATCACGCTGTCCGACGAGCGCCAGGTTCCCGCCGACCATCCCGAGAGCAACGAACGTCTGGTGCGCGAGCTGCTGTTGCAGGACCGCGCCGCTGCCGCGCACTTCACGCCGCTCTATTGCGGCGAAGACAACGCACAGGCCAGCGTGGCCGGCGCCACGCAACGCCTGGAGAAGCTGCCGCGGCCTTTCGATCTGGTGCTGCTCGGCCTGGGCAACGACAGCCACCTGGCCTCGCTCTTTCCTGGCGCGCTCGGCGTCGAAGCCGCGTTCGATCCACATTCGAACGCGCTGGCCTGCACGATGACCCCGCCGCCCGGCATGAGGCCGGCGCTGCCGCGCGTGTCGCTGACGCTCGCCGCGCTGCTCGATAGCCGCCGCATCGTCATTGCCGCGCAAGGCGTCGAGAAGCGCGACGCCTTCGAGCGCGCTGCGCGCGGCGACTGGCCGCTGCCCTCGCCGCTGCGGGCGCTGGCCGAGCACGCGAGCCAGCCGGTCGATTTCTTCTGGTGTCGTTGAGATGACCTTTCTTCATCAACTGCGCAGGGTTCGGCGATCGCCCGCATCGTGCCGACGAACAACGCCCAGCCGAGCACTGAGATGACAAGCGCCTCACCGCAATACCCCTGGCTCGTGGCCGACATCGGCGGCACGCATGCGCGTTTCGCGCTGGTGCGCGGCGAGGACGGCATACCGACCGACATGCGCTCCTTCAAGTGCCGCGACTTCGCATCGCCGCAGACCGCCGCGCTGGCCTACCTGTCGCAGGTCGCCGCGCCGGGCGCGCCCGCCCCCGCGCCACGGCGCGTGGCGCTCGCCCTGGCCACGCCGATCGATGGCGACAGCGTGTGCATGACCAACAGCGACTGGTGCGTGTCGCGCGCCGACATGGCGCGCGCGCTCGGCGCCGACGAGGTGCTGTTGCTCAACGACTTCGAGGCCCTGGCCCTGGCGCTGCCGCAACTGGCTGCCGCACCGGACGAGACTGCCGTGCAGTGGATGACCGCGGCACGCCCCGACCGTTCGCTGCCGATGGCCGTGATCGGCCCCGGCACCGGCCTGGGCGTCGCCGGCTGCGTGCCGGCGGGACGCGACTGGATCGCGCTGGCGGCCGAGGGCGGCCACGTCACGGCCGCCGCGGCCGATGATTTCGAAGGCCAGTTGCTGCGCGTCATTCGCATCGACCACCCGCACGTTTCAGCCGAACGCATGCTCTCGGGCAGCGGCCTGCCGCTGCTGCACCGCGCGGTGTGCATCGTGCGCGGCACGCCCTGCGACGAAGACCTCGAGCCCGCCGACATCACGCGGCGCGCATTCGACGAAGGCGACAAGGATTGCCTCGCGACCCTCGACAGCTTTTGCGCCATGCTGGGCGGCTTTGCCGGCAACGTGGCGCTCACCCTGGGTGCGCGAGGGGGTCTGTTCGTGGCCGGGGGCGTCGCGCAAAAGCTCGGCACCTATCTGGCGCGGTCGCGCTTTCGGGAGCGCTTCGAGGCCAAAGGCCGGTTCGAGTCCTACCTCGCAACCATCGCGACCGGCATCGTCATTGCGCCCCACCCGGCGCTGCACGGCGCAGTCCGGCATCTGGCGCAAGCTGCGCCGGTCGATACCGATCGCTGAAGTTCGGCGGCGTGTTTCGAGGCTGGCGGCCGAAGCGGCCGGAGCAGAGATGACGCGAGCCGCAGCGCAGCACGGCGCGTGCGCGCTTCACTGGGCTCTGTACTGCACGCCGGCACGTCGGCGGCATTCGCTCTGGGCCTGCGCACCGGCCAGCGCATTGCAACGCGTCAGCGTCTCGGCGCGTGGCTCGTCGGCGGAGCGCTGCACAGGCGGAGGTGCAGGTACGGCGGGCACCGGCGCGGCCGGGCGGTTCAGGGGGATCGTGATCTGCGGCGTGCCGCGCTGTTGAGGAGCCACCGGTCCCGTCTGCGTGGGCGGCTGGCCGGGCAGCACCGGCGCAGGCCTGACGCTCGGCACCGGGTCCAGCGGGCGCACCGTCTGCGTCGGCGGAACCGGCCTGACGGGGGGTTGGACGGCGGACGGGCCGGACGGCGCCGGCGTGCCCATCTGCGCATGCGCGGTGCCCGACAAACTCAAGCCGGTGAAGGTCGAGATGCTGGCGAAGGCGAAGAGCACCCCCGCGGCTACGCTCGCAGCGAAGACAGGGTGGCGTCGCTTCATCGAAGGTTCCTCGCAAAAAGCGTGCAGCGCGGCATGCGCCGTGCGTGCCGCACGTTCAAATCCGGGGATTTTCGGGCGTGTCGACGTCGGGCTTGCCGTCGTCGGCGAGGTCCTTGTTGGGCTTGATGGCGGGCGAGCCGGCACCCGGCTTGTCGGTCACCTTGTCTTCGACCGTGTCGAGCTTCTCGTCGACTTGCCGGGTCGTGTGGCGGGAGGGTTCGATGTGCGCGTCGTGCTGCATGGCGGTATTCCTCGTGCGGCGAACTTCGCCGACGAACCCATGCTGCGGCCGGCACGGGTGTGCGACCGTTCGGTGGCGCACGCCGGCGCCTCCCGCGCCGCGCCCTCAGACGACGGCGGCCAGCAGCGCCTCGATGGTGGTGGTGGTCATGACCGCATGGTCGGCGATCTGCTCGGGCTTGCGCGCCACCACGATGAGCGGGTAGGTGCCGGAGACGATCCCGCGGTAGGCCACCTCCAGCGCCACCACGTCGGGCGCCAAGCCCTCGAAAGCGGCGACCAGCGCCAGCATGGCCGAAGAAAAGCCGACGTCGGCGTATAGCCCCTCGCCTTGCTGGCTCACCCTGTACTCGTAGGTCGAAGCTTCGACCGGCTCGATATCAATGCGAACGATCATCCAAGGCTCCCGGGGGTGATAGCCGCATTGTCCGCCTCGCCGGCCGGGTCTCGGCGTCGTTTGCACACGCTTCATGCGTCGGCGA
>NZ_JACDCW010000080.1 GCF_013817345.1 Methylibium sp.
TAGAGCCACACCAGCAGGCTGACCCAGCGGTAGGTGTAGAGCCGGCGCTTGAGCAGCCCGGCCAGCGGCACGGCCAGAGGCAGCACCTTGAAGGCCAGCATGCCGCTGCCGGTCGGTGCCAGCCACAACTCCCACAGCAAGCCGAGCACGATCAGCCCCAGCAGGCTGCTCACCGCCGCGGCCCGGGTGGCATCGATCGCGTTGTGCTCGTTCATCGGCTGGCATCATGCCGCATGACTGTGCACGACTCGATGCGACCGGGCTGGCGTGAACGCCTGGCCGACTTCGTTCACACCCTGCAGAGTTGGCCCTGGCTCGACACGCTCAAGACGCTGCGCCAGCGCTTCCGCGAAGACCGCCTGGGCCTGACCGCCAGCAGCCTCACCTTCACGACCACCATCGCGCTGGTGCCGCTGGCCACGGTCATGCTGGCCGTCTTCAGCGCCTTTCCGATGTTCAGCGAGTTCCGGGGGGCGGTGGAGACCTACTTCCTGCAGGCACTGATCCCTAATGGCATTGCCCGGCCGGTGCTCGAGGCGCTGACGCAGTTCGCCGTCAAGGCCAACCAGCTCGGCGGGGCGGGCCTGCTGGTGCTGCTCGTGACCGCCATTGCACTGATGCTCACCATCGACCGCACGCTGAACAACATCTGGCGCGTGCGCACGCCGCGGCCGATCGCGCAGCGGGTGCTGGTGTACTGGGCCGCAGCCACGCTCGGGCCGCTGCTGCTGGGCATGAGTCTGTCCGGCACCTCGTATGCGATCTCGGCGTCGCGAGGCATGGTCGGCACGCTGCCGCAAGGATTAAGCGTGCTGTTCAATGCACTGGAGTTCGGGCTCCTGGCCGGCGCCATGGCCGCGCTCTTTCACTACGTGCCCAACACCGAGGTGCGTTGGGTTCACGCCTGGGCCGGCGGCGTGTTCGTGGCGGCCGGTGTGGAAGTGGCGAAGTCGGTGCTGGCGTGGTACCTGGTGTCGGTGCCCAGCTATTCGGCGGTGTACGGCGCCTTCGCCACGGTGCCGATCTTCCTGATCTGGATCTACCTCGGCTGGGTCATCGTGCTGCTCGGTGCGGTGATCGCCGCCTATGCGCCGAGCCTGCAGATGCGCGTGGTGCGCCGGCCACTCACGGCCGGCCATCGCTTCTCGCTCGCCGTGCTGCTGCTGCGAGAGCTCGCGCAGGCGCGAACGCAAAGCCGGCATGGCGCGAGCCTGGACCAGCTCTCGCATCAGTTGCGCGCGGACCCCCTGCAGATCGAGCCGCTCCTCGAGACCTTTGTCGAGATCGACTGGGCCGCCCGCCTCGACGAAGAGGGTGACAAGCGCTACGTGCTGCTGCGCGAGCCGCAGAACACGCCTGCGCAGCCGCTGCTCGCCGCCCTGTTGCTGGAGCCGACGCCGGCCCTTCGCGGGTTCTGGAAGCGGGCGGCGTTCAGCGAGATGACGCTGCAGGAACTGATCGCCTGAGTCCCGGCCCGTTTGCGCGCCCGGGCGCAGGCGTGGAAAAACCAACCGGGCATGGGGCTTCCAGTCGTGGGGAACAGGTGCCTGCGGGCGGGCATTGTGGGCTATATTGAACTCGCCTTGCCTTAGGAGCTTGCCATGAAAGTCAGCGACATCCTAGTTGTGAAGGGCGGCACGCTCTTCACCGCCGAACCCGACCAGTTGCTGTCCGAGGCCGTGCGCGCCATGGCCGAGCGCGACATCGGCTCGCTCGTGGTCATGCAGCACGGCGAGCTCGTCGGCATGCTCACCTTCCGCGAGGTCATGCAGGCGATCGTCGGCAACGACGGCAGCCTGGGGGCCAGCACGGTGCGCAGCGTGATGGACGACGCGCCGCTCACCTGCACGCCCGAAACCGAGATCGACGAGGTCCGCCGCATGATGCTCGGCCGCCACGCGCGCTACATGCCGGTGATCACCCAGCGCATGCTGATGGGCGTGATCTCCTTCTACGACGTGGCCAAGGCCGTCGTGGAAGGGCAGGACTTCGAGAACCGCATGCTCAAGGCCTACATCCGCGACTGGCCGGTCGAGGATGAGCAGGCCGCGCAGCGGCCCCAATAAGGCGTTGCGGGGCGCTCGGCGCCGGCCGGCTCGAACCTGCAGGCGGCATGCACGGCTTGCAAGCTGGCAGTGGAGCCGCTGTCACAATGAGACTCGTCTCACGCCTCTTTGCGCACCATGTCCGGCAGCACCCTCGGTCACTTGTTTCGCGTCACCAATTTCGGCGAATCGCATGGACCTGCCATCGGTTGCGTGATCGACGGTTGCCCGCCCGGCATGGCGCTGTCTGAAGCCGACATCCAGCCCGAACTCGACCGCCGCCGCCCCGGCACTTCGCGCCACGTGACGCAGCGCAACGAAGCCGACGCGGTCGAAATCCTGTCTGGCGTGTACGAGGGCAAGACCACCGGCACGCCGATCTGCCTGCTGATCCGAAACACCGACCAGCGCAGCAAGGACTACAGCAGCATAGAAGAGTCCTTCCGCCCGGGCCACGCCGACTACACCTATTGGCACAAGTACGGCCTGCGCGATCCGCGCGGTGGCGGGCGCAGTTCGGCGCGGCTCACCGCGCCCATGGTCGGGGCCGGCGCGGTAGCGCGCAAATGGCTGGCGGAGCACCACGGCATCGCGTTTCGCGGCGGCATGGCTGCGCTCGGTGACATCGAGGTTGCGTTCGAGGGCTGGGAGCACGTGCAGCACAACCCGTTCTTCGCACCGAACGAGAGCCAGATCACGCAGCTCGAGGCCTACATGGATGCGCTGCGCAAGGCCGGCGATTCGGTGGGCGCTCGCATCGTCGTGGAAGCCAGTGGCGTGCCCGTGGGCTGGGGCGAACCGCTGTTCGACAAGCTCGACGCCGACGTGGCCCACGCGATGATGGGCCTCAATGCGGTCAAGGGCGTGGAGATCGGCAGCGGCTTCGCCAGCGTCGCCCACCGCGGCTCGATGCACGGCGACGAGCTCACCCCCGAGGGCTTTCTCACCAACCACGCGGGCGGCGTGCTGGGCGGCATCAGCACCGGGCAGGACCTCACGGTGTCGATCGCCATCAAGCCGACGAGCTCCATCCGCACGCCGCGCCGCTCGATCGATCTGCAAGGCCGGCCGGCGACGGTGGAAACGCACGGCCGCCACGACCCGTGCGTAGGCATTCGCGCCACGCCCATCGCCGAGGCGCTGCTGGCCCTGGTGCTGATGGACCATGCCCTGCGCAACCGGGCGCAGTGCAGCGACGTGCGCCAGGCGGTGGCGCCAATTGGCGCCAGAGCAACCGGCGGCTGAGCGACTGAGCCGGGGTCGCAACGGCGGCTCGACGGTGCGCACGCACACACAGCAAGCCCTTTGCCTGGACATGTCCCCGCAAGCGCGGGGCCGTGTGGAAGCCAGCCGCTGTGGGCTGGCCGATACTCCCGGACCGGCAACTCATTCTGCGGAGAACAAAAGATGAAGATCGCAGCAGCCTTGGCCGTCGTGGCCGCCTGTCTGACTGTGGGCTGCGCGACGCGGCCAGCTCCCGAACCGACAGCGCAGGTGGTTCGCACTCGCGCGCCGATCAACTACGAACAGACCATCACCAATTTCTACGATCTCACGATCGCTGGGCCGCAGAAAGGCCGTGAACTGGAATTCGGTGCGCCTGAGCGCGGCACGTGCTCGATGTCGTCTCGCAACCAAAGTGGACACCTCGGCTGGGTGGTGCCGGTTCAGTACAAGACCAAGGGGGCAGACAGCCGCGTGACGATTACCTCGCAGTTCTTTTGGTTCAGCGAGGAAACGATCAAGGGCGTGACTCGCCGCATGGAGCTGTGCCCGTAAGTCAGGCGAGCCGTCTCGACGGTAGAGAGCCGGTGCGGCGCGCGAGCCGCTCGAGCCAGCAAGCGGCTGGCCCGCTGGCTATTGCTTAGGCGCCGACGCCCCGCCCTTATCGAACTCCGGGCTGGAGTGATCGTTGTTCTGACCCGGCTTCGGCAGCTCGATCGAACTGCTGGTGGCTGCGGGGTCTGCAGGCGGCGGCGGCGCCTTCGGCACGTTTTCCATGCTGCCCGTCGGGGGCGGCGCCGATTGCGCAGGAACGACCGGAATCTCGGCTTCCTTTTCGCCGCATCCGGCGGCAACGAGCGTGAGTGCAACAACGATCGAGGCGGCGTATTTCATGGTGGAGTCTCCCGGAGTCGAATGAGTCGGCGCCTGCTGAAAGACAACCGGCGCCGGAGGAGCAGCGCCGACGCGTAACGAACACGCTGGCTTTGCGTCATATCCGGAAGCAATCGATGTGCCTGCGGTTGCCGGCGGCAGGTTGTGCCTTGCGCTGCGGCGGGAACAGAGTGATTCGTGTGGCACGGCGCACCGGTCATCGAAAAACACCGCTGCTTTTGCCGAGGCGGCGACGAAGCGTCCTTAAGATGGGGCGCAACCCGATCTTCTCGCGTTTGACCTGAACTCCCTTGCGAGCCCACTGTGGCGTCAATCGACCTCCAGGAGTTCAGGCGCACGCAAGCAGCGCTCGCGGCCAGCGAAGAGCGCCTGAACCGTGTGCTCAGGGGCGCGAACGACGGCTGGTGGGACTGGGACCTCGTTCGCAACGAGCTGTTCTATTCGCCGCGCTGGTGGTCCATGCTGGGCTACGCGCCCGACGAGTTGCCGAACGACGATGCGCTTTGGCGCCGCCTGCTGCATCCCGGCGACACGGACGAGGTGGAGCGCGTGTTCGGCGCCGCCTTGGCGAGCGCCCCCGACAACTACGAGGTGGAGTTCCGGTTGCAGCACAAGGCCGGCCACTACGTTCCGATCCTGTCTCGCGGGCATGTCCTGCGAGACGCCGAGGGCCGGCCGGTCGGTGTTTCGGGGACCAACACCGACATCACCGTTCGCAAGCAGGCCGAAGCCGCGCGCCGCGAGAGCGAGGCGAGTCAGAGCGCGCTTCTCGAATCGATGACCGACGGCGTGTTCGTGGCGCAGGACCGCCGTTTCGTGTTCGCCAATCCGTCGCTCGCGAAGATGCTGGGCTATACGCTCGAGGAGTTCATCGGCTCGGGCTTCGAGCGGGTGGTCGATCCGCAATTCCTGCAGATATGGACAGAACGCTTCGAGCAGCGCGTCGGCGCAAGCCACGCGCAGGACGAGCCGCTGCGCCACTACGAGGTTCGATTCCTCGCCCGGGACGGCAGCGCACTGTGGCTGGAATTGCGCGCCAGCCGCATCGCGTTCCTGGGCCGCCCGGGGGTGCTCGGCATCCTGCGCGACATCGGCGAGCGCAAGCGCGCCGAAGCCTCGCTGCAGGCCGCCCGCCAGTTCGCCCAGGCCACGCTCGACGGCCTGACGGCACACATCTGCGTGCTCGACGAGCACGGCGTGGTGCTGTCTTCCAACGCGGCGTGGCGCCGGTTCGGCGAGTCGAACGGCGCGCCGCCGGCGCGCGTGGGAGCGGGCGCCGACTACTTCGCCGCATGCGAAAGCGCGCAGGGTGACGGACGGGCCGACGCGCAGCGCTTCGCACACAGACTCAGAGAGGTGATCGACGGACGCCGCCCGCGCTTCGAGATGGCTTATCCCTGTGAGACGGCGGATGGGCGGCGCTGGTTCGTGGCCCACGTGACGCGTGGCTCCGACGCCGGCCCAGTGCGCGTCATCGTTGCGCACGAAGACATCACCGAGCAGATCGAGGCGGAGCACCGCATTGCCAACCTCAACCAGCGCCTCGCGATGGCGATCGAGGGAGCCGGCTACGGCGTGTGGGAGTTCGAGCTGAGCACGCACCGGATGCTCTGGGACGACCGCATGCTGGCGATCTACGGTCACACGCCCGAGAGCTTCGACAGTTCTCCCGAAGCCTGGCAGCGCTGCCTGTACCCGGACGACCGCGAGCGGGTCGATGCGCGCTTTGCCGACCTGCTGGAGGGGCGCCCGGTCGAGCACTTCCAGTTCCGCATCGTGCGCGCCAGTGACGGGCAGACACGCCACATCGAGGCCAACGGTTATCTGCAGCGCAGCAGCGGCGGTCAGGCGTACCGGCTGGTCGGCATGAACCGCGACATCACCGCCGACAAGGAGGCCGAGGCGGCGCTGCTCGAGAGCCAGGAACGCTGGAAGTTCGCCCTCGAAGGGGCTCGCGACGGCGTGTGGGACTGGAACATGGCGGCCGCCTCCGTGCTGTTCTCGCAGCGCTGCAGCGAGATGCTGGGCGACGCAGCGTTCAACTTGCGGCTGAGCGTTGCCGACTGGCGCGCGCGCATGCATCCCGACGATCTGCCCGCAGCAGACGCTGCGTTCGACGCCTACCGTGCCGGCGCGATGCCCACCTTCCGCTGCGAGCAGCGACTGCGGCACGCCGAGGGCCATTGGGTGTGGCTGCTGACGCGCGGCCTGATCGTCGGGCGCGATGCCGCCGGTGAGCCGCTGCGCATGGTCGGCACCTACACCGACCTCACCGAGCACAAGGCGGCCGAGGCGGCGCATGCCGCGCTGGAGGCACGGCTGCGGGAAACCCAGAAGATGGAAGCGATCGGCACCCTGGCGGGCGGGGTGGCGCACGACTTCAACAACGTGCTGGCCGGCATTCTGGGCAACGTGATGCTGGCTCGACAGGACCTGGAGGCGGGGCATCCGGCGCTGACGAGCCTGGAGCAGATCCACAAGGCCGGTCTGCGCGCGCGCAGCCTGGTGCAGCAGATCCTTGCCTTCAGCCGGCGCCAGCCACAGGCGCTGCTCGAGCAGCCGCTCGGCCCGCTGGTCGAGGAAACGCTGTCGCTGCTGCGCGCCACGTTGCCTGCCGCGGTGGTGCTGCAGGCGCGGCTCGCGCCGCAGCCACTGCACGTGCGGGCCGATGCTACGCAGATGCAGCAGGTGCTCATGAATCTTTGCACCAACGCGTGGCATGCACTGAAGGGCGGCATGGGACGCATCGAGGTCGGGATCGACCGGGCGGTGTTCGACAGCGCGTCCGCCTCGGCGGGGCTGGCGCCGGGGCACTATGCGCACCTCTGGGTGAGCGACGACGGCTGTGGCATCGATGCCGCGACCGGCGAGCGCATCTTCGAGCCATTTTTCACCACCAAGCCGGTCGGCCAGGGCACCGGGCTGGGTCTGGCCGTGGTACATGGCATCGTTACCGCGCACGGCGGCGCCATCACACTCGAGAGCCGCGTCAGCCAGGGCAGCAGCTTTCACCTGTACTTCCCCCTGGTCGAGCCGGAAATCGAAACCCTGCCGGATGGGCGGCGCGAGCGTGTGGCGGCCGGCGCCGGCGAGCACGTGCTCTACGTCGACGACGACGAGATCATGGTGCTCACCGTGGAGCGGCTGCTCCAGCGCGCGGGTTACCGGGTCAGCGGCTACCTCGATGCGCGCGAAGCGCTGGCGGCGCTGCGCGCACAGCCGCAGTCCTTCGACCTGGTGGTCACCGACTTCAGCATGCCGGTGCTGTCGGGCATCGACGTTGCACGCGAGGTCCGGCTGCTGCGCGCCGACCTGCCCGTGGTGATCAGCTCGGGCTACATCACCGACGAACTGCGCGCCGAAGCGGCACGGCTGGGCGTGAACCGGCTGCTGCACAAGGAACACACCGTCGAGGAACTCGATGCGCTGGTGCACCGCATTCTGGCGTCGCCGAAGGCGTGAATCCGGCAGCGCATTCGCAATGTTCAGCGCTGAACACCGAGCACTCAGCACTCAGCGCTCAGCATTCAGCACTCAGCACTCAGCACTCAGCACTCAGCACTCAGCACTCAGCACTCAGCACTCAGCACTCAGCACTCAGCACTCGACGATGTTCACGGCCAGGCCGCCGCGGGCCGTTTCCTTGTATTTGGTCTGCATGTCGGCGCCGGTCTCGCGCATGGTCTTGATGACCTGATCGAGGCTCACGTGGTGGCTGCCGTCGCCGCGCAGCGCCATGCGCGCGGCGTTGATGGCCTTGACCGAGGCGATGGCGTTGCGCTCGATGCAGGGAATCTGCACCAGCCCGCCGACCGGATCGCAGGTCAGGCCCAGGTGGTGCTCCATGCCGATCTCGGCCGCGTTCTCGGCCTGCTCCGGCGTGCCGCCCAGCACGGCGCACAGGGCGCCCGCCGCCATCGAGCAGGCCACGCCGACCTCGCCCTGGCAGCCGACTTCGGCGCCGCTGATCGAGGCGTTTTCCTTGTAGAGGATGGCGATGGCGCCGGCGGTGAGCAGGAAGTCGATGACGCCGCGCTCGGCCTTGGCGGCATCGCGCTCGACGAAGCGCGTGTAGTAGTGCAGCACAGCCGGCACGATGCCGGCCGCGCCGTTCGTCGGCGCCGTGACCACGCGCCCACCGGCGGCGTTCTCCTCGTTGACGGCGAGCGCGAACAGGTTGACCCAGTCGAGCACCTGCAGCGGGTCGGTTGCCTGCAGGCCGGCCTCGGCATTCAGATCGCGGTGCAGCTTCGCTGCCCGACGCCGCACCTTGAAGCCGCCGGGCAGCACGCCCTCGCTCTTCAGCCCTCGCTCCACGCAGGCCTGCATGACGCGCCAGATCTTCAGCAGGCCGGCGTCGATGTCGGCGTCCGCGGGGCCGAGCTCGGCGAGCGCGCGCTCGTTGCGGCGCACCACCTCGGCGATCGAGCAGTCGAGCCGCTTCGTCAACGACAGCAACTCGTCGCCGCTGCATATCGGGTGCGGCACCGGCGTGGTGTCGGGGCCGATCACCGGCTGGTGGCTGCCGTCGGGGGCGATCTCGTCGCCGATGACGAAGCCGCCGCCCACCGAGTAGTAGCTGCGCTCGGCCAGAAGGTCGCCGCTCGCATCGAAGGCAGCGAAGCGCATGCCGTTGGGGTGCAGCGGCAGGCTCTGGCGGCGCTTGAAGATTAGGTCACGCGGTTCGTCGAAGGCGATCTCGTGGCGGCCGAGCAGCGCCAAGCGCTTGTTTGCGCGCAGCGCTTCGAGCCGTGCTGGTGCGGCATCGACGTCGACCGTGTCGGGCTCCTCGCCGAGCAGGCCGAGCAGCACCGCCTTGTCCGAGCCGTGACCCTTGCCGGTGGCGCCGAGTGAGCCGTAGAGCTCGCAGACGACGCGCGCGGTCTGCCCTAACAGGCCCGCATTCTCCAGGCGCAGCGCGAACAGGCGCGCCGCACGCATCGGGCCGACGGTGTGCGAGCTCGACGGACCGATGCCGATCTTGAACAACTCGAAAACGGAGAGGGCCATGGGTTCTTCCTGCAATCAGGCAGCGCGGGCCGGGGCGCCGCTCATCAGGCAAGCTCCGCGCTACACGCTGCGGTACTGGTCTTGACAACGGCCCGGCGGCTCATGCGAGGCTCGCCTCGGCGGCGGTTGCGCCGGAGGGCTCGTCGGCGAGCACCGGGGCACAGCTGCAGAACAGGTTGCGGTCGCCGTGCACGTTGTCCACCCGGCCGACCGGCGCCCAGTACTTCTGCTTGCGCAGGGCGCGCAGCGGGAAGGCGGCCTCCTCTCGGCTGTAGGCATGCGGCCAGTCGGCGGCGAGCAGTGCTTCGGCGGTGTGTGGGGCCAGCTTCAGCGGGTTGCCCTCGCGCGGCCACTCGCCCGATTCCACCTTGGCCATCTCGGCGCGAATAGCGATCATCGCCTCGACGAAGCGGTCGAGCTCATGCAGCGATTCGCTCTCGGTCGGCTCGACCATCAAGGTGCCGGCGACCGGGAAGCTGAGCGTGGGCGCATGAAAGCCGTAGTCGATCAGCCGCTTGGCGACGTCTTCGGCGCTGACGCCGCTGGTCTCCTTGAGCGGCCTCAGGTCGAGGATGCATTCGTGCGCCACGCCGCCGCCCTTGACGCCGTCGATCTCGCCGCTGAAGTGGATGTCGTAGTGGTCGGCCAGCCGTGCGGCGATGTAGTTTGCGCTGAGGATGGCCGTCTCGGTCGCAAGCGTCAGGCCGTCCGTGCCCATCATGCGCATGTACATCCAACTGATGGGCAGCACCGCGGCGTTGCCCAGCGGCGCCGCCGACACGGCGCCCACGCTGGTTTCGAGGCCCACGCCGCCCGTGCGGTGCGCCGGCAGGAAAGGCACCAGGTCCGCCGCCACGCACACCGGCCCCACGCCGGGGCCGCCGCCGCCGTGCGGAATGCAGAAGGTCTTGTGCAGGTTGAGGTGGCTCACGTCGCCGCCGAACTCGCCGGGCGCCGCCACGCCCACCAGCGCGTTCATGTTGGCGCCGTCGACGTACACGCGACCGCCGTGGCGGTGCACCAGGGCGCACAGCTCCTTGATGTGGGTGTCGAACACGCCGTAGGTGGACGGATAGGTGATCATCACCGCGGCGAGGTTCGCGCTGTGCTGCTCGCACTTGGCCTGCAGATCGGCGAGATCCACGTTGCCTTCGTCGTCGCACTTCGTCACTACCGGCTTCAGGCCGGCGAGCTGTGCGCTGGCCGGGTTGGTGCCGTGCGCCGATTCGGGGATGAGGCAGATGTTGCGATGCGCCTGCCCGCGCGAGGCATGCCAGGCCTTGATGATCAGCAGGCCCGCGTATTCGCCCTGCGAGCCTGCATTGGGCTGCAGGCTGACGCCGCCGTAGCCGGTGGCCTGGCACAGCCAGTCGCGCAACTGCGCGTCCAGTTCGGAGTAGCCGGCCAGCTGATCGGCCGGCGCGAACGGGTGAATGTTCGCGAACTCCGGCCAGGTGATGGGCATCATCTCGCTGGTCGCGTTGAGCTTCATCGTGCATGAGCCGAGCGGGATCATCGTGCGGTCGAGCGCGAGGTCCTTGTCCGAGAGGCTGCGGATGTAGCGCAGCATCTCGGTCTCGCTGTGGTGGGTGTTGAACACGGGGTGCGCGAGGTAGGCGCTGTTGCGGCGCAGGCCCTCGGGCAGCAGCGGGGCGATGCCCTTGTCGAACTTGGCGAGCAGCGCCTGCAGGCTCTTGTCGACCGCTCGCTCGCGCGCCGCGGCACTGTCCTGACCGTGCGTCTCGCCGGAGCGCAGCACCGGCGAAGGCGCCATGCCCAGCGCCGTGGGAATCACGCGCCACAGCAGCAGCAGGTCGGGCTGCGTGGTGGTCTCGTCGAGGGTGATGCTCACCGAGGCAGCCGAGGCGCGCCGCAAGTTGATGCCAGCCTCGCGCGCGGCCTTCAGCACGGCGTCGGTGCGCACGCCGGTGGGCACCTCGATGGTGTCGAAGGCGTCCTCGTGGGCCAGCGTGCAGCCGAGGTGGTGCAGGCCCGCAGCGAGCACCGCGGTGTAGCTCGCGACCCGCTGTGCGATGCGCTTGAGGCCCTGCGGCCCGTGATAGACCGCGTACATGCTCGCGACCACCGCCGGCAGCACCTGCGCCGTGCAGATGTTGGAAGTGGCCTTCTCGCGGCGGATGTGCTGCTCGCGCGTCTGCAGCGCCAAGCGCAGTGCAGGGGCACCGTGCGCATCGACGCTCACTCCCACCAGCCGGCCCGGCAGCGAGCGCTTGAACTCGTCGCGGCAGGCCATGTACGCAGCGTGCGGACCGCCGGCGCCCATCGGCATGCCGAAGCGCTGGGTCGTGCCGACGGCGATGTCGGCGCCCATCTCGCCGGGCGGCGTGATGAGGGTGAGCGCCAGCAGGTCGGCGGCCACGATGGCCAGCGCGCCTTTGGCGTGCAGTTCCTCGATGAGTGGCGCGAGGTCGCGCACCCGGCCGTTCAGGCCCGGGTACTGGAACACTGCGGCGAAGTGCTCGCCTTCGGCAGCAGCCTCGGCCGGGCCGACCGCGACCGTGTAGCCGAGCGGCGCGGCGCGGGTGCGCACCACTTCGAGCGTCTGCGGCAGCACATCGTCGGCCACGAAGAGGCTCGTGCTCCTGCTTTTGCCGACACGCGCGGCGAGGAGCATCGCCTCGGCCGCCGCGGTGGCCTCGTCGAGCATGGACGCGTTGGCAATGGGCAGGCCGCTCAGGTCCGCGACCATGGTCTGGAAGTTGAGCAGGGCTTCGAGCCGGCCCTGCGAAATCTCGGCCTGATAGGGCGTGTAGGCCGTGTACCAGGCCGGGTTCTCGAGCACGTTGCGCAGGATCACGCCGGGCGTGTGCGTGCCGTGATAGCCCTGGCCGATGAAGCTCTTGAGCACGCGGTTCTTCGCGGCGATGGCCTTCAGTTCCGCCAGCGCCTGCGCCTCGCCCGCGACGGGCGGCAGCGCCATCGGCGCGGCGCGCAAGATGCTGCGCGGCACGATCGCATCGATGAGCGCGCGTCGGGTGAAGCCCGGCGCCCCCGTGCCGATGGCGGCAAGCATGCGGCGCTCGTCGTCGGCATCGATGCCGATGTGGCGGGCGACGAATTCGTCGGCGTTCTCGAGTTCGGTCAGCGACCGGTAGGCAGACATCAGCATGAAAGAAGATCCTCGGCTTCGAGCCCGCGGTGGCGGGCGCATCGGTCGGACGGTGCGCCCCCTCGTGAGGCACTCGCACCGCTGCGAAAAACGCGACTCAGCTGTCCTCGACGAGCTGGTCGTAGGCGGGTGCGTCCATGAGCTGGTCGAACTCGGTCATGTCGGAGACCTTGACCTTGAAGAACCAGCCCTGGCCGAGCGGGTCGGTGTTGGCCAGCGCGGGCTCGGCGCGCAGCGCCTCGTTGACCTCGACCACTTCGCCGCTCACCGGCATGTAGAGATCGGCCGCAGCCTTGACGGACTCGACCACGCCGGCCACGTCGCCCATCGCGAAGCTGCTGCCCACCGCCGGCAGATCGACGAAGACAACGTCGCCCAGCGCGTCCTGCGCGTGCTGCGTGATGCCGACGACGGCGGCATCGTGATCTTCGATGTTGACCCACTCGTGATCGGTCGTGTACTTGGTCGTCATGGCTTTCCTCTTGTCGGTGGTTGCGAAGGGGGAACGGGTGATCGGTGGAACGGCGGCGAGCCGGGCTGCGCGGCAAGTCCTTGTAGATGCCGGCGCTGGCGAGTCGGCGGACTCAGCTTCGCTTGTAGCGGTGCGGCGCGAAGGGCAGGGCGGTCACGCGCATCGGCAGGGGCTTGCCGCGCACCAGCGCGAACACCTCGTGCGCGACGGCGCAGTGGTTGCTGGCCAAATAGGCCATGGCAATGGGCTTGCCCGTGCTCGGGCCGATGGTGCCGCTGGTCACATGGCCGAGCCGGTGGCCGTGGCTGTCGACGATCTCCGCGTCCTCGCGCACCGGCACGCGTTCCAGGCCGACGAGGCCGACACGTTTGTTGCAGGTGCCGGTGGCGAACTGCGCGGCGATGACGTCGGCGCCCGGGTAGCCGCCGGCGCGAGCGCCGCCCGGCCGGCGCACCTTCTGGATGGCCCAGCCGAGCCCGGCCTCGATCGGGGTGGTGGTGGCATGGATGTCGTGGCCGTACAGGCACAGGCCCGCTTCCAGCCGCAGTGTGTCGCGCGCGCCCAGGCCGGCGGGCTCCACTTCCGGCTGACTCAGCAGCGCGCGCGCCAGCGCCTCGGCGGACTCGGCGGGAACGGAGATCTCGAAGCCGTCTTCGCCGGTGTAGCCCGAGCGGGTGAGGTAGCAGGGGATGCCGGCCAGCTCGAATGCGCCGCCGGTCATGAAGCTGAGCTCGGCCACGCCGGGTGCGAGGCGGGCCAGGGCTGTCGCCGCCTGCGGACCCTGCAGCGCGAGCAGCGCGCGCTCCGGCAGCGCCTGCACGCGGCAGCGATGGCCGATGTGGGTGAGGAGGTGGGCGAGGTCGGCCTCCTTGCCGGCCGCATTCACGATCAGCAGCAGATCGCCCAGGCCGGCCGCTGCCTGCGGCCGCGTGATCATCAGGTCGTCGAGCAGGCCGCCGCTGCTGTTCGTGAAGAAGCCGTAGCGCTGCTTGCCCTCGGTCAGGCCGATCACGTCGACCGGCACCAGGGATTCGAGCGCACGCGCCGCCTCCGGGCCGTCGAGCCGGATCTGGCCCATGTGCGAAACGTCGAACAGCACGGCCGCGGCGCGGCAATGGCGGTGTTCGCCGAGGATGCCGCGGGGATAGCTCACCGGCATGTCGTAGCCGGCGAACGGCACCATCTTCGCGCCGAGCTGGAGGTGCAGCGCATGCAGCGGCGTCTTGTGCAGGGCCGCGGTATTGGCGTTGGACATGGAATGACTTTCGAGGGCGTTGATGGAGCCACCGCAAAAACGGTGGAGCCTGCCCTCGCTGTCCTGGGTACCTGAGAGATTCGGCTCGCCGGTCGCGATGGTGTCGCGGCGGCGGGGCTTGCCCCTTCGGTGAGCCGCCTCGGGGGCGGCCTCTCTCCAGTGAGGTAATGCGTCAGTCCTTTTGCCTGAGCGTTCGAGGGCTTGCCTCTGCGCCTTCGGCGGTTCCGCGCGGGAACTCTCTCCTGACGCCGCGAGTTTAGCAGTGGGGCGCCGCGGCAAGGCGTGAAGGAAGCGGCAGCCCCCCAAGAACCGAATGGGCATGCGGTTGCCGCGAACGGCCTATGACGTGGCGGCGGCATGCCGAAAGCAGGGCTGCGCGCTCGTCAACGCGGGCAGCGAGGTGTCGGGCGCGGTGGTGCCGCTGCAGGGCATGTGCGCATGCCTCCAAACACGCCGTTCCCGCAGCACGCTCGGAACGACACCAACAAGGAACCCAGGCTGCCCTCGCTGACGATCGATCCCGGCAGGTCGCCAAGCCCATCCTGTTGACGTAGACCAACAGGGCGTCTAAGTTGTGTCATCAAAGGAACAAGTTTGGAGGCCTTCTGGGGGACATAAGGGTGGCCCAAAGGAGATTGAAATGGCAGGCATGTTGCAAGGAAAAATTGCTCTGGTGACCGGTGGAAGTACGGGCATCGGCAAGGCCGCGTCGTTGGTCTTTGCCAGAGAAGGAGCCGCGGTGGTCGTTTCGGATATCAACGTCGACGGCGGTGAAGAGACTGCGCGCACGATCCGGGATTCCGGTGGCCAGGCCATCTTTTTCAAAGCCGATGTCTCCAGACGAACCGATGTCGAGACGCTGATCAGCAGAGGCGTCGAGGCCTATGGCCGCCTGGACTGCGCATTCAACAACGCAGGAGTCGCCGGGACTATCGGAGCCTCCACACACGAATACCCTGACGAAAGCTGGGACCGGGTCATCGGCATCAATCTCAAGGGGGTGTGGTTGTGCATGAAGCACGAGATACCGCAGATGCTCAAGCAGGGAGGTGGAGCCATCGTCAACACCGCGTCGATCTGGGGATTGGTGGGCGCTCCGGGCGCATCGGCCTATGTGGCCAGCAAACACGGGGTGGTCGGGCTGACCCGCGCAGCCGCGTTGGAGTACGCGCCCCAGGGCATCCGAATCAACGCGGTGAACCCGGGCACCATACGCACCCCGATCCTGGACCCGTTCATTCTCGCGACCCCCGAGTTCGAGTCGATGATGACGGCACGCCATCCGATAGGGCGGATCGGGATGCCTGACGAAGTTGCCGAGGCCGTGGTGTGGCTATGCTCCGATGCAGCGTCGTTTGTCGTTGGCCAGAATCTGCCTGTGGACGGCGGCTACACCACACAGTAAATGTCGGCCTATGCAAGACTCGGCCTAGGGCGACCTGATCAAGCCACCGCATTTCGCCTTTGCTCCAAAGCCCGGCGCGGGCCGGCAGCCCCGCAGCTGGCAGTCAGCTCCCCGACGGCCGCGCGAGCCGCTTGACCAGGCTGGCGCTGGTCAGCAGTTCGAGTTGCGCCTCGAGCCGGATCACGCGCTCGGTGAGGTTCTCGATCTTGAGCTGCTGCGTCTGGATGGCTTCGCTCTGTCGCACCACGCGGTCTTCGAGCTTGATCACCGAACTCAGGGCGCCCCAGACCCGGTCGGTCACGCTCATCAGGCGACCTTGCGCGCGCGGGCAGCCGCAGCGCGGGGTGCCGGCTTCGAGCCGCCGGCGCGGCGCTCCATCGCGTTGATGCGCTCGTTGCTCGCGGCGATGAAGGCCAGCGAGTCGTCAATGGCGGCGCCAGCGCGATCGGTCGCGGCCCTGGCCGCATCGGCCAGCGCGCCGAGTTCGTCGTCGGCTTGCTGCGACTCGTAGGCGACGGCGCCGCGGCGCATCAGCTCGGAGATCGGCAGGCCGAGCTTTTTGGCCTTGGCCGCGATGGCCGATTTTTCCTGGGGCGTCGCCTGGACGACGATGCGCAAGGTGGCTGCTGAACTCATGGCGTGGTGCTCCTGGGAGATCGGTCCGGCTCGGGTATGTACAGTCTATGTACATCGGGATCGCTGTCAAGCCCAGGGTCTTCGACGTCCAGGGTGGGCGCCTGCAGATAGAGCCGGGCCAGCAGCTCGGCGCTGGCCTCGGCCAGCAGCGTGCGCAGTGCCTTGCGCAGCGGCGCCGAGGCAGTCGCTGCCGAGCCAGCACTGCTGCGCTCGGCCCATAGCGCGTGCAGTGCTTCGGTGTGTGTTTCGAGCACGGCATTCACGCTGTCCGACCAGAAATCCGGGTGCTCGGCGGCCGCCCATTCGCCGCGGCCCCGGCCGTAATGCGCCACCGCCAGATAGCCGAGCAGGGCCGAGCGCGCCAGCTCGTCGAGCACCGTGTCCGACCAGGCCAGCGACGGCGTGTCGCCCCGCAGCAGGTTGACGCCGCGCGCCAGCCCGGCTGCGCCCAGTGCGCCGAGCACGCCGCCGGCCAGCAAGCCGCCGCCGAGCGTCATGCCGGCGCTCGCGATGTCGGCCTTCAGACCCGCCAGGGCTCCGGTGAGCACCCCGCCCCACACTGCCGCCTTGCCTTCGCTGAGCGGCTGATGCACCGCGTAGTGTTCGGCCAGGCGCGTGAGCACCACGTCGGTGGCATGGCCGTCGAGGCCGTGCAGCCGGATGAGCTGGTCGGTCGAGCGGCGGATATCGGCATCGAGCCGCTCCGCCAGCGATCGCATGGCCAACTCGCGCGGCGTCGCAGCCCCTTCGCGGCGCAAGCCGAGTGCAGCGCCAGCCTCCTTGAGTTTGCCGCTCCAGCCCGATTCGCGCACCGGCTCGCGGTCGAGCGCGGCGCGCGCCAGCCGCTCGGCCAGAACGTCCATCGCAGCCTGCCAGGTCGCTTGGCCGCGCCCCCGCCAGGCCTCTCGCAACGGCGCAAACCGCGCCTGCCGCTCCAACGGCAGCGCGGCGGCGACGGCGTCGAGCAGCCGGCCCTCCTGCACCCAGCAGCGCGCGAATGCATCGAGCGCCAGCACTTCTCGCACACAGGCCGCACCGCCCGCTCGTTCGCGCCAGCGGCGCACTTCGAGCGCTTCCTCGCCCGGTCGCTGCGGCGGGCCGAGCTGGTTGAGCAGCACGACGACCGGTTTGCCGATCAGGTCGAGCACCTGCAGCTCGGCATCGAGGTAGCCGGCGTCCTCGGGCGCCTCGGAGGCGTTGACGAGGTAGAGCACCACGTCCGCCTCTTCGAGCACGTTGCGCACCGCGCGCTGCGCCGACCAGAAGGCGCGGTCGCGGAAGCGGTCCCAGACTTCGCCGAGAAACCAGCCGATCGGGTTGCCCGACTGCGCCAGCCGCTTCGCCAGGCGCACGCTGTCGCCGAAGCCGGGCGTGTCCCACAGCTCGAGCCGCTCGCCGCCGGGTGCTTCGATCAGGGTGTGGCGTTCGGCCTCGAGCGTGACGTGGGCTTCGTCGCGCACCTCGCCGATGTCGTGCTGAAGCAGAGTGCGCGCCAGGGTCGTCTTGCCGACGTTGGTGTGCGAGACCAGGCTCAGCGCGACGGTGTGCGCATTCATGTGCGCCGCTCCTTGTCGCTCGCCGCCAGCGCTTCCTGCAGCGGCGCACCGGCGGCGTCCAGGTCGGGATGGGCGAGATCGACGAACAGCGCAGCCAGGCCCAGATCGGCGAGCATCTTGTGCCAGGTGCTGCGGCGCTGGGCCAGCCGCTGGGGCGCATCGGTGGCGCTGTAGCGGCGGCGCAAGCCCGACTCGTCGACCAGCACCAGCCGCAGATGCGCTCCGTTCGGCCGTGCGCGCAGCGTCTGCAGAAAAACGCCGTGGGTGTCGCGCTGCGGGGTGGCGCTGAGGGCGAAGAGGGGCAGCAGCAGATCGGGCGGATGGCGCTCGGCCGTGGTGGGCGGCGGCTCGGGGTCCATGTCGTCTTCGCCGCCCCAGGGCAGCGCATCGGCCAGGCGCAGCTCGACGCCTTCGCCCAGGCTGTGGGTCAGCAGCGCCGCGAGTCCGCGCGCGTTTTCGGGTGGCAGGTGGTAGCTGTAGGGAAGCACCTGCACCGCCAGGCCCTCGCCGCTGTGCTTGCGCATGAGGCGAAGGAAATAGGGCGTGTCTAGCGACAGCGGAAAGTGCTCGGCCAGATGGTGGGCGCGCCAGGCGGCCCAGCCCGCCAGCAGCGCGCGCGGCAGCAGCACGAAAAGACCCACGCTCACGGCGATCAGGTGTATCCAGCGTGCCGCATTCTCATCGCCGCCGGCCGAAAAGCGCAGCCCGACCAATTGCTCGACGTTGGGCAGCACCTGCCCGGTGAGCTGCAAGGCCGGCCAGAGCGCCACGGACAGGATCCCGTGAACCTGTTCGACCGACAGGAAGGTGCTGTCCCAGCCGGCGCGGTATTCGAAGGCCAGGCCACGGAGGTAGAGCGAAGCCAGTGCGCCGATCGCGATCGCCAGGGCGGCGCCGTGCAGCATGCAGGCCACGCGCTGGGTGTGCAGCGGGCTGCCCAGCACTGCCCAATCACGCGCGAACGCGGCCAGTGCAGGCAGCTTGCGGCGCCGGGCAACGCGGCGGGCCAGCGCGTGCGTCCAGCCGGCGACTGCGCGCTGCGCGGGGCCGGCGGACGGTGTCGTGC